>JAOPYM010000252.1 GCA_025964615.1 Actinomycetes bacterium
ACTGGGTGACAACCGCCACGAACGACGAGGTACGTCCTGGCACAAGCTGACACCCGTTGACCTGCTGCTGAACACGAAAGAGCGAGATCAGCAACAGCTCGGAAGTCCGCTCACACCGGAGAGGTCACTGGTTCGAACCCAGTATCGCCCACCCAGCTCAGAGGCCGGTTCCGATCATCGGAACCGGCCTTTTTGATCTTCGTACAGCTACGAAGTACGGCAGCCGTTGTTCGTTCCGGTGAGGTGGCAGGCTCGGCTCGCTGGCATGGAGCCTGTCAGGTTGGTCCAGACGACTAGGCGGGTGTCTGTTCGGATGCAGATCGCAGTCTCGGTGGATCTTGGCCAGGTTGTGGTCAGCCGGGTTCGGACTGGCGGGCGGATCGTTGTGCTTGCCGCACCGCTTCGAGGCTGTTCAGCGCCTGACCAGGCCGATCTCGACGCCGCTGTGCGTGCGGATCCAGGTCACGGTCTGGCCGGGCTTGAGGCCGACGATCTGCTCCAGTGGCAGCAGGTGCATTCCGCGTAGGTCGATGTCGGAGCGACCGTGCACATGGCAGAACAGCCGCTCCGCCGACGTCGCCGCATCCGGTCTCAGCCATGGGCTCACGTCTACTGCGAGCACGATCCGTCCATCGGCAGTACGCGGCAACGGCAGGTCGGCCAGGGCCCTGCGCATCTGTGCGATCTCGATCCGCCCGCAGTTCAGCCCGTCGTACAAGGCTCCGTGACCACGCCGATGCTCGGGTGCCAACGCCAGATCCACCAGCGTCTTGACAGGCCCGTCGGTGCACAGCGACGCATCGGCGAGCTCGAACAGCTCATCGGCGCGCGCGGTAAGGCAGGAATACAACTCCGTCCGGAACCCCACCAGCACGCCGGTGACCACGCGGCCGCTCCACGGACCTGGTCGTACCTGGGTCGGGTTAGCCGTCGTCTCGTGAGTACGGGAGCCGCACCAGGGGGAGGTACACCTCGTCGAGAATCTCCACGATGGTCTCGTCCGGGATGGGGGCGCCGTAGAGGAGGAACTCGCTGCGGAGCAGATCGGTCGCCACGCTCGCCCGGCGGGAGTGCGGCACCCGCGGTGGCACCTCGCCGCGTGCGATGGCTCGTTCGAGGATGGTGGCCACGGCGTTGGGGCCGCTGCTGAGGACCTGGTCCTGTATCACGCTGGCCAGGTCCGGGGCGTGCACCATCTCGGTGAGCAGGCCGCGGAGCATGCCGCCCTCAGGGGATTCCATCCGGGCGGACAGCAACCGCAAGAACGCGATCATGTCCGTGCGGAGGTCACCGGTGTCGGGCACGTCGGCGTCGACGATCGCGTGTTGCCTGCAGGCGTCCACGACCAGCTTGGCGCGGCTGGGCCAGCGGCGGTAGAGGGCGGATTTGCTGGTATGCGCACGCGCGGCCACGCGCTCCATCGTCAGGCCGGCGTAGCCCACTTCGGCGAGCTCCTCCAGCGCCGCCGTCAGGATGGCGCGTTCGAGTACCTCACCGCGGCGGCGTGGCCTCTTGCGGTGGTCGACGGCTTGGCTGGTGTCCGGTGACACGTCGACTCCTGAGAGGTTGCCGGGGGGACTGTTGCGTTCCTTGCCCAGGTGAGCCTACTCTCAATGTAGAGGACAAACCGTTCTCTATTTGACAGGTGTGAGGGGAATCCATGACCGAGAGTGTTGCCGCGCCCAGTACCCCGGACACGCACCCCTTTCCGCGGGCCCGTACCTGTCCCTACCGCCTTCCCGCCGACTATGACCGGCTGCGGGAGAGCGGCCCGCTACAGCAGGTGAGGTTGTACGACGGCCGTCCGGCGTGGGTCGTCACGCGGTACGACGTCGCGCGCAGGCTGCTGGCCGACCCGAGGCTGTCGTCCGACCGCAACCATGCGAACTTCCCGTTCCTCTCGCCGCGTTTCGAGGCCATCCGCCGGCAGCGCATGACGTTCATCGCGATGGACCAGCCGGAGCACGGCCGCCAGCGCCGCATGCTGATCAGTGAGTTCACCGTGAAGCGGATCCGGTCCATGCGCGACGAGATCGAGCGAATCGTGCACGGTTTCATCGACGAGCTGCTCGCCGCGGGCCCACCGGCCGATCTCGTCGGCCGGTTCTCGTTGCCGGTGCCGTCGATGGTCATCTGCCGGCTGCTCGGCGTGCCCTATGAAGATCATGAGTTGTTCCAGGACGCGAGCCGGCGCCTTCTGCAGTCGGAGACCGCCGATGGGGTGCTCGCGGCGCGTGAGGAGCTGGCCGCCTATCTCGACCGGCTGATCGTCTCGCGGGAAGGCCGAGGCGGCCCCGGTCTGATCGGCCGGCTGGTCGCGGAACGACTGCCGACCGGTGAGCTGGAGCGCGAGGACCTGGTGTCGATGTCGATCCTGCTGCTCGTCGCCGGGCACGAGACGACCGCGTCCATGATCTCGTTGAGCGTGATCACGCTGCTGGACCATCCGGACCAGCTCGCCGCGCTGCGCGCCGAGCCCGACGTCATGCCCTCGGCAGTGGAAGAGCTGCTGCGCTACCTGTCCATCGCCGATCTGGCCGGCATGCGCGTGGCCACCGCGGACATCGACGTCGACGGGCAGACCGTGCGGGCCGGTGACGGCGTCATCGTGGCCAACTCGATCTCCAACCGGGACGGCGAGGCGTTCGAGAATCCGGAGAGCTTCGATGTCCACCGGTCGGCGCGTCACCACCTCGCCTTCGGGTACGGCGTACACCAGTGCCTCGGCCAGAACCTGGCCCGCGTGGAGCTGGAGGTCGCACTGGGCGCCCTTTTCGACCGCATCCCGACACTGCGGCTCGCGGTACCCGTCGAGGACCTGACCCTGCGGCCGGCCACGACGATCCAGGGTGTCAACGAACTCCCGGTCACCTGGTGACCGGGCGGGAGGGAGAAATCATGCGCGTGACCGCCGACAAGGACGTTTGCGTGGGTGCGGGAATGTGCGCGCTCACCGCGCCGGAGCTCTTCGACCAGGACGACGACGGACTCGTCGTGGTTCTCCGGCCCGTTCCCGAAAACGGCGAGCAGTCCGACGCTCGCGAGGCCGCTCGTCTTTGCCCGTCCGGTGCGGTGCGAATCACCGATT
>JAOPYM010000263.1 GCA_025964615.1 Actinomycetes bacterium
TGGTCACCGGACTGGCGCTCTCGACCGCCGCCGGTTTGAACGCGTACATCCCGATGCTGGTGGTCGGGCTGCTGGCGCGCTACACCGATGCCGTCCACCTGCCTTCGCAGTTCGGCTGGCTCTCGCACGGCTGGGTCATCGCGGTCGTCGCGGTACTGCTCGCCGCCGAGATCGTGCTCGACAAGGTGGCCCTGGTCGACCACGTGAACGACGCCATCCAGACCTTCGTACGGCCCGCCGCCGGCGGCGCGGTGTTCGCCGCCACGACGGCCGCCCGTCAGGTCGACTCCTCGTCGTTCATGCGGCACAACGCGTGGATCACCTGGGGCCTGGGCATCACGGTCGCCCTGATCGTGCACCTCACCAAGGCCGGGGTGCGGCCGCTGGTCAACGCCTCGACCCTCGGTACCGGGACCCCTGTGGTGAGCACGGTCGAGGACGCGATCTCGCTCGCCATGAGCCTGCTGGCGATCCTGTTCCCGGTGATCGCCCTCATCGCGCTGATCATCTTCGCCTACCTGGCGCTCAGGTTGATCCGGATGGCGCTCCGCCGCCGCCGCCGGCTCGCATCGAAACAGTGACGGTAAGGTCATCCAGCGTTACGGCAACCGGTCTTCCGCCCTGGGCGTCCCTCATGTGTCACTGCGACCTCCCAGGGAGCACACATGGAACTCATAACGATCATCGCCATCCTCGGCGGGCTGGTCCTCATCGGCAGCGGCGGCACGTTGGCGGCCCACTCGCTCGCCGGCTCGACCGACGTCATCGTCACAGCCACGATCAAGAACCATCCGGACAACGGCCACGGCACCCCGAGCCTGTGGGCCGACGACTCGTTCACCCGGACGATGCTCATCCACAAGACCGGGGTGAACGCCTACACGATCACCACGACCGACAAGGGCACTTTCACCACCCGCGAGGGCGCGGGCTCCCCCAGCGGGGCCGGCAAGACCATCGAGCGCAAGCTGACCGGTGCCTTCAAATCCTCCGGTACCGGGCACGTCACGGGCACGCTCATCGCCAACCCGGGCACGCTCAGCGGCAAGTCCTACGACGACGTGCACGGCACGGCGTTCCCGGGCAGCGGCGCGTGGGCGAACATCTTCTTCGCCGGCGGGGCTGTCGTGACCCCCTTCCACCACCACCGCTTCACCTACACCACGGCCGACGAACGGTGGGTCGACGCCGACACCAACCACGATGGAACGGACCCATCGGCCGGCAACATCACCGGGAAGCTCGCCTCGCGGCTCGTGGCGCTGAACAAGTGCCGTCTGTCCAACGGCCACGGCAACCAGTGGATCGTCAAGAACGTGCGCGGCGACCGGCCGCGACCGTTCCTGTACCACGTCGGCTACCAGGGCAAGTGGGGCCCGGTCGGTTCCGGGACGGTCGCGGCGGGCCACTCCACGATCTTGACCACCCCGACGGGCGGATTCCTGGCGGTGCGCTACTACGACGGGTACGGCGCGATCCTGTGGACCAGCGCCCGCTCGAACCCGTCCCTCCTGTGCCCGTAGCCTCAGGCTTTAACGGGAGCTGCACGGGGATGGTGGCGTTGCGGCCATTGGGTTGCCGAAGGTGATCGCCGGCCTTTCGATGTCCGAACTGGCCCGAGGGCCAGGATTCTGTTACTTCCGTGGGTTTCGTGCGTCTTGCGAGGCTGATGCGGCATAAGGTCACCCGCGTGGTGAGTGTGATTCACGAGGGCCTGCTGGAGGTCTTCCGAGACGACCCGACGATCGTGCTCGACGTCCTGGACATCCTCGGCGTCAAGGTGCCCCACGACTGGGAAGTACGCCCTGAACCCGCGGAACTGACCCTGCCGGTCCCCGCGGAGTTAAGGGCCGACTGGGTCGCGTCCCTCTGGGACCCCGAGCAGGGCGGGCTGCGACCCGAGCGGGGCGTGATCATCGAGGTGCAGCGCAGGGCGAGTGAGGAGAAGGTCCGGTCACTGCCGCTGTACGTCGCGAGCCTGGCCCACCGGCTGAACTGCGACATCCTGCTGGTGATGCTCTGCACGAGCCGGGCGGCCGCGGACTCGTTCCGCGAGCCCCTCCCCACTCATTGCCCTGGCTGGGACCTCGACGTCCTGGTGCTGGGGCCCGAGGAGATCCCGATCGTGGACGATCCGGTGGTCGCGGTGGAACGGCCGTTGATGGCGATGGTGTCGGCGATCGTGCACAGCCGTAACCGGCTCCATCGCAGAGCGATCTTCATCGCACTCGCGGCAGGATTGCAAGTACTGCCCCCAGAACAGGCCGGAAAGTACACTGACATCGTGCACGCGGCTTGTAGTCCGGCCGCCAGGAAGGTGCTTGAGGAGACTATGAAGACCATGGAAGGCAAGTTCAAGTTCAAGAACTCGCTCACACAGCAGATATTCGCCGAAGGCGAGGCCCGCGGTGAGGCGCGTGGTGAGGCGCGGGGCCAGCTGGCGGGGTTGGCAGACGCGATCTTCATCTTCATGGCCTCCCGAGGCATTCCGGTCCCCGACAGCGCCAAGACGACAATCCTCGCCTGCTCAGACCCCGCACAGCTGACCAAGTGGGTCGAACGTGCCGCCACGGCGACCTCGAGCGACGGCCTGTTCGCCTGATCTGACCAGGGCCGTGCGTGCCGAGACCACCTCGCCGGGAACTGTCGAAAAGGTCACAGTGATCTTACCGCCGAGTCCGGAGAGGGTGTGGCGGATGCCATTCGTGAAACCTTCACTTATGCAGATCTGCATATCTGCGAGCGCAGGGTGGTGCGGCCCGAAGATGTCACGGGCGTAGCCTCTGGCCTGCGCGACCGCATACTCGGTGCCGGGCAGGGTGATCATGGCGATCCGGACCGGCTCGCTGGGCGTCATCGTCGTTCCTCTCCCTCGATGCCGCCTGCAACAATGGTCTCCGTACGGAGCCGGGGAGGCACATTCCGTTCACCCTGTGACGATCAGATATTGGAATGTGAATTGACGGCCTTTCACTGGCGGCCCACTGCGCTGCGTGACAGGCTGACCCCGTGCGGGAAGAATCCGTATCGTCCACCCGACTCCGCCGGATCGGCCGGGCCCTGCGCGAGCTCCGTGAGGAGAGCGGCAGCACGCTGAAGAAGACCGGGCGGCAGGTCGAGCGGTCCGGGTCGTCGCTCAGCCTGATCGAGAACGGGCTTCAGCCGCTCCGGTCCCGCGACCTCAAGCACCTGCTCGACGTGTACAGCGCGGACCCCACACTCCGCGCCGCCCTGATGACCCTGGTGGAGCAGGAGATCGAGCACAAGCAACACGGCTGGTGGCTTGCGTTCGGCGACCTGCTTTCCGCAGCAGACCGCGACTATGCCTCACTGGAGTACGACGCGAGCGCTCTCGATGCCGTGGAGACCAGGTTCGTACCCGGGCTGCTTCAGACCGCGGAGTACACCCGGGCGATCATACGATCCAATCCGGCGATGCCCAGATCGGAGCACGCTGAGCAGTACGTCGAGTACCGGATGGCCCGCCAGCGGATTCTCCGCAGGGACGACCCTCCCAGACTCCGGGTGGTGATCGATGAGGCCGCCCTTCGCCGCGCCCGGGGTGGCCCAGCGGTCATGCGTGCCCAGCTCCACCGACTGCTCGAAGAGTCACACCGAGAATCGATCAGCCTCCAGGTACTACCCTTCTCGTGCACCACCGAGACAGGCGTAAGCGCGGCTTTCTGGACGCTGGAGATCGGATACCCCTCCATCCTCACCGTCACGCTCATCACCCACGTGACGGGCCGGTTGCTCCTCGAGGAGGAGCGTGATCTCGACGCCTACCGTGAGGCCTTCCGACGTGTACGCGAAGTCTCGCTCTCTGAATCCGAGTCGCGAGCAGTGATCCATCGAATAATCTCGGAGCTATGATCCGACCAGATTTCTCCCAAGCCCTCTGGCGGAAGAGCAGCCGTAGCGAGCAGGAATTGTCCGAGTGTGTCGAAGTGGCCGCCGCATGGTGGAGGCAGGGCGGCTCCGGCGGCAGGTCGGTCGCGGTGCGGGATTCCAAGGACCCTGACGGGCAGATCCTGGTCTTCGATCAGGCGGCGTGGCGGGCGCTGCTCGAGTTGTTGAAGAGCTGAAGAAGCGGGTCTTCCTCGTCGGCCAGGCGGTCTCGCTGTTCGGTGACGGGCTGGCCATCCTCGCGATCCCGCTGCTCGTACTGCAGCTGACCAGCAGCCCGCTCGCGGCGGCGCTGTCGGCAACCCCTCGGTCCATCGGCTACCTGATCGTCGGACTGCTCTCCGGTCCCATCGTGGACCGGACCAGCCCGTGGCCGATCCTGATCACGGCGGACGTGATCCGGGCGGCGGTCTTCGCGCTGCTGTACGGACTGACGGTCGCCCATGCGGCGCCGGTCTGGCTGATTCTCGGCCTGGCGCTGGTCGCGGGCGGGGCCGGCGTCTTCTTCGAGTCGTCCCTGACGATCGCGGTACGGGACCTGTTCGCCGACGCTGAGTTGATGGGGGCAAACGCGTTCCTGGAGACGGCGGCCCAGACCTCGGTGGTCCTCGGGCCCGCGACCGTCGGCGTACTGGCCGCCGGAATGGGCATCGACCTCGCGCTGCTCGTCAACGCCCTCACCTTCATGGTCTCGCTGGCCACCCTCGCCTTCTTCGCCCGCCGACCGGGACCCCGTCCGGTGGCGCGGGGGACGGACGGGTTCGGGACGGAGTTCAGGGCCGGGCTCGGCTATCTGCTCCGCACACCGCTGATCCGGGCGATGACGATGCTGGTGGTACTGGTCAATCTCTGCATGGCCGTCGAGAAGCTGATCGTGTTCTTCGCGGCGAAGACCCTCGGGCTGAGCGCCCCGCTGGTGAGCATGGCGTTGATCGGCGGCGGGCTGGGCGGCGTCGCCGGGGCGCTCACCGCGTCGCGGCTCGCGGCCCGTACCGGCCAGATCCGGCTGATCGCGATCAGCCTCACCGGAATCGGCGCGGCGCTCGTCGCGATGAGCGCCGCACCCGACCTGGCGTGGCTGATGATCGCGAACGTCGTCCTGGTGTACGCGACGATCGTGGCGAGCCTGGTGAACCGTACGGTCCGGCAGCGGGTCGTACCCCGCGAACTGCTCGGCAGGGTGACCAGCACCATCCGCGCGTTCGGCCTCGGTGCAACGCCCGTCGGGGCGGTCCTCGCCGGTACGTTCACCCAGCTCATGGGCGGCGATCCCCGCCCGGTGTTCCTCGGCTCCGGCCTGATCATCCTGATCGCCACACCGCTGACCTGGTTTCGCACCCTCCGCCACCACCAGGGCTGATCCGCCACGAGTACCACATGCCGCTTGACCAGCACGGATGAGGTTCCGGCAAGCACAACCCTGAAGCGTCAGGAGTCGTAGATGTCGTGGTTGTCGACGCGTAGCCACACGACGGCCGTCTCACCGGCGACCTCGACCAGCCGGAACAACGCCCGGCCGTCCGGGCCCGCGAAACTCCACGTCATCGAATAGTTCACGCCGATCCGATGGATGCGCAGCGCTCTCGGCCACGGTGCCGCTCCGTGTGAGCGCCGGCGTCCAGTGCCGGGCGGAGAATCTCATGGACCGCATGTACGAACAGTTTGCGGTGTTCCTCGGGTAGGCGGCGGAGGTCGATCAGGAAGCCGGGCGTGCGACCATACTTCATTCAGCTGAGCCGAGATCGGCCAGCAGCGCTTCCATGGAGTCATATACCTTGCCGTCGGGCACATCGTCACCTGGACGTGACGGGTACCTGCTCTCATGAACGGCCCAGTACAGCTCAGCCTCACGCTGCTCCAACGCCTTCAGCGCACGGAACTCCTCCAAGGGGACCACGACCGCTTCGACCTGGCCCGCGCGCAGGATCACCTGATGATCGGCGACCTCGGCGTCAAAAGTCAGGGGCCTCTCGCTCATACAGGCGAGGGTACTCCCGCTTGGAGAAGTGTCCCGGTGGCGGGCCTCAGCGAGCGCTGCGGGCCTGTTCGATGAGGGCGATGGCCACCTGCGGGTCGTCGACTTCGATGATCAGGCGGGTGTAGTGCTCTTTCGTCAGCTCGACCACGATGTCCTTCGCGGGGTCGTGTACGTCCTTACGAGCCCAGGACCTCCAGGTAGTGCCGGTTGTACATGATTCCCAGGATGTTGCCGAACGGGTCTACCACGGAGGCGGTAACGAACCCCTCGCCGCGCTCCCGGAGCGCCTCGTACTCCTTTGCGCCCATCGACAGCAGCTTCTGCAAGGCTGCCGTCACATCGTCGACGTGCCAGTACACGACGGCACCCGCCGGGCCTGTCGCCGTTCCGGCAGGCGCGTAGCGGCTGTCGATCAGGCCCAGCTCGTGCTGATAGTCGCCGAGGCGGAACTCGGCATATCCCGGGCGTTCGAAGTACGGGTCGATGCCCAGAAGCTCGGTGTACCAGTTCTTCGCCGCCGCGTGATCGGCCGCCCAGAAGCTGACCGTGGTGAGTCCTCGCAACATGTGTGCTCCTTCGCTGGTACGGGGGCCGGATTCCGGCCGATATCTCGACTGTAGAGGGCTAATAGGTCAGTGAACGTCCTATTGTTACGGCAGGATGAGCTCATGCGTGATCCATCCGGCAGGTTGCTGCAACTGCTGTCCCTGCTACAGACTCCGCGCGAGTGGCCCGGCACCGAACTCGCCGGCCGCCTGGGCGTCACTGCCCGTACCGTCCGGCGCGACGTCGACCGGCTGCGCGAACTGGGCTACCCGGTCCACGCCACCCAGGGCAACACCGGCGGCTACCGGCTGACCGCCGGCACGGCCATGCCACCGCTGCTCCTTGACGACGATGAGGCGATCGCCATCGCCATCGGCCTGCGCACCGTCGCCGCCGCGGCCATCACCGGGATCGAGGACACCTCCCTGCGCGCCCTGGCCAAACTGGAGCAGGTCCTCCCGGAGAGGCTGCGCCACCGGGTGACGGCGCTGTCGCAGGCGGCGGTCATCCTGCCGCCCGTGGACGGCCCGGCCGCCGACGCCGACACCCTCGCCGCTCTCGCCTCCGTCTGCGTGACACACGAGAAGGTGCGGTTCGCCTACACCAAGGCGGACGGCGAACTGACGCGGCGGTTCGTGGAGCCGCACCGCCTGGTTGCCTCGGGCCGCCGCTGGTACCTGGTGGCGTTCGACGCGGACCGGGCCGCCTGGCGTTCCTTCCGGATCGACCGGATCACCGAGGTGCACCGCACCGGTGTCCGTGTTGCGGGGCGTGAGCTACCCGGCGGCGTCGATATCGTGACCTGGGTGCGCGGGCCGCTGAACTAAGTGGTCAGCCTGTCGACCACCAGCCGGCGGTCACGGCCGCGTCGAGGAGCCGGCAACGCCAAGGCCTCCAAATCCCCGGCTCGGCCTGACCCCCGGTCATCGTTGACTCGTGGCGTGTCCCGCACCGTTTGAAGAAACGGTGCGGGACACGCCACGAGTCAACGATGTGGGGTGAGCGAAAACCACGCGCGTTGGTGGGCCTTGTGCCGGTACGGTGCGTTACGGCCGAAGGGGGCACATCATGGCGAAGCTGAACCAGATCATCGCGGTGGAGAAGGGCGTGAAGAGCGGTTCGCTCCGCGAGCTCACCGACGCGCACCACGCACTGCAGAAGCCGGCGCTGCTCGCGGGCATCTCCCGGACCTACCAGCCGAAGGACGAGGAGGGCGAGCAGCTGCCCCCGGAGTCCACCCGGGTGCAGGTCAAGACCGAGGACGTGCTCCGGCAGACCGCCACCGTGCTGACCCGGCTGTTCGACGTGACCGCCACCAAGGACTGGGCCAACTGCGCCGCGAAGGCCGACGTCATGGTGGACGGCCGGGCGCTGCTGCGTGACGTACCGGTCTCGTACCTGCTCTTCCTGGAGAAGCAGCTCGTCGACCTGCACACCTTCGTCAAGAAGCTGCCGCTGCTCGACGCTGCCGAAGACTGGACCTTCGAGGAGTCCGCGGACTGCTGGCGGACCGATCAGGTACGGACCATCCGTACCAAGAAGGTCCCCCGCAACCATGTCAAGGCAGAGGCCACCGAGAAGCACCCGGCACAGGTCGAGGTCTACTACGAGGACATCCCGGTGGGTTACTGGACCACGGTGAAGTTCTCCGGCGCGCTGCCGGCCCGGCGGGTCAACGCGCTGCTCGACCGGGTCGAGAAGCTGCAGCACGCGGTCAAGTTCGCACGCGAGGAGGCCAACGGCGCCGAGGTCACCGACCAGACCACCGGTGAGGTGGTCTTCGGCTACCTGTTCGGGTAGCGTCACAGACTCCCCCGCTGGAGCGCGGGGGCGCGTCCCTTCGCGGGACGCAAAGCTGAAACTGAACGTCAGCCTGAACCACCCGGTCTCAGTGGAGGTTCGAATCCTCCTTCCGGCACCATCGCGCCGGGATAGCCCAAGTCAGGCAGAGGCAGCCGAGGTCAATCTCAGACTCTCGCTCCAGAATCAGCATTTCCGCCGAACACCAGATCGACCGAGGATGGACAACACTCGTCGAGGTGCGGGTTCAAATCCCGCTGGCCGCTCCACGTGCGGCCGTAGCTCAACGGTAGAGCGCGGCGACCTCAGGACTGATCCATCCTCTTAAACGTGCTGGTGTGCGCAATTGGGCGGCAAAACGGGGCCCGGGAGCTGGACATGCTTCCGGGCCCCATCGCCGTCCTGGGCCGTACAGCGAGAACTGCTCCATGACCTCCGGGTCGGCGTTCATGGCGGCGAAGGGCTCCCGGTCGCCCTCTCGCCAGCGGCGGAGTACGAGCATGTCGGTCTGCAGCTTCGGTGTCGGAGGCATTGGGCGACCGTACAAGATCTGGCCGCAAGGCGGGAATGAAAACCGTTGCCACAGCATTACAGGGGGCATGGCGAGAAACGAACTCCGGCCGGTGATCAAGCTCCGGTCGACCGCCGGGACCGGTCACACATACGTGACCACCAAGAACCGCCGCAACGATCCCGACCGTCTGGTCCTGCGCAAGTACGACCCGGCCGCCCGCCAGCACGTCCTTTTCAAGGAGGAACGATGAAGAACCGTATCCACCCGGACTACCAGCCCGTCGTGTTCCGCGACCGCGGCGGCGACCTGGCCTTCCTGACCCGGTCCGAGGGGAAGCAGAACACCGTCTGAGATTTCCTGTGCTTACCTGAGCCGTGGTGGTTCGGGTGTGCCGGAGGGCGTGGCGCCGCGTCGGCCACCCCCGTACTCACCGAGGCGGAGTACGGGGGTGGCTTTGACGTTGTGGAAGCCGGTCCGGTGGTGGAAATCCCGTACAAGACCTGTACGGGCGGCCGCAGGGCCGCTCGCCTGGGGTGCTTGGCCCGCCGGACGGTTTCCCACCATGCGGGTGGGGGCGGGCACCAGACGCCGGTCGGGCATCCGGCTGGAAGACTGTGCGTTCTTACGGGTCTGGCGTCGTTTGGGGGTCGGCCGGTCTTTCTTGCGCTGCCGGGCGGGGGGCCGGGGGTGCAGGTCGGTTCCGGTACGGCGAACCCGCCGCGCCGCCCGAGTCGGTGTGCGGCGCCGCCGGACGCGGGCGACATCACCCTCGACCGCGGTAGGGATGGTGCGGGCGCCGGTCTTGCGGTCGGTGATGGTGGAGGTTTGGCCGAGCAGGCCCCGCGAGACGATCCGCTCTGCAGCGGCCCAGTCCCGATCACAGGAGAGTCCACATCGGGGGCAGTACGCCCATTTCCAGCCGCGTTCGGTGAGCCGGTCGGGGGCGGGGGTGTGTTTGAGGACGCTCGTGCCGCTGTCGCAGCGGGGGCAGTATTTGCTGGTGCCGCGGGCCGGGACGGTGACAACCGTGATCTTCACCTTCGCGGCGAGGTGGCGGACCGCGTCCACTACCGCGCCGCGGACCTGCCCGGACAGGGCGGCGTTGCCCTTGCGGTGCCCGCGGGCCTCCAAGGTGGCCAGGTCTTCCAGATACAGGACCGTCGCCCCGGACGCGACAGCCTGATCGACGGCCCACCGGGCCGCCGACCACGCCAGGGCGTGGTTGAGGTGCCGGATCCGCGCGCACACCCGCTCATGCTCGACCGCTAAAGCGGCGTGCTGATCGTGTAGGTGCGCGAACCGGCTGTCGGCGGGAGTGGTCCCGGCCAGTAACGCCGCACTGTGGTCGCGTTTGGCGGCCAGGTGTTCGCGGTGGCCGCGCAACCGGTGCAGTTTCGCGCTGACCGTTGTGGCGTCATAGGTGAGCGGGCGCCCATCAGTACGGACCCGCCCACCCTCCAGGGTGCCGACCACCCCGGTGAGCAGGGTGTTCACTCCCCAGTCCACGCCCAGCCCGACCGTGTGCCCCGACGCCGGCGCGAACGCCACAATCACGGTGAACGGAAGATCGACCCGCACCCTACCGGCGGCCACCCGTAGGGTCGGGGTGCAGACTCGGGCGTCCGCGGGGACAGTGGGGGGAACCCGTACGGGCAGGGCGTGCCACGCCCAGTCCCGGCGAGAGGCGGGCCGCTCGCACAGCGGGAGCTGGACGTGCAGGACCATGTCGTGTTCCGCGACGCGTTCCACGGTGACCAGTTGCTTGTCCGCCGCCGCGAGCACCGTCTGGAACGCGCTCTTCGGGGGGTCCTCCGCGCCGGTCAGGCCGGTCGGGAGCATGCCGTCCCGGGCCGCGACCTCGCGGATCTGCCGGGTGCGGTTGCGGATCTGCGCCGTACCGACCCCGGCGGGCAGGGTGGCGCGCAGGGCGTCCCACTCGGCGGCCGTCCGCTTACCGGGATCGGCGGGCCAGGTGGCCAGGATCGCCTGCACGATGGCCCGGCGGTGCACCGCCAGGCGCAGGGCGCGGGCGGCTTCCTCGTCCGCGCAGCATTTCACCCGGTCGGAGACGTACACCCCGTCCGGGGCTACGCTGCCCCAGCCGAGGCGCCGTAGCGCCTTGTAGCCCTTGACGGGCAGGTCCCGCCCGTCCGGGCCGACCCCGCACGCGAGTTCGTCCAGGGCCTGCTCGGTCCACCGTTCGGCGATCACGCTCGCGGTCAGCGATCGGGTCAGCCCGGTCAGCCAACCGACCCGGGCCACCAGCACCCGCTCTGGCACCGCCTCACCGGTCGCCTCCAACACCGCCCGGTAGGCGGTGCACGACGCCGTCGACGTCACCTTCGCCACCACCCCGCACACCCCCCTCCCGCAACATCCCTGGCTGCGACTTCAGCCCGTCATGACCGTACCGAACAGCACCGACAAAACCAGCGAACACAGCAGACGCATGCCAGCCAACCCGAACCCGACCACAGCGAAACCCAGCTACGCGTAGGAAACCTATGCAAACGAGCTCAACAGTCGACACCCTCGACACGACCGGACGGGTCGAGAAGTCAACCGCCGCTACGCACGGCGGGCCGGCGCCTGATCAGAACAGGCAGTACGCGACGGTGGCATCGTCGTGGCGCTTGCCACGCGGCCACCGGTCGCCGTACGGATCCGACCGCTCGGCCTCCCGGGTCCGGTCGATGAGAACAGCCGGGCCGTCCTCTTCGACGAGCCGTACCAGACCCGCCCAGTCCGTGAGGCCGAACCGGTCGGCGAGACGGCTGGCCCCATCCGTGAGCAGCATGGCCCAGCGCAGATCACGCACCGGCACCGCGCCGGTCATGGCTCGCTGTGCGGCGGCCGGATGCGCGGCCGCGTAGGTGCGGGCGTGCGCCTTCGTCACCACCTCGATGCCCCGGCCATTGCCGAGCAGCAGGACGGAGTCGGCCAGCACCACGTACTCGACGGCGTCACCCATGAGCCGTACCCCCACCACGGTGGCGGCCGGGGTCAGCGGATGCGCCAGGTCGCAGACGGGTCCGTGGGAGGCGGCCACGTCCGTGATGGACGCGGCCAGCGCGGCCTGCGGCGGCAATTCGGGCTGGTCCAAGAGCCGGGCGAGCAGCCGGGTCCCGAGGCTGCGGGAGTACCAGGCCGTACCGTGCACACAACCCAGGTCGGTGCCGAGCGGAAGGCTGCACCCGTCGAGTACGACGACCGCGCCCGTCGCCGCCGCCACGAAGTCCTCGTTGGGACGGCCGGGCGCGGCCTCGGTCGCCCACGTCACCCGCATCACGAGGTGGACCGCATCACGAGACGCGGGCCGGCTTCGTGCAGGCCGACGTCGATCTCCACCTGCCACTGCGCCTGAAGCTGCGGCCCCCACTGGTCCCTGGGGAGCTCGGCGAAACCGTGCCGTGCGTAGAAGGGGCCGTTCCACGGAACGTCCCGGAAGGTGAGCAGTGTGACCGGGGTCACTGCCCGGCGCACGACCTCGGCCAGCAGGCGGGTGCCGACACCCCGCCCGGCGAAGTCCGTGTGCACGGAGATCTGCTCCAGATGGGCGTGGCCGTCCAATTGCAGCACCGCGGCGAACCCCACCGGGGGATCTCCCGCGACCAGCACCTCCGCGCCCTCCTCGATCGCCTCCTCCACGGTCGACGGTCCCGGCGGGAAGACGATCCCCACGGTCGCGAACAGCAGGTCACCGGTCATCTCTATCGCCGGCAGCAGGGCAAGGTCACCGGGTCCGGCCGGTCGCAGGACGAAGGACACCCAGCGATCGTACGGCCCGAACCGCAAGGCCTATGAGATCCCCGCCTCCTTCATGTCGCGGAGTTCGCGCTTGAGTTCCTTGATCTCGTCGCGGACCCGGGCGGCGAGCTCGAACTGCAGGTCGATGGCGGCGGCGTGCATCTGCTCGGTGAGCGACTGGATGAGCCCCTCCATCTCCTCGCGAGGCCGCTCCCCCACCAGGTCGAACGCGTGCCGCCCGGCCTCCTTGTTGCGGGAGGCGAGGCCCGGGACGGGGGCCTTGCCACGGCTCTGCTGACGGCCCGAACCGCCGATGAGCTGCTCGGTGTCGGCGTCCTCGCGGACCAGCGAGTCGAGGATGTCGGCGATCCTCTTGCGCAGTGCGGTCGGCTCGATGCCGTGCTCGGTGTTGTAGTCGCGCTGCTTGGCGCGGCGCCGGTTGGTCTCGTCGATCGCCCGTTCCATCGACGGGGTGATCTTGTCTGCGTACATGTGGACCTCGCCGGAGACGTTACGGGCGGCGCGTCCGATGGTCTGGATCAGTGAGGTCTCCGATCGCAGGAAGCCCTCCTTGTCGGCGTCCAGGATGGAGACCAGCGACACCTCGGGCAGGTCGAGGCCCTCGCGGAGCAGGTTGATGCCGACCAGGACGTCGTACTCACCGGCCCGCAGCTCGCGCAGCAGTTCGATGCGGCGCAGCGTGTCGACCTCGCTGTGCAGATAGCGGACCCGGATGCCCAGTTCGAGGAGGTAGTCGGTGAGGTCCTCGGACATCTTCTTGGTGAGCGTGGTGACAAGGACCCGCTCGTCCTTCTCGGCGCGGACCCTGATCTCGTGGACGAGGTCGTCGATCTGCCCCTTGGTCGGCTTGACGACCACCCCGGGGTCGATGAGGCCGGTGGGCCGGATGACCTGCTCGACCACGTCGCCCTTGACCCGGTTCATCTCGAAGTTGCCGGGGGTCGCGGACAGATAGACGGTCTGACCGATCCGCTCCAGGAACTCCTCCCACTTCAGCGGCCGGTTGTCCATCGCCGAGGGCAGCCGGAAGCCGTGCTCGACCAGGGTCCGCTTACGGGAGGCGTCCCCCTCGTACATCGCGCCGATCTGCGGGACGGTCTGGTGCGACTCGTCGACGACCAGCAGGAAGTCCTCGGGGAAGAAGTCGAGCAGCGTGTTGGGCGCAGAACCCTGCTCGCGGCCGTCGATGTGCCGCGAGTAGTTCTCGATGCCCGCGCAGCTGCCGATCTGCCGCATCATCTCCAGGTCGTAGGTGGTGCGCATCCGCAGCCGCTGCGCCTCCAGGAGCTTGCCCTGCCGCTCCATGGTGGCCAGCGTCTCGGTCAGCTCGGCCTCGATCGCCCGGGTGGCCCGCTCCATCCGCTCCGTGCCCGCCACGTAGTGGGTGGCCGGGAAGATGTGCAGCTCGGTGTCCTCGGTGATCACCTCACCGGTGAGGGGGTGCAGGGTGGAGAGCTTCTCGATCTCGTCGCCGAACATCTCGATCCGGATGGCGAGCTCTTCGTACTGCGGGATGATCTCGATGGTGTCGCCGCGCACCCGGAAGCTGCCGCGGGTGAAGGCAAGGTCGTTGCGCGCGTACTGCATCTCGACGAACCGGCGGAGCAGCTGCTCACGGTCGAACTCCTGCCCGACCCGGAGCCGGACCATCCGGTCGACGTACTCCTGCGGGGTGCCCAGGCCGTAGATGCACGACACCGAGGCGACCACGACGGTGTCCCTGCGGGTGATCAGCGAGTTCGTCGCCGAGTGCCGCAGCCGTTCCACCTCCTCGTTGATGGAGGAGTCCTTCTCGATGTAGGTGTCGGACTGCGGGACGTACGCCTCAGGCTGGTAGTAGTCGTAGTAGGAGACGAAGTACTCGACGGCGTTGTTGGGCAGCATCTCGCGCAGTTCGTTGGCGAACTGGGCGGCGAGGGTCTTGTTGGGCTGCATGACCAGGGTGGGCCGCTGCAGCTTCTCGATCAGCCATGCGATGCTGGCCGTCTTGCCGGTGCCGGTGGCGCCGAGGAGCACCACGTCCTTGGCGCCCCGCCCGATCCGCTGCTCCATCTCGGCGATGGCGGTCGGCTGGTCGCCCGAGGGCGTCATCTCGGTGACCACCTCGAACGGCGCCACCCTGCGCTGCAGATCGGTGATCGGCCGCATGCGGAATCCCCCCTGAAGTCTGTGTAAAACCGTACGGACAACTCTATGCGGGGGGTGTGACAATTCCGCTGGCCGGACACGGCGGGCGAAAAGCCCTTTAGCGTGGCATGCCCGGCTGGTTACGATAACCGAGCCACAACCGGGACGGGGACGGACCACATGCCGAGCCAGGACGACGGGGGCACGCCCAAGCTGAGCATCTGGGACCGGCTCAGGCTGACCTGGCTGTTCAGGGAGCCGGACGCGGCGGTGGCGCTGATCCTCGCCGTGGGAGCTGGGGTCGCCGACGCGGTCCCCGGCCTCCCGACCGACGTCAAGGCCCAGATCGCCAGCAGCGGGGTGCTGATCCTGCTGGCACTGCTCGCCGTCATCCTGATGCGCGACCGGAGCCGCGGCGAACCCATCGAGAAGCAGCTCACCGAGCTGCTCACCTCCTCCGCCGACGTGCTCAAGCAGCTCCCCGACCGGTTCGACCAGACCACCGAGCTGATCACCCGGGCCCAGCAGGTGCTCGACGACGCCACGGTGATCACCCTCCTTGACGGGAAGGACGTCAGGTCCGAGCACGAGGCGGCGCGGCGCGGCACCGACCGGTGGTTCTTCAAGGGCGGCACCGGTACGTTCATCCGCGCGGTCACGCTCCCGGAGTGCGTGGCGAACGCCCGCAATGGCGGGCGGCGGCCGTTGCGGGTCCGGCTGGAGATCATCGATCCGGAGAACCCGACGGTGTGCGAGGCGTACGCGCGGTTCCGGCAGTCGATCACGACGGCGCCGAACTCCGACACCTGGTCGCCGGAACGGACCCGCAAGGAGGCGTACGCGACGATCCTCGCCGCCTGCTGGTACCGCAAGAGGTACCAGCCGCTGACCATCGAGGTCGGGCTCTCCCCGACGATGACCACCTGGCGCTGGGACATGTCCGCCTCCCGGGTGATCGTCACCCGCGACGATCCGATGGCGCCGGCCCTGGCGGCCCCCAACGGCAAGCTGTACTACGCCTGGTGCGATACCGAGCTCAGCACCAGCTTCGACCAGACCCGGCATGTACCGATCGATCGCGCCCTGACCCTGCCGCTCGGCGACGAGCCCTCCGTCGAGGAGGTACGCGGGCTCTTCAGCGCACTGGGGCTTCCGCTGCCCGGCACCTACGGCCTCAGGGAGATCGCCGACATCACCCAGCGGGCGCTCAAGGCAGCCGACCCTTACCACTGAGGAGGGGACATGCGCTATCGGGACCTCTACACCGAGATCCAGCGTGGCACCGCCGCCGCGGCCCTGCCCGGCTGGGCGCGTTCGGTCCTGGGTGAGGTCGCGGACGGCCGGCTTCCGATCGACGCGCTGCGACATCCGCTGGGTTTCCTGTGCCTGCCGGTGGAGCGCAGCGGACGCCTCGGCGTCTGCCTGCACCTGTGGTCGCCGGAGTTCACCGTCGCCAGCACGACCACCTCGCAGGTGCACTGCCACAGCTGGGACCTGATCAGTTTTGTGCTGTACGGCCGGATCACGAACGTGCTCGCCGAGGTGACCACGGGCGCGACCCACCGGGTCTTCGAGGTGCTCAGCCACGGCGACCGCGACGAGCTGCGCGCCACCGACCGCACGATCCGCTACGCCCCGGGCCGGCATGAGGTGTACGGCCAGGGCGAGGTCTACACGCTGCCGGCCGGGAAGTTCCACAGCACGCAGATCCCCGGATCCGGGGAAGCCGCCACCGTCGCCCTCGGCAACGAGACCGCCTCTGACAGTGATTTCTCGCTCGGCTCCTTGACGCTGCCCAGCCACGACCTGCTACGGCAGCGTTACGGTATCGAGGAGACGGCGCTCGCCGCCCGGCATGCCGCCACCAGACTCACCGCCACCCACGCCTTCTGAATCTGCTGGAGATGGACCCATGGATCTGGAACGGGCACGGCGGGTGGCGGTCGACGCCGCCGAGGCGGCCGGCGAACTGCTGCACGGCGACCCCGGCTGGACCCAGGCCAAGGGCACCGGCGGGGACGTGGTGACCGATCTGGACCTGGCCTCGGAGAAACTCATCCTCGGCAGGCTGCAGCAGGCCTACCCGGGTGACCAGATCGTCGCCGAGGAGTCCGGGGTGAGCGGGGCGGACGGCGACCGGGTCTGGTTCGTCGATCCGCTGGACGGCACCAACAACGTGGCGATCGGACTGCCGGTCTACGCCGTGGGCATCGCGTTGTGCGCCGACCGGCTGCCGGTGGTCGGCGTGGTACATGATCCGCTGACCCGGCAGACCTGGTCCGCCATCCGGCAGGCCGGGGCGCAGGGTCCCGGCCTGCCCGCCGTACCCCGTCCGCACCGGGACCCGCCGCTGCTGGCCTGGACACAGGGTCACGCGGTCGGGCGCGCCGACCTGACCGCCTGCGCGCTGCGGACGGCGCTGGAGGCGCACGCGGTGCGGCTGCTGCAGCTGTGGGCGCCGCTGGTCGCCTGGATCATGCTGGCGCGTGGCCGGATCGACGGTTTCGTCGGCTACCGCGCCGAACTGGTGGACCTGCCGGCCGGCGCACTCATCGCGGCGGAGTCGGGAGTGGTGCTGTACGGCCTGGACGGGGCGCCGTTCGACCAGCACATCGACCTGCCGGAGGCCGAGCGGAGCTTCATCGCCTGCCGGCCGGCCCAGCTGGAGGTCATCCGGTCGTCGATGAGCAGATCGCCCGGCTGACGACCCGCGTGCAGGTGCCGTGCTCACCCATCTCACACAGCGCGAGCGTGGTGTAGACGGTGGTGAAGGACTCCACCGGCGGCAGCGCGGCCTCCGCCACCGAGAAGTCGCGCTGCTTGAACCGGGCGCAGGTGATGTGCGGCTTGAAGAAGGCGCCGACCTCGTCGTACCCGCACCGTTCGAGGTTGGCGCGGGCCTCGGCGGGCGCGACCTTCAGATGGTCGGCGAGGACGCGGCCGACCGGGTCCCTGTGCCGCAGGCCGGTGCGGAGCGGGTTGAGCCGCGCGATCAGCTCCTGCTGAAGCCGGGTGAGGGCCTCGGTCTTGCGGTAGAAGAGCTCGAACATGCCCTGATCGTTGCCGTCGAAGTGGTCTGCGGTCAGCGGCAGTGCGCCCGTGGCGCCGGCGATCTCGTGCAGCGCGGCCGTCGCCTGCTCAAGCTGCTCGGGCGTGAAGTTCGCCATGTAGAGGGAGATGTGCGGGTACAGGCGGCCGGTTTCGAGGAAGAACTCCGTCGGGGCCAGCCGGGCGAGGCTCCTGCTCAGCAGGACCGAGTTCGCGTCGACGGTCTCCGGGGGCAGCAGCACCGCGTCATATACCGGCAAGTCGGGCATGTACCGAGGATAGCCAGCGGCCGTTCAGGAGATGAGGAGAACCGCGACGGTGGCCGGCAGCGCGGTCGCGGCGAGCAGCGCACCGGTCAGCATGAACTTGCGCAACGGTACCCGTACGCCCCGGCGGCGGCACCACTCGAACCAGAGCAGCGTCGCCAGTGACGCCCATGGAGTGATCACCGGGCCGACGTTGGTACCGATGAGCAGGGCCAGCAACTGGTGGTGGTTGCCATCGCGTACCACCGACTCCCCCGCGACGTACGCCGGCAGGTTGTTGACCGCGTTGGACAGGCCGGCCCCGGACACGGCCGCGCGGAGCGCACCCCCGAACCCGTCGCTGGGACCGATCAGGCTCGTCATCAGATCCGACAGGCCGTGCCGCATCAGTGCCGGCACCACCAGGAACAGCCCGGTCACGAACACCAGGAGCTGCCACGGGAACAGCGACCAGTGCAGCGCGGGCCGGTCCCGCCACACGTATGCCGCCAGGCAGACCCCCGCCGCGACCGTCGCCGCGACACCGATCTGCAGCCCGCCCAGGATCGCCGCGATGAACAGCAGGCAGGCCCCGCAGGTGACCCAGAACAGCACCGGATCGTCGATCGGTTCGGCCTCCGGCGGCTCGTACCGGTCCGCTCCCCGGGCGCCGCGCCGCCAGTAGAACAGCCACAGCAGCACCATCGTGATCGCGACCGAGACCAGCTGCGGCAGCCACATCCGCAGCGCGAACTCCGGCACCGTCAGGTTCAGCTGGCGCAGCGCGAGCAGGTTGGTGAGGTTGCTGACCGGCAGCAGCAGGCTGGCGGTGTTGGCGAGCCAGACCGTGGTCATGGCCAGCGGCAGCGGCGCTATCTTCGCCTTCGGCGCGAGCGCCAGCATCACCGGGGTGAGCAGTACGGCTGTGGTGTCCAGGTTCAGGAACATCGTGGTGACCGCGGCGAACGCGACACAGAGCAGGAAGAGCGCGGGGTAGCCGCCCCCGCCGAGCCTCGCGAGCCGAGCCGCGATCACGTCGAAGACCTGTGCCTGCTTGGTCAGCTCGGCGAGCACGATGACGCTGCCCAGAAACAGCAGCAGCGGCGCGATCCGGTCGATGCTGGCGCGCGCGGTGGCCGCCGGCAGCAACCCGGTCGCCACACAGCCGATCCCGGCCACGAGCAGGCCGATGCGAACCCAGTCCAGCACGCTTGGCGCTCGCGCGACCCGCCTCCACAACGACACGCGCCATGATCCCACGTACCCCGGCCGCCATGGTCCTCGTCATCGGAAAGCCCCGGGATCATCCCGAATTTCCCTTACCCGTAAGGGATACTCGTCGTCATGGACCGTCGTACCGACAATCGGCCGACCGACATCTTCGTCTCCTACTCCCCCGCCGACGAACGCTGGGCGTCGTGGCTGGCCTGGGAGCTGGAGGCCGCCGGGTTCCGCACGATGCTGCAGGCCTGGGACTTCGTGCCCGGCACCAACTTCATCGACTTCATGGACCGCGGCGTCAGCGAGGCGGCCCTGGTGCTCGCGGTTCTGTCCAACAACTACCTGCGGTCGCGGTACGGCCGGATGGAGTGGCAGGCGGCGTTGCGCGCCGACCCCGACAACCCGGTCAGCAAGCTCGTCACGGTCCGGCTTGAGGACTGCCAGGTGGACGGTCTGCTGTCGACCATCACGTGGGTCGACCTGGTCGGCGTCACCGACCCCGACCATGCCCGCGCCCTCGTCCTGACCCGGATCTCCGAGGCCCTCGACGGCCGCGCCAAACCGGTCAGCGGCCCTGCCTTCCCGAACGGCCCGCAGGTCGCCGCACGGCTCACCCTGCCGCGGCCCCCCGAGGTGACCGGTTATCGACGGGCCCGCCGCGCCCCGGTCGTACCACCGGTGTACCCGGTCGGCTACCAGCACACCGCTCAGCGGGACTCGGTCACCGTCCTGCACGTGGCCGGGCCCCGGTTCGGGCGCACCCTCGGCCCGGAGGCTCCGCTCAGCGCGGGCGAGCTGCAGGCCCGCATCTGGGGTGAGCTGACCCGGCTGACCGACAACGGCGCGGCCCGGCCCGAGCTGCTGGTGATCACCGGGAACCTCACGGCGTCGGGCAGCCGCAAGGAGTCCGCCGACGCACTGACCTTCCTCACCGGGCTGCGCGCCCTGCTCGGCCTCGAACCGCAGCGCCTGGTGGTCGTGCCCGGCGCGCACGACGTGACCAAGGCGGCCAGCAGCTCCTACTTCGACTCCTGCCAGGCCGACGACGAGCCGCCGCAGCCGCCGTACTGGCCGAAGTGGCGGCACTTCACCGGCCTGTTCGAGGAGCTCTACCAGGGCCTGGACACCGTGGTGTTCGACAGCGCCCAGCCGTGGACGCTGTTCGCCGTCCCGGAGATCAAGGTCGTGGTCGCCGGGATCAACTCCACGATGGCCATCAGTCACCGGGCCGACGACCGGTACGGCCTGGTCGGCGAGTCGCAGGCCGCCTGGTTCGCCGAACGCCTGAGGCCCTTCGAGCAGGAGGGCTGGCTGCGGCTCGGCGCGCTGCACCACGGCCTGGTCCCCGGCGGGCCAGATGTGCTCAGCGACCGGGAGATGGTGGAGGGCCTGCTCGGCGGGCGCCTCAACGCCGTACTCCAGGACAGCGGGCCCGGCACGGAACCAGTGGTGCTCGGCTCCGGTGCGCTCTGTCTGCCGGCGCCGGCGCCCGGCCGGCACCAGCTCCTGGAGTTCACCGCCGACGGCCTGAAGCGCTGGCGCGGCGACGCCGAACCCGAGCCGATCACCCGTTCCTGGCGCTCGTCCGGCGGTACGTTCCCCGCCACCGCTCCCTCGGTGCTGCCGCTGCCCCCGACGACCCTGCCGGTGCCAGAGCCGGAGGCCAGGACCGCGGAGCGGGTCCTGGATCCGCGTGAGGCGCTCCTCGAGCAGATCTCGGAGGCGTGCGAGACCCGCTTCTACGGGACCCGGATCAAGCGGGTCGCCGCGGACCCGCCGTACCTGCTCGTGACGCACCGCGAGGACGAGATCGTGCGGCAGTTCTGGGTCGGCGCGATCGTCGGTGAGCCGACCGGCGACGACGTCGACGCGTTCCTGCGGCACGCGCACGCCGGTGGCGCGCCGCACGGCTCCGAGCTGGTCCATGTCGGCCCGGCACCGTCGCGCCGGTTGCGGGAGGAGGCGCTGCGCCGGGGGGTACGGCTGCGCAGCCTCACCGAGTTCCAGGGGCTGCTCGACCTGTCGGAGTACGTGGTCGGGCAGACCGTACGGCTCAACGAGGACCCGACCTACCCGCCGAGCCTGTTCGTCCCGCAGCGGTTCCGGGACCTGGACCAGCCGGAGCTGGGCATCCGCGACGATCTGGCCGCGGAGCTGCTCGCCCTGCTCAACGGCGACCAGGGCAGGTTCCTGCTGGTGCTGGGCGACTTCGGGCGGGGCAAGACGTTCGTGCTGCGCGAGGTGGTACGGCGGATGGCCACCGAGACCCCGCACCTGATCCCGATCCTGATCGAGCTGCGCACCCTGGACAAGGCGCACTCGGTGGAGGGCCTGGTCGCGGCGCACCTGGCCAACCACCACGAGGATCTCATCGACCTCAAGGCCTTCCACTACATGCTGCGGCAGGGCCGCATCGTGCTGTTCTTCGACGGTTTCGACGAGCTGGTCACCCGGGTCACCTACGACCGGGCCGCAGACCATCTGGACACCCTGCTGCAGGCCGCCCAGGACAAGGCGAAGATCGTCGTGGCGAGCCGTACCCAGCACTTCAAGTCGCACGCCCAGGTGTTCACCGCGCTCGGTGAACGGGTGGGCCTGCTGCCGCAGCGCCGCATCCTGTCCATCGAGGACTTCACCCACGAGCAGATCCGCTCGTACCTGGTGAACCGCTATGCCGACGAGGCCGCCGCGGACGAGCGGCTGCGCCTTGTCGGCGCCATCGAGGACCTGTCCGGGCTGTCGCGCAACCCGCGGATGCTCAGTTTCATCGCCGACCTGGACGAGGACCGGCTGCGCGCGGTCGCGAAGGCCAAGCGCACGGTGAGCGCCGCCATCCTCTACCAGGAGATCCTGACCTCCTGGATTCACTACGAGCAGGCACGGCTCGGCAACCAGCGCGGCGCGCAGGCGAGCCTGGAGGAGGACGACCTGTGGAAGGCCGTCCGTACCCTGGCCATGCGGCTCTGGGAGACCAACGAACCGTTCCTGCGGCTGGCCGAGCTGGCCGAGGTCGCCGAGACCCTGGCGGGGCTGGCCGACGGGCGGATGTCCAGTGAGCACGCCACCCACACGGTGGGCACGGCGAGCCTGCTGGTCCGCACCGACGACGGCTTGTTCGGCTTCATCCACGGGTCGGTGGCCGAGTGGTTGGTGGCCCACCACATCGCGGCGGAGTTCGGCACGGGTACCGCCGCGCCGGTGGCGCTGTCGCGCCGGGTGCTGTCCCAGCTGACGGTGGACTTCCTGTGCGACCTGGCCGACGCCCAGGCCTGCCAGCACTGGGCCGAGCAGGTCTTCGCCGACCCGGCGGCGGAGAACGTGGCACGCAGCAACGCCCTCAAGATCACGACCCGGCTGCGCACCCCGGCGCACACCAACCTGCGCGGTGCACAGCTCCAGGGCGAAGACCTGTCACACCGCGACCTGCAGGGAGTGGACCTGACCGACGCGGACCTGACCGACGCCCGGCTGGTCGGCACCAACCTGTCGCGGGCCATCCTGCGCGGCACGGACCTGACCGGAACCTGGCTGGACGAGGCCCGGCTGACCGGCGCGGACCTGCGCGGGGCGAACCTGACCCGGTCCAGGCTGGCCCACACCGACCTGCGGGACGCCGCGATCGCGGGCAGCCGGTGGACCCGGGCCACGCTGATCAACGTGACTGCCTCCGATCGGATGCTGCACGCCCCGGAACTCCGGGACGCCGCCGTGGTGCCGGGCAGCCCCATCGAGGCGCAGCTCGCACCGCCCGCCGTCGGCGTGCCGTACGGATTCAGTGCGGCGACGAGCAGGCTGCCGGAACCCATCGCCTACAGCCCGGACGGGCAGACGTTCGCGATCGGCAGCGAGGACGGCGGCGTCCTGGTCTGCGAGGCGTCGTCGGGACGGCCGCTGCGGACCCTGCAGGGCCACCGCGACCGGACCTACGCCCTGACATTCGGCGGCGACAGCCTGCTCGCCACCGGGTCGGCGGACGGGTACATCCGGATCTGGGACACCGCCAGCGGCGGCTGCCTGCACACGCTGGACGTGCATCCGGACGGGGTCTGGCCGCTGCTGTTCAACAAGAGCGGCTCGCTGCTGGCGGCGGGCGCGGCCGACGGGGTGCTGCGGGTCTGGGACTCGGCCACCGGTGAGCCGGTGCAGCGGTTCGCCGGGCACACCGCGCCGATCTACACGACGGTCTTCGGTGCGGACGGGACCAGCCTGGTCAGCGGTGACGCGTCCGCCACCGTACGGGAGTGGGACCTGGCCACCGGGAGGCTGCGCCGGGTGCTGATCGAGGGGACGGGCGCGGTGTACCGGCTCGTGCACAGCCCGGACGGCAGCCTGCTGGCCGCCACCGACCAGAACGGGGTCGTACACCTGTGGGAGACCGCCACCGGCAGGCCCTCCGGGGAGCTGCGCGGCCACGCCGGCCGGGTCTACTCGGCCGGCTTCCACCCCGACGGGGACCTGCTCGCGACCGGTGACACCGAGGGTTCGCTGCAGCTGTGGGACCTGAAGACCAGGCGGCTGCTGCGTTCGCTGCCCGGGCACACCGGAGCGGTCTACCAGGTGGCGTTCACCCCCGACGGGTCGACGCTGGCCAGCGCGGACAGCAACGGTTCGCTGCGGCTCTGGGATCCAGGCACCGGCCGGCAGCGGCACGAACTGACCGGGCACCGCGGCTCGGTCTGGCCGTTCACCATCCGGCCCGACAGCGCCCAGCTCGCCACCACCAGCAACGACGACACGATCAGGCTGTGGGACCTGGCCACCGGGCAGTGCACCAGGACGCTGCGTGGCCATGGCCGCCGGATCATCTCGGTCGGCTTCAGCCCGGACGGCTCGATGCTCGCCAGCAGCGGCAACGACGGTGCCGTACGGATCTGGGACCCGCAGGCCGGCCGGCTGCTCGACAAGATCACCGGAGTCGGCGACCAGCTGACCTCGGCCGGTTTCAGTCCCGACGGCGAACGGCTCGCCACCGCCACCAACGACGGCGGCGTGCACCTGTGGCAGACCATAGGCTGGTCCCACGAGCGCGAGCTGGACATCGAGACCGACCACGTGTGGGCGCAGGCGTTCAGCCCGGACGGCGCCTTCCTCGCGACCGCCAACGACGACGACAGCGTCCGGATCTGGGCGCGGGCCAGCGGGCGCCTGGAGACCAGCCTCGCCGACCACCGCGGCCGGGTCCGGTCCATCGATTTCAGCCCCGACGGCACGCTGGTCGCGACCGGCTGCGACGATCGGGCGGTACGGGTGTGGGACGCGAGGAGCGGGGAGTGCCTGACCATCCTGCAGGGCCACACCGACCGTGTCTACAAGGTCGCCTTCGACCCGACCGGCACGGTCCTGGCCAGCGCCGGCAACGACGGCATGGCCCGGCTGTGGGACCACCGCGCCGGGACCGAATCGCACGTCCTGGACCGGCACGTCGGGCGCCTGTGGACCGCCGGCTTCAGCCCCGACGGGTCTCTGCTGGCCACCGCCGGAGACGACCTGGTGGTAATGCTCTGGGACCCGCGCACCGGCCGCCACCTGCACACCCTCACCGGGCACGCCCGGCGCGTCTGGTCGGTCGCCTTCAGCCCTACCGAGCCCCTCCTCGCCTCGGCCGGCGATGACGGCACCATCATCCTGTGGGACCTGTCCACCCCGGTGCCGACCCGCAGGACCACCCTTCTGGGCCTCCCGGGTGGCTGGGCCGCCTTCGCCCCTGACGGCCGCTACAAGCAGGACGGCAACGTACACGGCGAGTTCTGGTACGCGATCGCCATGTGCCGGTTCGAACCCGGCGAACTCGACCCCTATCTCAGCGCGGTACGCCGCCTCCCCCTCGACGAGGAGTTCTGACGTGAGCTACTGGACACCACCGCCGATGTACCCGCCGTACGGCGACGACCCGGTGCTGTTCAGCATCGGGGACATCGCCGTCACCCGGA
Source organism: Actinomycetes bacterium (assembly GCA_025964615.1). Classification (GTDB taxonomy): domain Bacteria; phylum Actinomycetota; class Actinomycetes; order Streptosporangiales; family Streptosporangiaceae; genus RYN-227. Next base: position 25,084 of record JAOPYM010000263.1, read on the forward strand.
CCTCGGTGATCGTTCCGCATGGCCGCTACCCCATCCGCGGCACCGTGTGGACTGTGCAGAACCAGACGTACATGACCCAGGAAATCGCCCAGTGGGCGATCATCGTCGCGATCGTGGGGTTCTTCTTCGTCTGCTTCCTCAGCTTGTTCTTCCTGCTGGTCAAGGAGACGAAATACCACGGCGCGATGACCGTCATCGTGCAGGGCCCCGACGGGCTGCGGCACATGACCCAGGTCCCGGCGTTCAACCCGATGATGGCCCAGTGGGTCCAGCAGAACGTGAACCAGGCCCAGGCCCTCGCGTCAGCCCCCTGAGCGTTTCACCAGGTCCGCCCAGACCTCGTCGACCCGCGCGTCGAGTTCCGTGAGGGACCCGGTGTTGTCGATCACGTGGTCGGCGATGGCGCGGCGCTGCTCCCGGGTCGCCTGCGCGGCGATCCGGGCCTTCGCGTCCGCCTCGGTCATGCCACGCCGCTCGACCAGCCGCGCGATCTGGACCTCCACCGGCACGTCCACGACGATGACGACGTCGTGCAGGGAGGCGAGGTTCCCCTCAGTGAGCAGCGGCATGTCGTAGACGACGATGGCGTCCTCGGGCGCCGCTTCGAACCGCTCCTGGGACCGCCGGCCGATCAGCGGGTGGGTGATCGCGTTCAGCGCGGCCAGCCGCTCGGGATCGCCGAACACGATGGAACCCAGCTTCGGCCGGTCCAGGGTGCCGTCGGGGAGCAGCACCCCCGCACCGAACTCCCCGACGATGGCGGCCAGCCCCGCACTGCCGGGCTCCACCACCTCCCGGGCGATCGCGTCCCCGTCGATCAGCACCGCACCACGGGCGACGAGCCGCTTGGACACCTCGCTCTTGCCCGCCCCGATCCCACCGGTCAATCCCACTTTCAGCACAGCCGCACCCTACCGTCGTGGGCCCGCGACCCGCCGGGCCGGAGGCGCGGCCTTCAACACCCCAGTTTCTTGCGCATGTGCACGAGGGTGAGGTGGGCGGCCACCCGTTCGCGGTGGGTCTCGGTGAAGCCGAGACGGCGGTAGAGCCTCAGGTTTCCGGCGCTGAGGTGGCCGGTGAACAGGACGCAGGACTCCGCACGCCCGGTGATCGCCTGCTCCACCGCCCGCATCAGCGAGGTGCCGATGCCGAGACCCTGCTGGTCGGGCACCACCACGAGCCGCCCGATCAGGCAGGTGTGGTCGCTGAACTGGGCCCGGACCGCACCGACGAGCCGGGGGCCGTGCATGGCCTTGAGGACCACCGCGTCGGTGGACATCACCTTGCGGATCTGTTCCAGCGACTCGACCAGCGGCGGGATGAACGGGTCCCCGTAGAGCTGCGCCTCGGCGAGGTACGCGGCGCGCTGCGCGGTGAGCAGTTCCCCGGCGTCGCCGGGCTCCGCCCGCTCGATCCGGATTTGCTCGCTCACCTCTGCCATAGGCCGACCCTACCGCCGGTAACAGTCCGGGGCCGGCCGTCAGCCGGCGGGCCTGACCGTGACGACCACCGGGTAGTGGCCCGACGGTCCCGAGTGCGGCACGGCGGCGTCACCGAACATCAGGTCGTCGGTGCCGGCGACCCAGTCCGGGTGGGTGCCGCCCGGCGTGGTCGGGTCGTCGTCGTCGGCGCTGCGCAGGCCGGTCCCGTCGAGGAGCCGGGTGAGTTCCGGGCTGCCGGGCTCGGCGCTCAGGTCGCCGCCGATGATGGTGTGCGGGGCGCCGCTCCAGGCCTTGACCAGTTCGGCGGCCTGAGCGATCCTGATCGCCGAGTTGCCCGCGCCGTCCTGCAGGTGCGTGGACCAGACGTCGATGGCACCGCCTCCCACCCGCAGCCGCGCCCACACGTACCCGCGCCGGGCACCGGTGCCATCGGCCAGCCGGGCGGTGCCCGACGCGACCACTGCGCGGGAGGTGAGGATGGCGTTGCCGTACTGGCCGCTCGCGGCCGGGCCCCAGATCAGCCGCATGCCGAACCTCCGCGCCAGCCACCCGCCCTCGTCGGTGCCGCCGGACCGCAGGGTGCCGCGGCCCACGCCCTGCAGGAGTACGACGTCGGGGCTCTGGTCGCCGATCGTGCGGGCGATCCCCGTCAGGTCGATCCGGCCGTGCCGGTCGGCGGCCTGCCCGATGTCGTACGACACCACCCGCAGATCGCCCTGTCCCGCCGAGGGCCGGGCGGCGGAGGTCGGGCTCGTCTGCAGGATCAACGTGCCGATCAGCAGGACGACTGCCATGGCGCCGCCCGCGAGCGCCCGCAGGGGCGCACGCGCGGGCAGCGGACCACCGCGGGCGGCGGCGATGGCCGCGAGTGCGCCGAGCGTGAGGCCCGCCGCGCCGGGGAACAGGTTCCCGGGCGCGAGGTCGCTCTCGTACGGCAGCAGGATCAGCCCGATCAGGAACCCGCCGAGGGCCGCGCCGAGATCGACCTGCCACACCGGGCCGCCCCGGCCGGCCCGCCGCAGCGGGGCCCGGCACGCCACCGCGAGCAGCCAGGCCGCCAGCACCTGACCGGCGATCACGAGCGGGACCACAACCAGCCCGGACAGCGCGTACTCCCCCGTGACGGCACCGGCGGAGATCCCCAGCACCGTGCCGCCCAGGACGCACACCCCGCCCGGGACGGCCCGTACCGCAAGACCGGAGGACAGGAACGCCAGTGCGAGCCCCTGGCCCGCGATCAGGACCAGGTGGGCGCCCCACAGCGGCAGCCAGCCTGCGGAGGCGACGAACGCCGGATTGGCCAGGACCAGCACCTGAAGGGCCATGAACGGCCCGAGCGCGCCCGCGCCCAGGGCGTCCCGCCTGGAGATGCCGGGCGCCGCCACCAGGCCGGTGGACAGTTCACGTACGAGCGCGGCGGACCCGAGGCCCACCAGGACCAGGCAGACCGCCCATGGTGCCAGGCCCGTCCGCCATACCGGATCCCACGACGCGAAGGCCACATGCACGGAGGTGTCGACCGCGAGCCCGGCGACGGCGGCCGTGGCGAACCCGACCCCGGACAGCCCGCGCGCCGCCTCGTACAACGACGCCATCGCGATCATGCCGAGGGCGACGCCCGCGAACGCCAGCCAGAGCTGCGGGGACAGGGCCTGCGCGAGCAGCCGGACGGCCAGTAGCCCGCCGATCCCGGCCACCACCAGCACCCTCGGGCCCGCCACGGCCCGCACGACGGGCGCCAGGAACCCGGCCAGGAAGATCAGCGGCACGACCGCCGAGAGGCCGCCGAACAGCGGCAGGGCATAGCGGAGGGTCTCCGCGAGCACCGCGACGGTGACGGCGATCAGGACCAGCCGCGCCGGGCCCTGCGGAACGATCGAGGGCCCCGCCGCGGCGGCGCGGGGGGCTGTGTCAGTGGTGGTCACCATGCTCCCGGGGGCTGGGCTAGGCGCTTGCACGTAAAAGGCCCAAGCACCGCGCGTGCGGAGCGAGCGCCGGCCCGCTCACCACTCGGGCGGGGGCAGTCTCGAACGTAGCAGAACGGGCGGGCGGGAAAGGCCGAGGCCGGGCCACTCCCCCGAAGGGGAGCGACCCGGCCTCGGACCGCTACTGCCTACTGACCGCCGGAGAGCTTCTCGCAGAAGGAGGTATGTGCTGCATGGCGGCCCACACGCCCTTCCAGATCAGCTACTGACCGCCGGAGAGCTTCTCACGGAGTGCTGCAAGAGCCTCGTCGGAGGCGAGTGCGCCACTGACAGTCTCCTCGCCGGCCTCAGCGCCGCCCGCGGAGTACGAGGTCTCCGTGGTGCCGCCCTCGGCCGCCTCGGCCTCGGCCTTGCGGGACTCCTCGATCTGCTTGCGGTGGGCGTCGAAGCGGACGCGCGCCTCGGCGTACTGCCGCTCCCAGGTCTCCCGCTGGTCGTCGAAGCCCTCGAGCCACTCGCCGGTGTCGGAGTCGAACCCCTCGGGGTACTTGTAGTTCCCCTCCTTGTCGTACTCCGCCGGCATGCCGTAGAGCGTCGGGTCGAAGTCCTCGTCCTCCAGGCCGGCCACACCCTCGTTGGCCTGCTTGAGGGAGAGGCTGATCCGGCGACGGTCGAGGTCGATGTCGATGATCTTCACGAAGATCTCGTCACCGACCTGGACGACCTGCTCGGGGATCTCGACGTGCCGCTCGGCCAGCTCGGAGATGTGCACCAGGCCCTCGATGCCCTCCTCGACGCGGACGAACGCACCGAACGGCACCAGCTTGGTGACCCGGCCGGGAACGACCTGGCCGATCTGGTGGGTCCGGGCGAACTGCTGCCACGGGTCCTCCTGCGTCGCCTTCAGCGACAGCGAGACCCGCTCGCGCTCCATGTCGACGTCGAGAACCTCGACGGTGACCTCCTGGCCGACCTCGACCACCTCGGACGGGTGGTCGATGTGCTTCCAGGACAGCTCGGAGACGTGCACCAGGCCGTCGACGCCGCCGAGATCCACGAAGGCGCCGAAGTTGACGATCGAGGACACGACGCCCTTGCGGACCTGGCCCTTCTGCAGCGTGTTGAGGAAGGTCTGGCGGACCTCGCTCTG
>JAOPYM010000271.1 GCA_025964615.1 Actinomycetes bacterium
GACGAGGCGCCGCGCGTCGAGGACACCGACTGGCCGCAGATCCTTGCGCTGTACGGGCTGCTCGAACGGATGACCGGCAACCCGATGGTGTCACTCAACCGGGCCATCGCGGCGGCCATGGCCCACGGGCCGGCCACCGGCCTGAAGCTGCTCGAGGCACTCGACGAACGGCTGGCCGGTCACTACCGTCTCGACGCCGTACGCGCCCATCTGTTCGAGATGGCCGGCGACACGCAGGCGGCCATCACGCACTACTGCGCCGCGGCGAGCCGCACGACGAGCATTCCCGAGCAGCACTACCTGTCCCTGCAGGCCGCCCGCCTCAGTAGGGCCGGCTACTGATCGGACCGGCTCGGTCTGTAGGGACAGGTGCCGCGGACGTAGCCGGGACGGAGGTCGGCGTTCTCGAAGGAGCGGTGGAAGACCGGGGTGGCCGACCCGGAGAGCGGCGGCACGATCCAGCTCCAGTCGGCTGGGCAGATCCGCCCCGCCCGCTCCTCCTGCGCCAGGTGGGCGAGGAAACGCCTGGACTCGGTGTGGTGATCGGTGATCGTCACCCCGGCGCTCCTGAAGGAGTGCAACACCGCGACGTTGAGCTCCACCATCGCCCGGTCCCGCCACAGGGTCGCCTCGCTGGTGGTGTCCAGGCCGAGCCGGGCGGCGACGACGGGCAGCAGGTTGTAGCGGTCGGCGTCGCCGAAGTTGCGCGCGCCGATCTCGGTGCCCATATACCACCCGCTGAAAGGAGCCCCGGGATACCGGATGCCGCCGATCTCCAGGGCCATGTCGGAGATCGCAGGCACCGCATGCCACCGCAGGCCCAGGTCCGCGAACCAGGGATGGTCGGGATGTACGAGCTGCACCTCGTGGACCACGTCGCGGGGCACCTCGAAGACCGCGGGTTCCGCACCCGGGGCCTCGACGATCAGAGGTAGCACGTCGAACGCGGTTCGGGGACCCCCCGGCCAGCCGAGCTTCAAGGCGGCCTCGGTGAAGTCGGCGTTGGCGGGATCTCCGACCACCCCGCCATCCGGCCGCCGGTACCCTGCGTAGCGGATGAGCTGGTCGTTCCAGATCCGCGGCCCGGACTCACCGGGCCGGTCCGGTGCGAAGACGGTGATCGTGGGCCGGATGCGCCCGCCGCTGTTGGCCTCCGCGAGGTGCTCGAAGCACCCGGCCGCGACCTCCTTCGCGCCGGTCACGCGTCGCAGATCCCGGACCTGCAGCGACCGCCAGTACAGCCGCCCGATGCACCGTGAACTGTTGCGCCAGGCGACCTTGGCGCCGTACGCCAGCTCCTCGCCGGTGTGGGTGTACGACCCGGTCAGTTCGATCTCGTCCCGGATCTCGCTCAGCCGCTCCGCTCTGCCCTCACCGGGGAACTCGCGGTGGAACGCCTCCACGAAACCGGCGGCCTCACGTATCAGTCCCGCATGGCGCTCCCCATCGACCGCCGTACGCCGGAAGAACCTCTTCGCCGTTATCACTGACCACCCGTGACTTTTCGTCACCATTGAACTACCGGATGCCGAACAATGGCATACGAGATCACACCCGCATAGCAGACATGACAGTTTGGGTTGCAGTCGCTACGGTCCGAGTTCGGGACACCCAACGATCAAGAGGCCGGTTCCCTGGTCTTGGGAACCGGCCTCTTGACGTCCTACTTCTTGGTAGCGGGGACAGGATTTGAACCTGCGACCTCTGGGTTATGAGCCCAGCGAGCTACCGAACTGCTCCACCCCGCGGCGATGTCCCAACTCTACCGCACCCACGCTCCCCCTTTGCCCGTATGGGAGAGTCCGTAGACCCGCATCGCGTTGTCCCTGCCGATCATGGTGATCACCCGCAGTGCGTCGGACGCCGACCAGTCCCCGGCCGCCACCCAGGCCCCGGTGATGGTGGTGATGGCCCGGCGCCAGAGGCGGGCTCCGAGATAGTGCAGCTCGGCCGGACCCCACGCGTCGGAGGAGTAGAGGATCTTGGCGAACGGGGCCAGCTCCAGGGACTCGGCCACCACCGCCGTGGCCCTGGCCCCGACGTGGTTCACGGCGAGCCCGACGTCGAAGTAGACGTTGTCGAACGACTGGGCCAGATATCCGGCCTCACGGTGGTAAGGGAAGCAGTGCAGCAGCATGATCGGCACCGCGGCCACCGCGGGCTGCCGGAGCAGGCCGAGGAGCAGCATCGGGTTGACCTTGTGCAGGTCCAGGTCACGGTCCCCGAACCCCACATGGACCTGGATCGGCAGCCCGAGTTCGACCGCGCTGTGAATGCCGAAACGCAGCAGTACCGGGTCGGCCAGCCGCGGTTCACCCGACCCGGTCCACCGGTCGGCGGCGGCGGTGACCTCGGCCGGCGACGGCGGGGACCAGTCGATCTCGAAGCCGGTGCGGTAGGCGACCACCGTCTTGACGCCCACCGCCGTCGCGGCCGCCGTACGCAACAGGTCGCGGAACCGGTCGGCGTACTCGGCTCCGGTGGTGCCCTCGGCCGCGACGCAGGCCAGGGACTCGAGCCGGACGATCTCGTGGGCCCGGCCGCCGCCCACGGCTGCCAGGCCCGCCGGGCCGAGGAGTTCGCCGCCGAGATGGCCGGTGTCCACGATCCAGTCGCCCACTCCGGCAGCGGGCAGCAGCAGCCTGTTGACCTCCTGCTCCCCCAGTTCGGCCCGGCGCGCCCAGTAGTCGTCGGCGTGCGCGTGCACGGGCAACCCGAGCAGGGGCGCGCACCAGCGGCGGACGGCGAAGCCGAGCTGGGAGTCGAACTGCGTCATCCAGTCCGGAATGGGATCGGGCGAGCCCTCGTTGAGGCACTCTTCGAACCTGGGCCGGGTCAGGGGCACGTCGAACGCGCCGTGCACGTGGTGGTCGACGAGCCGCAGATCCTCGACCGCCTCGCCCAGCGCGCTCATCAGCAGGACCAGGCGAAGCGGAACCGCTCGGTGATCTCGCCGAGCGTGGGGTCCGCATATGTGTGCTGCTCATGGCGGCGTACGGCCAGGAGGGCCTCGACGATCTCCTCACCGAGGAGGCGGCGGGCGAGTGCCGAGGAGCCGAACGCGTCGAGGACGTCGGCCTGGTTGTCGGCGAGCCGCAGCGTGCCCTCGGCCCCGAGCGGGTTGCTGGTGATCTCGGCGGGCAGCACGGCCGACCGTTCCATGCCGTCGAGTGCGAGCCCGAGCATGGTGGCGACGGCCAGGTACGGGTTGGCCGACGGGTCGATGCACTTCAGCTCGATGCTGGCGCCGGACGGGTTCCCACCGGTCGCAGCGACGAGCCGCAGCGCCGCCTCCCGGTTCTCCAGGCCCCAGCAGGCGAACGCACCCGACCACAGGCCGGGCCGCAGGCGCGACGCGGACAGCACCGACCCGGCGAAGACCGCGAGCAGCTCTGGCAGCCCTGCGAGGATGCCGGCGAGTGCGGCCTGGCCCCGCTCGGTGAGCCCGTGCGGACCGGTGCCGCCCGACAGCAGCGGCACCCCGTCTCCGGCGAACGACAGATGCAGGTGCGCGCCGTTGCCCGCGCCCCCCGCGAACGGCAGCGGCGAGAACGAGACCTTCAGCCCGTGCCGCCGGGCGACCCTGCCGATCACGAGCCGCCCGAGTACGACGTGGTCGGCGGCCTGCAACGGCTCGGCCGGGGCGATGGAGACCTCGTACTGCCCGCTGCCGTACTCGGCGTGTACCTGTTCCACCGGCAGCCCTGCCGAGGCGAACTCGACGGCGAGCTCCGCGATCAGCTCCTCGACGTCGAACACCGCGCCGAGCCCGTACGCCTGCCACTGCCGCCCGAACGGCGCCCCGCCGTCGGCGTCGGTGAGCACGAACTCCAGTTCACTGCCGGCCAGCATGCTCAGCCCGGCCGCCTCCGCCCTCGCCTGCAGCTCACGCAGCCGGCCGCGGGCGCATCCGGCCACCGGGTCGCCGTCCTGGGTGAAGAACTCGGCGGGCGCCCAGGCGTACCCGTCGCCGAGGACGCGCAGCGCGGCCAGGTCGGCGCGCAGCCGCAGGTCACCGACCACCCCGAGCCTGTCGGTGAAGGCGATCGTGTTGTCGATGCAGAACACGTTCCAGGTCGGGGACGCGCCCATTCCCGCGACGTGGAAGGCGGCCGCGCGACCGGCCGGAACCGTCTTGGCCCGCGCGACGCCCGCCATGTCGACCACGGAGCCGACCAGCACCCTGGTCTCGGTCTCGGCGAGGACCGACACGAAGCCCGCCAGCTCGGCGGCGGGCAGTACGGGCATCGGGTTGGCGATCACGGTGGCCTCCTGTCGTTGCCAGGTCTCCATATGTTCATACGGCACCGGTCACGGAACGCATCGGCGACGCGGCGAAGGCCCGGATGTCCAGGCGTACGGGTATGTCCGGCCGGATGACCTTGATCCTGGTACGTTCCCGATCAACGAGCGCACGCGGGTGGGCCCGTTCTCTGGAGGATCCAGTATGTCGAGAGTCGTCCGCATGCCCCATAGCACCGCAGGCCGAAGGCGGCTGATCAGGTCCGCCACCGCGCTGCTGCTGGCCTCAGCCGGTACGGTGGCCCTCGCCGGTTCGTCCGCATCAAGACGGCCACGCTGCCGAACGGCCGCGCCGGCCACGCCTACCTCACGCACCTGACCCACTCCGGCGGGACCGGCCCGTACACCTGGACGATCGTCAGAGGCAGTCTCCCCGCAGGTCTCGTACTCGATCACACGACCGGTGCCGTCCACGGCCTGCCGACAAAGGCGGGCACCGCGAAGCTCCTGGTGACCCTCGTCGACTCGGCCAAGCCGGGCGTACAGGTCGCCGTCCGCGAGCTGACCATCACCATCCTGAAGTAACGCCGCCGGAGACCATGTCGTACTCCTTGACCTAATGGAGTACGACATGGCTCAGCTGAGAGCAAGCTCAGACGCTGAGCTGATCGGCGACCAACGACCAAGAGGCCGGTTCCCTGATCTTGGGAACCGGCCTCTGACCATTCACTTCTCAGTAGCGGGGACAGGATTTGAACCTGCGACCTCTGGGTTATGAGCCCAGCGAGCTACCGAACTGCTCCACCCCGCGGCGGTACTTCAACTCTACCGTACCCCTGGAGCGCCTTCGCCCTGTCTGACACTGTCCCGTGCGTGGAGATGCCGTCCAGCCCCGACAGGAACGTGTCTCTTGACTGGACAAGTCTGCGAGCGTTAAATCAGCTTCTAAATAAACAGGAAACTTTCCTGTAAGTTCGGGCAGCCGCTCATCGACCTACGGGAAGACGAACCCGAGGAGGTCCTCCCTACTTAATCCATCACTTAGTTGAAGCTTCGACCTCTTCAGAAAGAGACACCCCCCATGAAACCTGAACACTCCGGCCGGGTCCGCTTCCGGCTGCTCTTGGGCGCCCTCCTGGTGGCCCTGCCTCTCATCGCGACCGGCTTCTCCCCCGCCTGGGCCGCGACCGGCCAGATCACCGGCTACGGCGGCAAATGCGTCGACGTCGCCGCTGCCAACAGCGCCAATGGCACGCTGGTCCAGCTCTACACCTGCAACGGCACCGCGGCCCAGTCCTGGACCGTCGGCACCGACGGCACCATTCGCGCCCTCGGCAAATGCCTCGACGTCAACGCGGCCAGCAACGCCAACGGCACGAAGGTGCAGATCTACGACTGCAACGGCACCGCGGCGCA
>JAOPYM010000313.1 GCA_025964615.1 Actinomycetes bacterium
AGCCGGATGTTTTCAGCGCGTTCTTGGACGACGCCGCGGCGTTGCACGCGCACCTGATCGACCTGGTTCGGACCGGGTTGGAGGAGGGACAATTCGTCGACTGCGATCCCGAACTGGTGGCCCTGCACTTGTGCTCGGCCGGCCAAGGCATCCAGCGCCGTCACCGCCACGCGTCCGCCGACCCGAGCCGGTCCCAGCACCCGACCTACCCCCCGGAGAGGATCGCGGAGGAGGTCGCGTCGATGTTGGTCCGATCGCTGCTCCGCCGCCCCGACGAGCTGTCTGCGATCCGCGCCGAGGCGGCGGCATTCGACGATATCGCTCGCGTCGCGCCGTACACCTGAACGAGCGGGCACCTAGCGATCTTGGTCGGTAGGGAGGTGGGTTGTCATGGACAGGAGCCGGTCGGGCGAATCGCTGCCGACGGTCCTCACGCGAGGTCGCTGATCTCGCGTTTCGGCCCCGGCCATCTGCGCCGCGCCCACCTGTTCACCGCAAGACGTGGTGTTCGTTTGGTCACGTCCCAACAACAATTGACCGGATTCGGCTGCGCGTGGAACTGGACGGTGCGGCGGGACCGGTCGGGTCAGCCGACGGCGGGGGCGCGGGACTCGACGGCTAGCGTCGACTCCACGTAGCGGGCCGTGGCGAGCAGGGCCATGTCGGTGCCGAGCGGCGAGGACAGCTGGAGCCCGATCGGCAGGCTGGCCGTGCTCCACCCGCAGGGCAGGACCAGCGCCGGCGCTCCGGTGATGTTGTGGACGGCAGTGAACAGCCCTTCGGCGGCACCCTCGGGGGTGTCGACCGGGGGAGTGGTGACCGGTGCGACGAAGGGAGCGGCGGGGCTCAGCAGTACGTCGATACCCGCGTAGACCTCGGCTGCGGCGGGCAGCAGCCGCTTCCGTGCGTCCAAGGCCGCCTGATAGTCGGACGCGCTGACCTCCGCGCCGGACTGCAGCAGCCGCAGCGTCTCCGGGCCGTAATGATCCGGAGTGGCCGTCACCCGCTCGCCGTGCACCTGCCAGGCCTCGAACAGCATGATGTCGGAGAACGTCTTCTCGATCTCGTCGAAGGTCGAGCCATCGACCTCCACGATCGCGCAGCCGGCGTCTCGCAGTCTGCCGATTGCGTCGTGTACCGCGGTCACCACGTCCGGCTCCAACTCGGCGTGTTCGAGCTGTCCTGGCAGCACGCCTATGCGCGGTGGGGCGGTGACCGGGGCCGCGGGTTCGGCGTGGGTCAGCGCAGAGAAGACCTTGATCGTGGTCGCCACGTCCACGGCGAGCAGCCCTACGTGATCGAGGGTCGGGGCGAGCGCCTGCACGCCGTCGAGGGGCAGTGCTCCGTAGCTCGGCTTGAACCCGACGGTGGCGCAGTAGTGCGCCGGGATCCGGATCGAGCCGCCGGTGTCCGTGCCCAGGGCCACCGGGCAGACGCCGGCTCCGACGAGAGCGGCCGAGCCCCCGCTTGAACCACCGGCGGTCCGGTCTGGACTGTACGGATTCATCGCCTCGGGCACGCCTGGATGGACGGCGCCGGCGGCGTATTCCAGCAGGGAGGTGGCGGCGAAGACGTCTGCCCCGGCCGCGCGCAGCGCCGCGATGACCGGCGCGTCCGCCGTGGCGGGCTGCGCGCGCATCGCCTCGGGGTTGCCGTTGCCGCGCGGGTGAGCGGCAATGTCGATCATGTCCTTGACGGCGACGAGCACGCCGTGTAGAGGCCCGTCCGCAGCGCGCGCGGGCGCGTGGAACAACGTGATCAGTGCGTTGAGCGGGCGGCCGAGCCGTTCGGCCCGTTCGTAGGCTGTCAGCAGCTCCAGGTTGGCCACCTCGCAGGTGCGCTCGCCCCGCTCGATCGCCTTGATGATCTCGCCGGTGTAAGTGGTCAGCGGGCCGGCGAGATCGCGCAGCAGGTCGTCGACCTCGGTCTTGCGCCTGCGGACCATCAGGTCGCGGTAGATGCCGCTGTGCGATTTGGCGCTGGCGCGATTGAAGGCGACCAGCCGGGCGAGCGAGCCGTCCAGGTCGTGCGGGTCGAACCCGTCGAATCCCTCCGGTTCCACTGGGGCCTGCGCGAGCACCTCCCTGGCGATGCCCAGCATGAGCGGCCGCCACCGTGGATCCTCCAGGGAATCTGCGATGGAGAGGTCGGAGACAGCGCCCGCGTAGAGCATCGCGCCATAGGCCTCCTTGCCCCACAGGAAGCCCATGATGTTGTCGGTGGCCTGGGCATAGGGGAGCGCCTCGACAAGCTCACGGAGCCTCGGGGTGATCTCACCGGTCAGTTCGCCGACGCGGAACGTGCCGATGTTGCCCTGCATGATCCGCCCGGGCGCGAGGACGTCCGCGCCGAAGTTCACGAAGCTCACGATGAGTCGCTCCCGGCCGACCACGGCGGCCAAGGTGTCTGCGGTCAGGCCGTTCTGGAAGCTGACCAGGTACCCGTCCGGGGTCAGCCGGCCGCGCAGCAGCTCGGCCGCCTGGGCGGTGTGGTGGCTTTTGACCGCGATAGCGACGCGCTCGAGCCGGTCGGGCAGGTTCTCGGGGGAGACCGCGCGGGCCGCCACCGTGAAATTCTCCACCGGGCCCTCGATGGTCAGCCCGCCGGAGTTGATCGCCTCGACGTGTGCCGGATCGGCGTCGCAGAACAGCACGTCGTGGCCGTCTCGGAGGAGATGAGCGCCGATAGCGCCGCCGATGGCTCCGGCGCCGATGATGGTCAGCTGCATGACGATCAGCCTCGTGGGGGTCTAGGTGGGCCATGGCGGGGCGTGGCCCCGATGTCCCGAGGCCCTGCCGCGGGACGTTACCAGAGCGTTTGCGTAAACCTGTTGGGACTTCACCTCGCATCTGGTGCGATAGATGTCACCGATACCTTACATATGCACGGTGGTTGTGTTATATGTCTGGGGTAGGTTCGCACCTGCCTGATCAGACCTGAATGTGGCGGTTTCGCTCCCCCCGCGGATCGTCTACCCAATGCTGTCCCCACTTTCTGCTGGATGGGACGACGGTGGTTTCGGGCGGACCGTAACGGCAGATTTACGCAATTTAACACACAAGAAACACATACAACGGTAAAAACATACCACCTAAGATCTTCCGCGATTCTCCGCTGGCTGTGGTGTGGTCAGCGGCATACAGGAGCCGTTCCTTGCAGATCCCCTGGCGGCCGTTCCGCCCCATAGCAATCCCCGAAGGACAGATATGAACGACGAGATTTCCGGGCGTCTCCAGATGCCCGAGGTCACCCGGCGCCGGATGCTGAAACTGGGTGCCCTGGGCATCGGGGCGTTCGCGTCGGCGCCGCTGCTGGCCGCCTGCGGGTCATCCGCCTCCGGCGGCGGCGCCGGGAAGAAGGGGGGGAATCTCGTCATCGTCCGTGACCACGACGCGGTGAACATGGACAAGACGATGGTGTTCAGCAACGGCTCGCTCTGGATCTACCAGCAGATGTACGAGCCGCTGGTGATCATGACCGACGACGGCCAAGGGGTGAAGCCCTGGCTCGCGGAGAGTTACCAGATGTCGCCGGACAACCTGTCCTGCACGCTGAAGCTCAGGCAGGGCGTGAAATTCCACAATGGCCAGCCGATGACCTCGGCGGACGTGAAGTTCTCCATCGACGAGTCGAGCAAGACCAAGGGCGGCTGGGAGTTCATCAACGCCGCGATCAAGGAGGTGACCACGCCGGACCCGTACACCGTCGTGGTGACCACCAAGTACCCGTGGGCGCCGCTGATCGCTGACCTGAGCTGCCCGAACAACGGCATCATCCCCAAGGACTACGCGGGCAAGAGCAAGGACGAGTTCTACGCCAACCCGATGGGGACCGGCCCGTTCATGTGGGACACCTGGCAGAAGGGCAGCGCCCTCACCTTGAAGAAAAACCCGTCCTACTGGCAGCCGGGCAAGCCGTACGTCGACTCGGTCACCTGGAAGGTGGTCCCGGACGGCAACGCCCGCGGGCTGCAGCTGCAGGGCGGGCAGGCGCACATCAACGAGGCCCCGCCCTGGTCCAGCCTGCAGCAGCTGCAGAACACGCCAGGCATCAAGGTCGAACTGTTTCCGTCGACCAGGACCGACTACATCATGATGAACGAGCAGAAGAAGCCGTACGACGACGTGCACGTGCGCCGGGCCATCTCGTACGCCATCGACCGGGAGGCGCTGGTCAAGAACATCCTGTTCGGCCACGGCACCCCGGCGAACTCGTTGATGATGCCGGCCGCACCGTACTACGACAAGAACGCCCCCGGCCTGCAGTACGACATGGCCAAGGCCCGCGCGGAGATGAAGCAGTCCAGCGTGCCGAACGGCTTCACCACCACCTGGCTGGCCATGTCCGGCGATCAGGTGGACGCGGCGGTCGCGCAGATCCTGCAGGCATCGCTGAAGGAACTCGGCATCACGATGAACATCCAGAATGTGGACCCGAGCGCGCAGCACGACATGACCGGCAAGCTGGATTACGAGATCGCGCACTCGTACTGGACGATGGATCTGGCCGACCCGGACGAGCTGATTCAGTACGCGCTCGACCCGCAGTCCGGCGGGCACTCGTTCAACACCGGCTTCAACGACCCGGGGATCATGAATCTGGTGCACCAGGCGCAGCGGGAGTTCGACAAGACCAAGCGCCAGAATCTGTACAGCCAGATCCAGGCGCAGGCCGCCGAGTCCGCGTTCATGGCGTTCCTCTTCTACACGCCCTTCCCGTACGCGACGAGAAGCAACGTCAAGGGCTTGAAGGTGCTGCCCACGGGCTACTACCACACGGAGGACATTTCGCTCTGAGCCCGGCAATGCCGACTGAACGCCTGGAGCGCGAGAAGTAATGAGATACCTCGTCTATATCCTGAAGCGCCTGGTGTCCCTGATTCCGGTGCTGCTCGGGATCTCGTTCATCGTCTTCTTCCTGATCCGGCTGATACCGGGTGACCCTGCGTCGACACTGCTCGGCGTACACGCCACCCCCCAGGCGATCAAGGAACTTCGCGATCAATTGGGCCTCAGCAAGCCGCTGTTGGGCCAGTACCTGACGTTTCTGGGCCACCTGCTGCAGGGCAATCTCGGATACTCCTACGTGTACGGCAGCTCGGTCCTGGGTCTGATCACAACGAGCCTGCCGGCGACCATCTGGCTGCTGGTCTCGGGGACCGTGTTCACACTGCTGATCGCGGTGCCGCTGGCCGTGGTGGCCGCGGCCCGGCGTAACGGGATCCTGGACAACATCATCCGGGCGGTCCCGGTGGTGGGGCTGGGCCTGCCGTCGTTCTGGCTCGGCATCATGCTGATCCTGGCGTTCGGCCTGAAGCTGGGCTGGTTCCCGGTCGCCGGGTACGGCACCACCCTGGCCGACCACCTCCGCGGCATCGTGCTGCCCGGCATCACTATCGCGCTGACCCTGTCGCCGATCCTGATCCGCAGCCTTCGGGCGAGCATGATCGATGTGCTGAACAGCGATTACATCGTGACGGCTCGCAGCAAGGGGATCAGCACCGCGCGGGTCGTGTTCGGCCACGCGCTACGCAACGCCGCCGTCTCGTCGGTTGCGGTGCTGGGCGTCAACATCGCCTACCTCACCGGCTCGACGCTCGTGGTGGAGCGCGTCTTCTCGCTTCCAGGCATCGGCGAGCAGATGATCAGCTCCATCCTAGGGAGGGACTTTCCCACCGTGCAAGGAGTCACCCTGACCTTCGCGATCATGGTCGTGATCGTTAACCTGTTGACCGACCTCACGCATGCGGCCCTTGACCCGCGGGTCAAGCTGTCATGAGCGCGGTGACGACTGCGGACCCCCCCGCGTCGGCCGCTGCCGGCGCCCGCCGTCGGCGCAGGCGCGGTCGGTGGAACCCGCCGCTCATATCCGGCCTGGTGCTGTTCGGGCTGATCGTGGCTTGTGCGCTGTGCGCCCCTCTCCTGACCAGCCAAGACCCGATCAAGCAGAACCTCGCGCAGGCATTCCTGGCGCCCGGGGCGCCGGGCCACCCGCTCGGCACCGACTCGTTCGGCCGCGACGTGCTGGCCCGGATGCTCTACGGCGCCCGGACGGACCTGCAGGTGGGCGTGCTGGCGGTGGTATCCCCGTTTCTCATCGGCAGCCTCATCGGGCTGGTCGCCGGGTGGTTCGGCGGCTGGATCGACGCCGTGATCGGCCGGGTGGTCGACGTGGTGATCGCGTTCCCGTTCCTGGTGTTGGTCATCGCCCTGGTGTTCGCCATAGGGCCGGGGACCACCAGCATCTACGTGGCGATCACCCTTGTCGGCTGGGTGGCGTACTGCCGCATCGTGCGCGGTCAGATGCTGGTCGCCAAGGAGCAGGAGTACGCCATGGCGGCCAGGGCCAGCGGTCTGCCGACCTGGCGCATCCTGCTGCGGCACCTGCTGCCGAACGTGGTCCTGCAGGCGGTCATCTTCTCGATGAGCGACATCGTGCTCACCCTGCTGGCCATCGTGACGCTGGGCTTCCTCGGCCTGGGCGTGCCGCCGCCAACGCCCGACTGGGGGACCATGATCCAGGAAGGTCAGCAGTTCATTCTGACTAAGTGGTACATGTCCACGATTCCCGGGTTGGCCGTTGTGATCACCGGTCTGGCACTGGCGTTGATAGCCGACGGCATCGTCGAGAGGGCGAACCAATGACCCCTCCGTTGCTCGAAGTGCGCGACCTGCACGTCGACATCCCGATGCCGTACGGCCGGCTGCACGCGGTCCGCGGGGTGTCCCTCTCGGTGGACATCGCCGAGTCGGTGGGGCTGGTCGGCGAGTCCGGGTCGGGCAAGAGCCTGACCCTGCGTGCGTTGCTTGGTCTGCTGCCCCGCCCGGCGCGGATCGTCTCGGGAACCATCCTGATCGACGGCGAGGACGTCACCGGGCTGTCGGCCAAGCAGCTCAAGCGCCGGCTGACCGACACCATGAGCATGATCTTCCAGGACTCGCTGACCGCGCTGAACCCGGTCATGCGGGTGGGCGACCAGATCGCCGAGGTGCCGCTGCGCAAGCTGGGCAAGTCCCGCAGCGAGGCCAAGGCGATCGCGGTCGGCCTGATGCGGGAGGTCGGCATCGCCGACCCCGAGCGCCGGTACCAGCTGTACCCGCACGAGCTGTCCGGCGGCATGCGGCAGCGGATCTGCATCGCGATCGCGCTG
Organism: Actinomycetes bacterium; assembly: GCA_025964615.1. Classification (GTDB taxonomy): domain Bacteria; phylum Actinomycetota; class Actinomycetes; order Streptosporangiales; family Streptosporangiaceae; genus RYN-227. Next base: position 7,151 of record JAOPYM010000313.1, read on the forward strand.
TCCACCAAACCGCGGCTGATCCTCGCCGACGAGCCGACCACCGCGCTGGACGTGACCATCCAGGCACAGGTGCTCGGCGTGCTGCGGCAGCTCAAGCAGGAGGAGCAGGTCGGCCTGCTGCTGGTCAGCCATGACCTGGCGGTGGTCAGCCAGACCTGCTCCCGGCTGTATGTGATGTACGCCGGCAAGGTGGTCGAGTCCGGCGACCTGGTGGATCTGGTCACCGCGCCGCGGCACCCGTACACGTTCTCGCTGCTGCGGTCGGTGCCCGACCCGGACAAGCGGGTTGCCCGGCTGCTGACCATCGACGGCCGGCCGCCGGACCTCACCGATCCGGTCACCGGCTGCTCCTTCGCGCCGCGCTGCCCGTTCGCCGAGGACGCCTGCCGGGAGGCGGAACCGGAACTCGCGCCGGCCGGGTCGGCGCGGCTGAGCGCATGCCGGCGCGTCGACACGGCGCAGCGGTGGACCGCGATGGTCGAACAGGAAGTTTCTCAGGAGGCGGTGAGCCGGCAGTGACGACGGGAAACGAGATCCTCTCGGTGCACGGCCTCGCCCGGCACTTCACCGCGCACGTGTCGGTCGTCGAGCGACTGTTCGGCACGAAGCCGGCGGTGAGCCGTGCCGTGGACGGCGTGGACCTGGTGCTGCGCAAAGGGGAGACGCTCGGCCTGGTGGGCGAGTCGGGCTGTGGCAAGTCCACCCTGGCGCGCACCATCGTCGGGCTGTACCAGCCGTCCGCAGGGGAGATCCGGTACGACGGCAAGGCCCTGCCGGCCAAGCGGACCAGGGCCCAGCAGCGCGCGATCCAGATGGTCTTCCAGGACCCGTACAGCTCGCTCAACCCGCGGATGACGGTCGAGCAGATGCTGTCGGAGTTGCTCAGGTTCCACAACCTCGTGCCGCGGAACAGGGTGCACGAGCGCACCAGGGAGCTGATGCACCTGGTCGGCCTGCCGGAGCGGGCGCTCGGCCAGCGGCCCCGGCAGTTCTCCGGCGGCCAGCGGCAGCGTGTCGGCATCGCACGGGCGCTGGCACTGGAGCCCAGTGTGCTGCTGGCCGACGAGCCGGTGTCCGCGCTGGACGTCTCGGTGCAGGCCACCATCATCAACCTGCTCGCCGAGCTGAAGGAGACGCTGAACCTGTCGATGATCTTCGTTTCGCACAACATGGCGGTGGTGCGGCAGGTCGGCGACCGGACCGCGGTGATGTACAGCGGCCGAATTGTGGAGACCGGGAACACCGACACCCTGTTCGACGACCCGGTACACCCGTACACCCGGTTGCTGATCGGGTCGGTGCCGCGGCTGGTCACCGTGGAGGGCCCGGCCCGCGCGTCGGAGGGCGCGTCGGAAGACCGTGCCGCGGTCCGAGCGGAGGTGGCGAGGGCCGTGGCTCGCGACGGCACCCAGGCATGCCGGTTCGCCGACCGCTGCCCGTCGGTGGTCGCCGGGTGCGCGGTCGAGCCGGCCCTGCTCGCCGATCCGGGCGATCCGAACAGGTGGGCGGCGTGCGTCCACGTGGCCCACCGCAGTGAAGGAGCGATCAGGTGAACGGTCCCATCGTCATCGGCAGCGAGCCGAGCGAGGTGGGCCTGCCGGCCGCGATGGAGGTCCTCGCTTGCGGCGGCACCGCGCTGGGGAGGCCGCGATGCGGCGGTGCGAGGACAACGTCCACGACGACTACGTCCGCCGTCATCACCGGGGACGACCCGCTGCGGATCTACCAAACGTTCATCACCGTCGTGCTGCTGTGTCGAGGACTGGTCGAATGAGAATCGCCAACGTTCTGTGTGAGCCGATCCGGACCGGGTTCTTCGCCGACGACCAGGCAGCGATCAGGGCCGGCGCCGAGCACGATGGGTTCGGCTACGCGGGGACCCCGATCACCCACGGCTTCACCACGATCCGGCAGGCCGGTGAGGCGCTCTCGG
>JAOPYM010000353.1 GCA_025964615.1 Actinomycetes bacterium
GGGACAGGAGCGGCCTCAGGGACCATAGGGACTGATGCGGCCAGCGGTGTCACCGTCGAGTGGAGGGGATGGACGTGTACGGGGAATGGACGGTTCCCGGCTATCGCCACGTGCGACGCCTCGGTGAGGGAACTTCCGGCCTGGTCATCCAGGCCGAGCACGTGGAGACCGGCACACCGGTGGCCATCAAGTACCTGAACCCGCAGCTGACCGCCGACGAGGAGTTCCTCACCCGGTTCCGCGGCGAGGCCGCCCTCATCGGGGGCCTCACCGACTCGAACATCGTCCGGCTGCACGAGTACGTCGAGACCCAGTCCGGCGCCGCCATCGTCATGGAACTGGTGGACGGCGTCAGCCTCGCCCAGCTGATCGGCTCCGATGGGGCGACCGAGCCCGAGGCCGCGCTGTTCGTACTGAAGGGTTCGCTGCTCGCCCTGGCCGCCGCCCACGAGCGCGGCCTCGTGCACCGTGACTTCAAACCCGGCAACGTCCTGATCGACCGCAACGGGCAGAGCAGGCTGACCGACTTCGGCATCGCGGTCCGTGCGGGCGGGAACGAGCCGTCGCCCGGAACACCCGCGTACATGCCGCCCGAACAGTGGAGCGGCCGGCCGGTCATCCCGGCCAGCGACATGTACGCCGCCACCGCCGCCTTCTACGAGTGCCTGACGGGCCACCTTCCGTACCCGGCACAGACGCTCCCGCAGCTCGCCCAGGCCCACCGCACCTCGGTGATCCCGGTGACGTTCGTACCGGGGCCGCTGCACCAGCTCGTCAAGCACGGGATGGCCAAGGACTCCCACCAGAGGCCCGCATCCGCCGCGGCGTTCCTCAGCGAGCTCGAAGTGATCGCGTTCACGGCGTACGGCATCAGCTGGGAGGAACGCGGGCGCAGCCAGCTCATGGAACGGGCGGCCGCGCAGGCCCTGCTGTCCCACCAGCAGGCCGCCTACCCGGCGGTGGATGCCGCCGAGGGCACCATGGCTGTCAGCGAGCCGGGGGACGGCGACGACTGGTACGACGACGATCCCGGCACAGACCGCCGTACCGGCTTCATCGTCGCGGCGGTCGCCCTGGCCGTGGTGATGATCGTCGGTGGGGGAGCAATAGTTCTCGCGGTCAGCGGAGGTAGTCCCGCCGCGGCGGGTTCGAAGACCCCGGCGCCCACGACCATCGACTCCGGCAACCCGTCGGCCGACCCGAGCATCCAGATCCCGCCGTCCGTCTCACCCAGGACGTCCCCATCACCCACCAAAAGCAAGTCGAAGTCGCCGACGCCGACGCCGACGCCGACGCCGTCCAAGACCCAGGTTCCGACCCCGAAACCGACCCCCTTCCAGGTCACCGGCGTCACGGTCTACCTGAACGCCCGCAATATCACGAGATCGGACTTTTTTGGCAGGCCGACCGAAGGCGCCAGCGGCCTCACCGTCAGGGTGACCACCAGGGGCGGACCCGTTCAGCCGGTCAGGCTCTCGATCGGTTTGAGCGGGGTGTCAGGGCCGAACAGCCTCACGGTCCGCTCGCCATCGTTCACCGGCTCGGCGACGGTCTCCGGCGACCCATGTGCCGCCTGGACCGTCACGGCCACCGCTCCGAACGGCACGTCCAACAGCTCCACCCTGAACCCCGACCGGAAGTGCAACTAGACGAGTGATTCCTAATTGATCACGGCGTGGTGGGATGCCTGCGGGCATGTGAAGAGGGTGTCCAAGATCGGTTTGTGATGACAGACCTGGACACCCTCGTGACAGCACTGTATGTAAAGATCGACGACGATGTGGCTGGTATCGCCCGGTTGCCGGGTCGGCCGCCGAAGCTGAGTCACTCTGAGTTGCTGTGCCTGGCGGTGATGCAGGCGATGCTCGGCTACACCAGCGAGGCGCGCTGGTTGCGGTACGCGCGTGAGCACCTGGGTGGCCTGTTCCCGTTCCTGCCGTTGCAATCCGGCTACAACAAGCGGTTGCGTGCGGTGTTGCCGCTGATCAAGCGGGTGATCAGGATGCTCGCCCGCGACACCGACTTCTGGCACGACACGGTGTGGATCACCGACTCGACGCCGGTGGAGTGCGGCCGGTCCCGGCCCACCGCGCTTCGCTCGGACCTGGCCGGTTTCGCGAACTACGGGTACTGCGCGTCACATTCCCGGTTCTTCTGGGGGCTGCGCCTGTATCTGGTGTGCACTCCGGCCGGGATGCCGATCCTGTGGGCGCTGGCCGATCCGAAGATCGGCGAACGCGAGGTCCTGGCCGCGATGCTGGAGGTCGACGCCGAGCTGATCAAGACCAGGCAGGGGTTGCTGCTGATCAGCGACAAGGGATTCGCGTCCAAGCCCTTGGAGGAGTCACTGTCGCAGCAGGGCATCACGCTGCTCCGGCCGTCTCGCAAGAAGGAGGTTCTGCGTGCCGGGGCACCGATGCTGAAGAAGGTCCGCCAGCTGATCGAGTCGATCAACGACACATTGAAGGGGCAGCTTGACCTGGAACGACACAGCGCACGCACGGTCGAGGGCGTCAGTGTCCGTGTCGCCCAGCGGATCCTGGCCATGGCCGCCGCGATCTGGCACAACTTCCACACCGGACAACCAGTCAGCCGGTCCCTGACCGCCTACGACCACTGACCGTATTCGGAATCACTCGTCTAGATACCGCGCGGCCTGGGTGAGGTGGTTGGTGCGGGTCTGCTCGCGCGCTCCATAGTGGCGAAGCGCGCCGACCGGTATTCGCAGTCGCTCCGAGAGGCGGGCCACCGCCGCCGGCGGTGCGGAGCCGGCGGCATCCGGGACGAATCCGAGCCACTGCAGCGCGCAGAGCTGGACGGCTCGGGCGCAGCCCGAGCCGATCGACAGCACCGCGGCCGCTGCCGGGATCGACCGTTAGGAGTCGAGCAGGGCGGGTATGCGGTGGGATAGGCGGGAACTGATCCCATCGTGAGGAGCAACTCATGGGTGTGACCAAGAAGGCCAGCGCTAAGGCGAAGGAGCTCAAGGGCAAGGTGAAGAAGACCGCCGGTAAGGCTACGGGTAACCGCAGGGTCGAGTCCGAAGGGAAGGCCG
>JAOPYM010000389.1 GCA_025964615.1 Actinomycetes bacterium
CGTTGTGCGGCAGCGCCAGGTCGAGGTCGGGGACGTCGACGTGCGACTCGTCCCAGTCGATTATCGCGACGCGATCCGCTGTCATGCGGATGTTGCCAGGGTTGGGGTCGCCGTGGACGACGCACGTCGTGCGACCGGTGAGTCGCGCCCACGCTGCTCGGCATCGAGCCACACCGCCGGGCGGCATCGCGCCGAGGTTGACCCTGGTCCCGGTCTCGGCATCCAGGAGGTCGGTCGACGATCGCCAGCCCGGGCGCTGTGGCCAGCCCTGTGTCAGCTGATGCAGCTGGCGGAGTGTGCCGGCGACGCGACGCCAGTCGGCTTCGGTCTCGGGCGGTCCGCCCTCCACGTAGGTCATCACCACCAGACCGTCGGCAAAGTGCCGGCCGTCCGTGGTCGGGATCGGCACCGGCACCGTCATCCCTTCACGGTGGAGATGTCGCAACAGGCCGGTCTCCCAGGCAAGATCAGCGTCGCTGCGCTGGCCGAGACGACCGACCGCGAGGTGCCCGTTGACACGCACGCTCCGCACCCCGTTGACGCCAGCTCCGCCAGTGAGCCGTTCGCCGCGAACGACGTCGTCACCCCACTGCTCGAGTGCCTCCCATCCCACCGGCCACATCTTCGCACAGGAAGGGTGGCGCTCGAGTGGACCTACCACCGTTCTGGCGGTGGGAAAGGCACCTCGACACGGAGCAGGCGATCGACCTCGCCCGGACGTTCCACACCGTCCAGGTGGAACAGCGCGCGGACACAGAGTCCACGGTCCGTTCAGCCAAATTGGACAGGTCCGCGGCGGACGGTACTCCCGACGCGGCCTCTGCCGCGGGCGACGGGGGACGGTCCGCATCAGCCAGTCGATGGTGGCGTTCCGCGTGGTCGGAGGCTGGGCGAGCTGCACAATAGGCACATGCCGTCCGTTCCCCAGCCGACACCGCAAGTGCAGCAGCAGCACATCGCGGTTCTCGACGGGGTGCTTGAGCGGGTGACGTTCAGCAACCCGGAGACCGGGTACACGATCGCGCGGATCGCGCCGGACCGGGGCACCGGGCGCGGGCCGGTCAGCGCGGATACCGAGCTCATCACCGCGGTCGGGCCGCTGCTCGGCGCGCAGATCGGCGAGTCGCTCCGGCTGCGCGGCCGCTGGACGTCGCATCTGAAGTTCGGCAGGCAGTTCGAGGTCCAGTCCTACACGACCGTCCTGCCCGCGACCGAGCAGGGCATCCGCCGGTACCTGGGGTCCGGGCTGATCAAGGGCATCGGCCCGGTGATGGCCGAGCGGATGGTCGCCCACTTCGGCACCGACATCATGCACATCATCGACGATGAGCCCGGCCGTCTGGTCGAGGTTCCCGGTCTCGGCCCGAAACGCAGCGCGCGCATCAAGGACGCGTGGGCCGAGCAGAAGGCCATCAAGGAGGTCATGATCTTCCTGCAGGGCGTCGGCGTCTCGACGTCCCTGGCGGTGAAGATCTACAAGAAATACGGCGACGAATCGATCGACACCGTTAAGCAGCGGCCCTACCAGCTGGCGGCGGACGTCTGGGGGATCGGCTTCAAGACCGCCGACACGATCGCCGCGTCGGTCGGCATCGCCAAGGACAGCCCCGAGCGCATCAAGGCCGGCCTCGCCTACACCCTGTCCGAGGCGGCCGACGACGGCCACTGCTATCTCCCCGAGCACGTCCTTATCGCCGACGCCACGAAGATCCTCGGCGTCCCCGCCGACCTGATCGCCCCGTTGATCCCCGATCTCGCCGCCGAGGAACTCGCCGTCCGCGACGAGGTCCCGGTCCCCGGTGCCGCGGGCGCCGGGCAGCTGCAGGCCGTCTACCTGCCGCCTTTCTACCATTCCGAACGGTCCCTGGCTGCTTGCCTCAGCCGCCTCCTGTCCTCCCGGGCGGACCGCCTGGCAGCGTTCCAGTCCGTGGACTGGGACAAGGCCCTGCTCTGGCTGAAGACGAAGACCAGCGCGGACCTCGCCCCCGAGCAGGCCGACGCGGTGAAGCTGGCGCTGACCCAGAAGGTCGCGGTGCTGACCGGCGGCCCCGGCTGCGGGAAGAGCTTCACGGTCCGTTCGGTGGTGGAGCTCGCGCGCGCCAGGAAGGCGAAGGTGGTGCTGGCCGCGCCGACCGGCCGCGCCGCCAAGCGCCTGGCCGAGCTGACCGGGCACGAGGCAGCGACCATCCACCGGCTGCTGAAGCTGCAGCCGGGCGGCGACCCGGAGTTCGACGCCGCCAACCCCCTCGACGCTGACCTGGTCGTGATCGACGAGACGTCGATGGTCGACGTGATCCTCGCGAACAAGCTCGTCAAGGCCGTCGCCCCCGGCGCCCACCTGCTGCTGGTCGGCGACGTGGACCAGCTTCCCTCGGTCGGGGCGGGCGAGGTGCTGCGCGACCTGATCGGCGCGCAGACGCTCCCGGTGGTCAGGCTGACGAAGATATTCCGGCAGGCGCAGCAGTCCGGGATCGTGGTGAACGCCCACAAGGTCAACGCGGGACGCCCTCCCGCGCTGACCTCCTACCCCGACTTCTTCTGGTTCAACTCCGACGAGACCGAGGCCACCGCGGGTTTGGTGGCCGACATCGTCGCCCGCCGGATCCCGGCCAGATTCGGCCTCGACCCGCGCCGCGACGTGCAGGTCCTGTGCCCGATGCACCGCGGCCCGGCCGGGGCGGGGAACCTGAACCTGCTGCTGCAGGAGGCGCTCACCCCGTACCGGGAAGGCGCGCCCGAGCGGCGCTACGGTGGCCGGGTGTTCCGGGTCGGGGACAAGGTGACGCAGCTGCGCAACAACTACGACAAGGGCGCGGCCGGGGTGTTCAACGGCACCACCGGCGTCGTGACCGGGATGTCGCTGGAGGACCACGCGCTCACGGTCCGGACCGACGAGGACGAGGAGATCGGTTACGACTTCGACGAGCTCGACGAGCTGGCGCACGCGTACGCGGTCACGATCCACCGGTCCCAGGGGTCGGAGTACCCCGCCGTCGTGATCCCGCTGACGACCAGCGCGTGGATGATGCTGCAGCGCAACCTGCTCTACACCGGCATCACCCGCGCGAAGAAACTCGTCGTGCTGGCCGGCTCCCGCCGCGCCGTCGCCGCCGCCGTCCGCACCGCCGGCACCGGCCGCCGCCACACCGCCCTCGCCCACCGCCTCCAGACCACCCCGTAGCCCCGGACCCGGCACGGCGGGTGGCCGGCCACTGATCGCGGCAGCGCTCAGCTTCCCTCAGGTCTCAGCACGGATGGGAAGGTCGGCCTTGATTAGCGTTCCCTCACCCGGATGGCTGGAGACGTCGAGCCGTCCGCCGAGCGCCTCGACCCGATCGGTGAGGCCGGTCAGGCCGGTTCCCCTGGAGGGGTCAGCTCCCCCGACGCCATCGTCGCGAATCTGCACCTTCAAGACATCGTCACTGAGCTGGACGCGGACCCTCGCCGTGGCAGCGTGCGCGTGTTTGGCGGTGTTGGCCAGCGCCTCGCTGATGACAAAGTAGGCGGCGACCTCGACCCGCTCGGGCAAGCGGGCCTGCCGGGGTATGTCGAGGTCCACCGGAA
>JAOPYM010000392.1 GCA_025964615.1 Actinomycetes bacterium
AAGGTACGGGCGATCGCGCCGGTGCCGAGAATGCCCCACCTGATCACGTCATTAGTCATGGGAGAAGCTTGCCCTACCAGGCACACCGCCCGTTTGGGCGGACCGGATCAAGGAAATTGTCCCTTGCAGAGTCCGGCCAGTCCCCTCCCGGTCGTCTTGCGAATCCGGGGGGACCGCGCATGGCCGAGTCCGAGGGGGCACTGGGTGACCGCGCCGAGCCGGAACGCCCGCCCGCGAGGGCCGAAGGCAGGGGCGGCAGCCTCCTCGCCGTCATTCTGATCGTGCTCGGCTGCATGCTCGCGCCGCTCTCGATCGTCGCTGTCTGGTCGAGCAACCAGATCTCCGACACCGACCACTATGTGCAGAACGTCACGCCGCTGGCCGGTATGGCGTCGGTGCAGAACGCCGTCGCGACGCGGGTCACCAACGCGCTCGTCCAGCAGATCAACGTGCCGCAGATCCTCACCACGACCGTGGGCGCACTGGAGTCCAGAGGGCTGCCCGCCCTGGTCGGCGACAAGCTGACCGGGCTCGCCGGGCCGCTGGTGACCGGGCTGACCGGTTTCGTGTACGACAAGACCCTGGCCGTCGTACGCAGTGACGCGTTCCAGACCCTCTGGGTGAACGCCAACCGGATCGCGCACGAACAGCTGAACGCGGTGCTCTCCGGCACGGGCAGCAGGCTGCTCAAGGTCAGCGGCGACACCATCAGCATCAGCCTCGGGCCGATCATCGCGCAGGTGAAGCAGAAGCTGGTCGACTCCGGAATGAAGATCGCCGCCGCGATCCCGGCCATCAACCCGACCTTCGCGCTGTTCAAGTCCCAGGACCTGGCCAAGGCGCAGACCGCGTACTCGGTGCTCAACGCCCTCAGGTGGATCCTGCCGATCGTGTCGCTGGTGCTGCTCGCCGGCGGCGTCCTCCTGGCCCGTACGCGCCACCGTGCGCTGGCCGGGGCGGGCATCGGGCTGGCCGTCGCGATGGTGGTGCTCGCCGCCGGCCTGGCGATCGGCCGGCTGGTCTACCTCAACGGCGTCGCCGCCAACGGGCTGAACACCTCAGCCGCGGGCGACATCTTCGACGTGCTGGTCCGGTTCCTGCGAGCCGGGTTGCGGATGGTGCTGGTCCTGGGCCTGGTGGTGGCGGCCGGCGCGTACCTCACCGGTTCGGCGCACCATGCCGTACGGATCCGTACCGGCGCACGGAGACTGCTGGCCCGGGCGCGCGGCGACCGGGGCAACCCGTGGGTGCATGAGAACCGGACGGCGCTGCGGATCGGAGTGGTGGCGCTTGCCGGAGTCGTCTTCGTGTTCTGGGACCACCCTACGGGGAACGTGGTGCTGCTCCTCACAGTGCTGGTCCTGGTGGCGCTGGCCGTCGTCGAGCTGCTCGGCAGAACCCCGTCGCCGGAGTGAAGGGGGTACGGATGCACTCCCCCACGATGTCGAATCGTTCGTACGACATGCCCAGTTACGATGATCTATCAAGCCGAATCCGCCCTACTTGCCAGTCGTTGGGGCTTTCGTGACCCTCACGTCAACCGGACGGCTGATTTTCGCAGGACACTGCAATGGTGAGCATCGAACATGGCGAGCCGCACCGCGAGGGTCTCGGAGGCCGCCTCAACTGGCTGCGCGCGGGGGTACTCGGGGCCAACGACGGCGTGGTCTCCACCGCGGGCCTGGTCGTCGGCGTTGCCGGGGCCACCAGCTCGGCGAGCGCCCTGCTCACCGCCGGGATAGCGGGGCTGCTGGCCGGTTCGCTGTCGATGGCCGCGGGCGAGTACGTGTCCGTCAGCACCCAGCGCGACTCCGAGCAGGCCGCGCTGGCGCTCGAACGCGCGGAACTGGCCCTTACCCCCGACGCCGAACTGGCGGAGCTGACCGGGCTCTACGAGCAGAAGGGGCTGCCACCGGACCTCGCCCGTGAGGTGGCAGAGCACCTGACCCGCAACGACGCGCTCGCCGCGCACGCGGAGACCGAACTGGGCATCGACCCGGAGCAGCTCGCCGACCCGTGGCACGCCGCCTGGGCGAGCTTCGCGGCGTTCACCGCCGGGTCGCTGCTGCCGCTGCTCGCGATGGTGCTCCCGCCCGCGTCGCTCCGGCTGCCCATCACCGTGGTCGCCGTGATCGGCGCGCTGGTCCTCTGTGGCTGGACCAGTGCCCGCCTCGGCCAGGCCCCGGTCCGGCCCGCCGTGCTCCGCAACATCACGGGCGGCGCCATCGCCATGATCGTCACCTACGCGGTGGGGTCCCTCCTAGGGTCTGTCCTATGAATCTGTTGCGTTTTTGTCGGTGGGCTCTGACAGAGTTGGTTTCACGGTCAGGCAGCCTGTCTGATCCGTGTGGGGCTGCAAGTGGCCCCGCCCGAGTCAACCGTCATGTAGTGGTCTCGCGCCTTTGAAGATCCACGGGACAGGACTTAGGTTCGTGGGGGGTGTGACCGGCCGCTCCGGATGAAGTCGGCGATGCGGCGGGCAGCGCCCTGGACGTCGTCGACGGGGTGCCGGTAGTCGGCAAGCCGCCAGGTGAAGTGGGTGCGCAGGGGGCAGAGCGAGATCCACTCCACGTTCCCTGGAGATCCGGTGTGCACGGCGAGCGCGGGCGCGACATCGCTCAGGCCCACACCCAGTCCGAGGCCAGAAAGCTCCCGGCTCAAGGCGTCCAGGGGGTCTCGCCTGCCCGCGCTCGCCATGCGTCACAGCATGCAGCGGCGATGTGTCGCGTCGCGAGCGCGTCAGAGTGGCGTCTTCACCCTCCCTGTCGCGCGATTGTCTCATCTTCTGTGAGCCGAATCACTATGGTGGGAATTCACCCGATCTGCGGAGCGATCATGCCGGTGCTGCTGGAGGCCCTGCTGCGCGAGCGCCAGTGGCACCGCTACGGCATCTTCCGGGTCGAGTACGACCGGGCCGCGGAGACGATCGACCCGCATCTCGTCGGGACCGCGCCCAGCCGCGCGCAGTTGCACCGCTGGATCTCGGGTGAGCTGCGCAGGCTCCCCTATGTGGACCACTGCCGGGTCCTGATGGCGATGTTCCCCGGGCACACCGCCGAGGAACTGTTCGGCCACATCTCCCAGGGCGCCTTCCGGCAGCCGGCCGGGTCGTACGCCGACGTCGCCGCGGTGTTCACCAGCCGCTCCGACTTCATCGCCGGCCACCCTCCGTACCAGCTGTTCGACGATGCCTCGCGGGTCCAGGCCGCCGGGCTCTCGCTCAACCTGCTCTGCCAGCAGTACCCCGACCGCGACCTGGCCCGGCTCGTCGAC
>JAOPYM010000409.1 GCA_025964615.1 Actinomycetes bacterium
CCCAGTCGCCGCCGTCCGGGAGTACTACCGGGACGTCCCGGGAGGAGATCCGGGTCTGCAGGCCGTTGCGCAGGATGTGCTCGACCCAGCGGTGCACGATGCCGAGGTGCTTGGCCAGGCCGGCGAGAGTCCAGTCCGGGCAGGTCGGCACAGGCGTTGCCAGGTCCGCCTTCGCGATGGCCGCGGCGAACCGGGTGATCTCGGTCTCAGTCAGGGCGCAGAACCGCTGGTGATCCCAGGCGGCATAAGGGTGTTCGGTCATGACGTGAGTGTTTCATCCCGGCGCAGGGATGCGCCGATGCCGGGATAGGGGAGAACCTGGGCAGGTCCGCCTGCGACCGTGCCACGTGGAGGACCCCTGTGCCGAATCCCGACGACATGGACTCACACCACCTCACCCTCTCGATCAGTGCTGATGCCGTCCCGTTGCTGGCCTCGATCCTGAGGTCGGCCGGATCCCGTTACCCCTGGCCGGAGTTCCTACCCGGGCTGGTCGCCAGGGTCCTCGACGCGGTCACCACGATGGCCGAGCCAACCTCCGCCGACCTGCGGGCCGTGGCCTCGCTGGCCCGGCGCTGCGTTCGCGACTGGATCCCCGTTGCACGAACTGGAACTGTGCTGCCATACCGTCCTCACCTGCGTGTTCCGGCACTTGTGGGCGGCGTCGAGACCCCGCCACTGTGCCGAGGTGCTGCGTTCCTGCGGCTGGGCGGCGGCGCTGCTACCCGATGTGCTGACGGTGATCCGCAGCGCCTATGTCGAGGAGATGGGCAGGCTGAGCGGGGACCGGCGGGCGGAGCTGGTGATCGGTGCGCTGTCGGTCGGCGGGGACGCGGCGGGGGTGGCCCGCGCGGCCGGCCTCAAGATCCCCGAACCGAGCGTGGTCATCGCGCTGATACCCGAGCCGGGCACCCCGGACCTGGGCGCTCCGCCGGCGGGGCTGCGATCCCGGCTGCCGCACGGCTCGCTCTGCGCGGTGACCCCGGACGGCGGCGTACTCGTCGCGCTGGTCCCCGCCGAAGGCGACCCGGAGTCCGAACCCGGTGTCCGCGACACCGCGGCGGCGCTGGCGGGCGCGTGCGGCGAGGCCAGTTTGGCGAGGACCATGAACCACAGGCTCCGCAGGCCGATCCGGCCGCCGGTGGCCAGCATCAGGACCAGCAGCAGCAGGATCAGCAGCGCGAACACGTCGAAGCCCTCGCCGTGCCCGATGACCTGAGCCAGCGCGGCGGGGATCGGGACGCCGAAGTCGGTGAGCGTCTGGGTGGCGAACAGCGACCAGGCCCTGGCGACCACCGAGGCGGCGAGCAGCAGCTCCAGGATCACCGCCCAACCGACCAGCCAGCCCCAGATCTCGCCGAAGGCGACGTAGGTGAAGGAGTACGCGCTCCCGGCGACGGGGACGATCGAGGACAACTCCGCGTACGACATCGCGGCGAGCAGGCATACGACCCCCGCGATGACGAACGAGAGGATCACCGCGGGCCCGGCCATCGTCGCGGCCTGTACGCCCGAGATGCTGAAGATGCCCGACAATGTCGATCATGGTGCAGCTGAAGGTCAGTACTTCGGGCCGACGAACTCGTCCAGCCGCGCCACGGCCTCCCGCTTGGCAACGGAGATGTTGCGGGCGTTGTTCTGTTTCCACGCAATGCCGAGGTGGTCGAGTGCGTCGGTGTAAAGCTTGCGGATGTCGTCGGAGGCGTTGGAGAAGAAGTAACGCGGGTACTCGTACCACGCGTCGCTGCCGTTCTTGAGCGCCTTCCGTATGCGGTTGATCGTCCGGCAGCCGTCAGAGTGGATCAGGCCGCGGATGAATTCCTCAGTGAACTCGTCAACGATCTCCCGCTGCCAGGGGTCGAGTTGGATCTTCCGGGTGTGCTTCATCCCGGGACCGTGCTGGGGGAACAAGCAGTGCCAGTGCTTGGAGTAGCTGCCCACCAGGGTGCAACCAGGGTGCTTCCGCTTTCCGATCTTTAAGATCGGCATGACTGCGGACATCGCTTCGGCTGCGGCATCGATCAGGCCCGGCCAGCCGTCGCAGCAGGCGATCTCTATCCGGTGAACGCCCTTCCAGGTGGTGGCGATGTGGCCGTCACCGAGGTAGAGACCGAGGAGGTAGGCGTATGCGGCGCGATCTAGCTCGCGGTTCGTGCAGCGAGGACAGTCCCCCTTGACTCGCCGCTCCTCCTCATCGGGAGCACGGCGGTTGCCGTACTTCCAGTGCCGTAATGTCCCGACCGGGACATCGCACATGCGCGCCACCGTGTGATCGGTGAATCCGAGTCGGAGGAGCTTGTGGGCCTTGTCGACGGTGCTGCGTGGGTGCATGACTTCATGCTGGCACCGGCCACTGACAGTTTGCGGAAAAGACTGATGCCGCCACCGTCGGTGGCGGCATCTGGCGTGCCGGAAACGGGACTCGAACCCGTACGCCCTCGCGGGCAGACGCTTTTGAGGCGCCCGTGTCAGCCGATTGCACCATTCCGGCATGTTTCGGGACAAATCGTACATCCAGCCCGACCCCGGGACGATCACGGGACCGACCCTGGGCGAGGTCCAGCGTACCGGGTTTGGGTAGGGTCTGGTGCGTGACTGAGATCGCGCGACGTGTTGTGATCGCTGAGGACGAGGCCCTGATCCGGCTGGATCTCAAGGAGATGCTGCAGGAGGAGGGCTACGACGTCGTCGGCGAGGCCGGTGACGGCGAGTCGGCGGTGAAGCTGGCGGCCGAGCTGAAGCCCGACCTGGTGATGCTGGACGTGAAGATGCCCGTCCTGGACGGCATCTCGGCGGCCGAGCGGATCACCGCCGACAGGCTGGCGGCGGTGGTCATGCTGACTGCGTTCTCGCAGCGGGAGCTGGTCGCGCGGGCGAGCGCGGCAGGCGCGATGGCGTACCTGGTGAAGCCGTTCACGAAGGCGGACCTGGTGCCGGCGATCGAGATGGCGGTGTCGCGGTACGAGGAGATGAAGGCGCTCGAGGCCGAGGTGTCGAACCTGCAGGACCGGCTGGAGACCCGGAAGATCGTAGATCGGGCCAAGGGGGACCTGCAGGTGACCCACGGGTGGTCCGAGGCCGAGGCGTTCCGCTGGATCCAGAAGACCTCGATGGATCGCAGGCTGACCATGCGGAAGGTGGCCGAGGCGGTGCTGGCGGGTGGCCTGGGCGGCGAGAAGTCCGACGAGGGCTGATCTCCGGTTCGCGGCCTGCCTGCCAAGCCGCTATTCAGCTCGTCAAGTGGACAAATGTCAAGATCCTGGTACTTTTCAACACAGACCAGTAACGAACCAGTAACCCTTGCGCTGTGACCTGACCTCCAGCAGGCCTTTGACGGTGTACTACGGGTTCATCACCTGGGGATGAGTTCGGATGACTCTGAACTCGCTAACTCGGGATACATCCTTGTACCGATCCGTCCCGGATCTTGGATCGAAAGGCTGGCGGCCTTGAGGCGCAACATCATGAAGGTCTCGGGTGCGGTGGCTCTGAGCGCTGTTCTAGCGCTTGCCGCCGCATGCGGAAGCAGTAGCAAGAGCGGTGGCGGTGGCGGTCTCACGCTGGGCCTGATGGGTGACCTGACCGGAGAGAACTCCGGCATCGTCATCCCGATCAAGAACTCGGCGGTCCTCGCGGTGGACCAGTACAACGCGACCAACCCCAAGACCAAGGTCACTCTCAAGTTCTACGACAGCCAGGCCAAGCCCGACCAGGCCACCAACCTCGCCAAGACCGCGGTCAAGACCGACAAGATCGTGGGCCTGATCGGCCCGGCGTTCTCCGGTGAGTCCGCTGCGGTCGGCCCGGTTCTCGAGGAGGCGAAGGTCCCGAGCATCTCAGCGTCGGCGACCAACGCCAAGCTCGCCGGGAACGGCTGGAAGTACTGGCACCGCGTCATCGCCAACGACGACGTGCAGGGCGCCGGCATCGGCGGCTTCATCACCACCGGCGTGGGGGCCAAGAAGGTCTTCATCGTCAGCGACAACTCCACCTACGGCCAGCCTCTGGCCGCCAAGGTGCAGGCGACCGTGACGGCAGCCGGGGCGCAGACGCAGGCAGACGTCATCGACCCGAAGGGCTCCGACTACGCCTCGACCGTGAACAAGATCAAGCCCTTCGCGCCCGACGCGATCTTCTTCGGCGGGTACTACGCGCAGGCCGGCAAGCTGGTCAAGCAGCTGCGTGAGGCTGGTGTCAAGGCGCGCTTCCTGTCCGGTGACGGTTCGCTGGACAAGGGTCTGGCCGCGGGCGCGACCGGCACGAACGCCGACGGCTCCCTGATCGGCTGCCCGTGCCTGATCGACCCGACGGGTACGGCGGGCGCGGCGAGCAAGACCTTCGCCGACGCGTACAAGGCGAAGTTCAACGCCGACCCGGCGATCTACTCGGCCGAGGCGTACGACGCCACCAACGCGTTCCTCGCCGCGATCAAGGCGGGCAACACGACGACCGACACCATCAACACCTACCTGTCGACCATCAACCTCCCGGGCGTCTCGAAGACGATCAAGTTCAAGCCCACCGGTGAGGTGGACGCCAACGATGTCTACATCTACAAGGTGACCGGCGCGACGCTGCCGCTGCTGGGTAACGCCGGCACGGCCAAGGTCACGCCCTAGCTCGTAGCGGGTCGGTCAGGGGCGGGAGACCCGCGAGGGTCTCCCGCCCCCTTCGGTAGAGGCAGTCCTGGTGCTCCACGATTTCATCGTTCAATTCTGGCCGTCCACGACGGACGGCCTCGCCCTCGGTTCCATCTACGCGCTCATCGCCCTGGGTTACACCATGGTGTACGGGGTGCTTCGGCTCATCAACTTCGCGCACTCCGAAATCTTCATGATCGGCACGTTCGCCTCGCTCGGTGTGATCAACCTGATGGGGATCTCCACCCCGCTCGGCGGCATCGCGCTGGTCGGCACACTGGCGCTGCTCATCGTGGTCTCGGGAACCGTCTCCGGGGCCAGTGCGGTCGCACTGGAGTACATCGCCTACCGTCCGCTGCGGCGCAAGGGCGCATCCCGGCTGGCCGCGCTGATCTCGGCGATCGGCGCGTCCCTGTTCCTGCAGCAGTTGTTCGCCCGGATCCTGATCCCCTGGTGGTTCGGCCTGCCCAAGGAGAAGGGTGCGTTGCCGATCCAGGGACGGTTCGTGCAGCGGGAGGACCTGCTGACCCTCGGAAGCTTCGTGATCCGCAGCGACAAGCTGATCATCCTGGTCGCCGCCGTCGTCATGATGGTGGTACTGGATCAGTTCGTGGTCCGGACGAAGCTGGGCCGGGGGATCCGCGCCACCGCCCAGGATCCGGAGACCGCCGTGCTGATGGGGGTCAACATCGACCGCATCGTCAGCGCGACGTTCGCGATCGGCGGCGCGATGGCGGGGGTGGCCGCGGCGTTGTACATGTTGCGCTTCGAGGAGACCAACTACTTCGTCGGCTTCCTGCTCGGTATCAAGGCGTTCACCGCCGCGGTGCTCGGCGGTATCGGCAACCTGCGCGGCGCGCTGGTCGGCGGCCTCGCTCTGGGTCTGATCGAGATGTACGGGGCGAGTATCTTCGGCACTCAATGGCAGAACGTGGTGGCGTTCGTGGTCCTGGTTCTGGTTCTCATGTTCCGTCCCACCGGCATCCTCGGTGAATCTCTGCAGAAGGCCCGCGCATGACCATGACGACGATCAAGACGGCGTGGACGGCGCTGGCAGACCCGGTGCGCGCCTGGTGGGCGGGGCTGGGCAGGCTGCCCCGGATGGGCGTGTACGCGTTGCTGATCTTCGGGGCGCTGCTGCTCCCGAATGACCAGATCGGCTCGTTCATGTCGCCGTACTCCGACTGGCAGGGGCTGCTGTTCTTCCCGATCGGCGGTTACATCCTGCTGGCGATCGGGTTGAACGTGGTGGTGGGGCAGGCGGGCCTGCTCGACCTGGGCTACGTGGCGTTCTTCGCTGTCGGCGCGTACTCGATGGCCGTGCTCGGCAAGATCTACCACTGGGACTTCTGGGAGATCATCGCCGTCGGCATCGCGGTGACCGCGCTGTCGGGTGTGATCCTGGGAGCGCCGACCCTGCGGCTGCGTGGCGACTACCTCGCGATCGTGACCCTGGGTTTCGGGGAGATCGTCCGGATCACGGCGCAGAACACCGCGGCCATCGGCGGGCCGAACGGGATGAACGGGATCCCGCACCCGCCGAACCTGACCACCTGGGCGTTCCCCAGTGCCCAGCCGTTCAGCGCGCTGGGCCTGAGCGGGCTGACCCCGTTCAAGTACGCGGAGCTGGACTCCCGTCCGTACTACTACCTGATGGTGCTGGCCATCGTGCTGGCCATCATCTTTTCGAAGCGGCTGGCGAACAGCCGGGTGGGACGGGCGTGGGCGGCGATCCGCGAGGACGAGGACGCCGCCGAGCTGATGGGCGTGCCGACGTTCAAGTTCAAGCTGGCGGCGTTCGCGATCGGAGCGTCGATCGGTGGCCTGGCCGGCGTGCTGTACTCGACACAGACGGTTTCGATCATCCCTGACGACTTCCCGTTCATCTTGTCGGCGACGATTCTGGCGGCGGTGGTGCTGGGCGGCTCCGGGAACATCCCCGGGGTGATGCTCGGGGCGTTCCTGATCGCCTGGGTGCCGGAGCGGATCCGTTTCCTGGCCGAGTACCGGGTGCTGATATTCGGTGCCGTCCTGGTGCTGATGATGATCCTTCGGCCGGAGGGCCTGCTGCCGTCGCGGATGCGCAAGGCGGAGTTCGCCGAGGGCACCGGCGGCATGGGCAGTATGGGCGGCGAGGTCTCCACTTCGAAGAAGACAGTCGGGGCGGGCGAATGAAGATTCTGGAGTTGCGCAGCCTGGTCATGCGGTTCGGTGGTGTCGTGGCCATCGGCGGCCTGGACCTCGCTGTCAACGAGGGTGAGATCTTCGCATTGATCGGGCCGAACGGAGCCGGGAAGACCACGGTGTTCAACGTGGTGACCGGGGTGTACCGGCCGTCCGAGGGCCAGGTGCTGTTCGGTGGCGGCCGGATCGACGGCAAGAAGCGTTTCGAGGTGACCAAGCGCGGTGTTGCCCGTACGTTCCAGAACGTACGCCTCTTCCACAACATGTCGGCTCTGGAGAACGTCATGGTCGGGGCCGACGCCCATCATCGGACCGGTCTGGTCGGGGCGGCCCTGGGCCTGCCGTGGCACCGCCGCGAGGAGCGCGAGGGCCGGGCGAAGGCCGCGGAGCTCCTTGAGTTCGTCGGTGTCGCGCACCGTGCGGGGGAGACCGCGAAGAACCTGCCCTACGGAGACCAGCGGCGGCTGGAGATCGCCCGGGCTCTGGCGACCGATCCGAAGCTCCTGCTCCTTGACGAGCCGGCGGCGGGGATGAACCCGGCAGAGAAAGAGGCACTGCAGGAGTTGATCCGCAAGATCCGTGACTCTGGGCGCACGGTGATGCTCATCGAGCATGACATGAGCCTGGTGATGGGCATCAGCGACCGGATCGCGGTGCTCGACTTCGGCCAGAAGATCGCCGAAGGGCTGCCTCGCGAGATCCAGCACGACCCGCGCGTCATCGCGGCCTATCTGGGAGCCCCCGCCGATGCTTCTTGAGATCAACGACATCCATGTCCACTACGGGAAGATCGCGGCGCTCAAGGGAGTGTCGGTCGAGGTGGACGAGGGCGAGATCGTCACCCTGATCGGCGCCAACGGCGCAGGGAAGACCACCATCCTGAAGACCATCTCCGGGCTTCGTCCGCTGTCGACGGGCCGGATCCTGTTCGACGGCCGTGACATCTCCTCGATGCCCGGGCACAAGCGGGTTCTGGCCGGGATCGGGCAGGCCCCTGAGGGCCGGGGGATCTTCCCCGGCATGACGGTCACCGACAACCTGCTCATGGGGGCGTACGCCCGTAAGGGGGACTTCAGCAAGGATCTCCAGGAGGCCTTCGATCTGTTCCCCAGGCTGGCCGAGCGCAAGGACCAGATGGGCGGCACGATGTCGGGCGGGGAGCAGCAGATGCTCGCGATCGGCAGGGCGCTGATGGCCAAGCCGAAGGTGCTGCTCCTTGACGAACCGTCGATGGGACTGGCGCCGATGCTGGTGCAGCAGATCTTCTCGATCATCGAAGAGATCAATCGCCGTGGTACGACGGTGCTGCTCGTCGAGCAGAACGCCAACCAGGCGCTTCGGCTGGCGCATCGGGCATATGTGCTGGAGACCGGGAGCATCGTGAAGTCCGCACCCGCGCGGGAGCTGCTCGACGATCCGCAGGTGCGTGCCGCTTATCTGGGTGCGGGCGCCACGGACTGAGCCTCAGCTGAGCGGGATGTCGGCGGTGTTGTTCTTGCTGGCCTTGCCCCCGCTCAGCTGAGCACCCAGGTTGGAATCGGAGTTGTCGCCGACGATGCGCAGTGCCTTCGGCGTTGTGGTTTTCGGGATGTCGAACCACAGGTCGAAGGCGATCAGCTCCTGACGGGCGATGTCCTCGACACCTGCAGGGGACCGGGAGATCTGCGTCGCGTCGGGATCCTCGGTGTAGGTCCGTCCGTCGCCGGCCACGAGAATCTGCTGGCCGGGGTCGAATTGGTGCCGGTCCCTGCCCTTGTTGACGATCATGAGGCGAACCCGCACGTACTGGCCCTTGGGCTCCCAGGTGCCGTGCGAACCGACGACCGTGGTGATCTGGGTCGTGATGCCGATGACGCTGTACGCGACCTCGCCGACGGTCGCGTCCTTGTTCGTGAGGGCCGACTCGCCGTCTCGTACCGGCTGCGCGGGCGGATGGTAGGTCGCGGGGCCGCTGGAGCAGCCGCTGACGAGGGCCAGGACGAACGCTACTGCCACAATCCTGCGCATGGCGTGAGGTTAGATCCTTCGGGCCGTGATTGAACGGTGGCGACCGGATCGAAATGCTCTTGAGATGGCTTGAGCCCGGGATCGCCTTTGGGACCGCGTACGCCTTCCCCGACCGCACGCGTTTTCTACTCGGCGATCCCGGACTCTGAGCGGCCAACCGTAGCGATTCGGGGCCCGTGCGCGCAAAGGATGTGGCGCAAGAGTCGGGAGGTTACGGAGCGTCGCGGAGCATGCAGGAAAGGCGTGCGGTGCACACGCGGCGATCCTGCTCGTCGGTGATCACGATCTCGTAGGTGGCGAGGGTGCGTCCGCCGTGCACGCGGGTGGCCACGCCGGTGACGAATCCCTCGGTCGCGGAGCGGTGGTGGGTGGCGTTGATCTCGATGCCGACGGCGATGCGGCCCTCGCCGGCGTGGATGGCGGCACCGGTCGACCCGAGGCTTTCGGCCAGGACACAGGAGGCGCCGCCGTGCAGCAGCCCGTACGGCTGGGTGTTGCCCTTCACCGGCATGCGGCCGGTCACCCGCTCCGCGGATGCCTCCAGAACCTCAATGCCCATGGAACGGTTGAGGTCACCCAGATGGTCCCCGCTCAGCTGGCTTGCGCCCACTGTGTCTCCTCTCGAAGTGTCGTACCCGAAGGCTAGGCTCAGTGTGTGGCGACGACGGAACCGACCCCTGACAAGCAGCGACTGCTCCTCATCGATGGGCACTCGATGGCCTACCGGGCCTATTACGCGCTGAAGGAGGCCGACCTCACCACGACGACGGGGCAGCCGACCACCGCGGTGTACGGCTTCACCTCGATGCTCATCAAGGTGCTCGGAGATGAGCGGCCCACCCATGTCGGGGTGTGCTTCGACCGCAGTGAGCCGACGTTCCGGCACGCGGTCTACGACGAGTACAAGGCGGGCCGGACCGCGACCCCGGACGACTTCCGTCCGCAGGTCGGGCTGATCTTCGAAGTCCTCGACGCGCTCAAGGTGCCGTATTTGTCCAAGAGCGGGTTCGAGGCCGACGACCTGATCGCCACGCTGGCCACGCAGGCCGGGGATGCGGGCTTCGAGGTGCTGATCGCCTCCGGCGACCGGGACGCCTTCCAGCTGGTCAACGACAACGTCACGATCCTGTACCCGAACCGCGGCGTGTCCGACATGAAGCGGATGGACCCCGCGGCGGTGCGGGAGAAGTACGGCGTGGGGCCCGAGCAGTACCGGGAACTGGCCGCCCTGGTGGGGGAGTCCAGCGACAACCTGCCGGGCGTGCCGGGGGTGGGCCCGAAGACCGCCGCGAAGTGGCTCGTCCAGTACGGGAGCCTCGACGCCCTGGTGGCGCGGGTGGACGAGATCAAGGGCAAGGCAGGCGACAGCCTGCGCGAGCACCTGGCCGGGGTCTTGCGCAACCAGCAGCTCAACAAGCTCGACACGGAGGTCGAGCTGGAGCTGTCCCCGGCCCAGCTGGTCATCGGCCAGTGGGATCGCGAGCAGATCCACTCGCTGTTCGACACCCTGCAGTTCCGGGTGCTGCGGGAACGGCTGTACGCGACGCTGTCCAGGGTGGAGCCGGAGGCCGACGAGGGCTTCGAGGTCGAGGTGACCAGGCCGGGACCCGGTGAGCTCACCGGCTGGCTGGCGTCCCACGCGGCCGGGCCGGGCCGGATCGGGATCGCGGTGGCCGGGAAGTGGGGCCGTGGCACCGGGGAGATCACCGGGCTTGCCCTGGCCGGGCTGGACGGTGCGGGCGCCTACGTGGAGCCCGCGCAGCTCGACGAGGACGACGAGAAGGCCCTCGCCGGGTGGCTGGCCGACCCGGAGCACCCCAAGGCCCTGCACGACGCCAAGGGGCCGATGCTGGCCCTCGCGGCCCGCGGCCTCACCGTGGAGGGCGTGACCAGCGACACCGCGCTGGCCGCCTATCTGGCGCTGCCCGGGCAGCGCACCTTCGACCTGGCCGATCTGGCACTGCGCTACCTGCACAGGGAGCTGCGCGAGGAGACCGAGGAGTCCGGCCAGCTGACCCTGGACGGCTCCGGCGAGGACGAGATCTCCGCCGACCTTGTGGTGCGGGCCCGCGCGGTGGCCGAGCTGGCCGACGCGCTGGACCGGGATCTGGCGCAGCGCGGCGCGGCCACGCTGCTGCGGGACATGGAGCTGCCGCTGGTACGGGTGCTGGCGGGCATGGAGCGGCTCGGCATCGCCGTCGACGGTGATCATCTGTCGGGGCTTTCGGCGACGCTGGGCGGACAGGTGAAGACGGCGGAGGAGCTGGCGCATGCGGCGATCGGCCACGACTTCAACCTGGGCTCGCCCAAGCAGGTGCAGCAGGTGCTCTTCGACGAGCTGGGGCTGCCCAAGACCAAGAAGACCAAGACCGGGTACACGACCGACTCCGACGCGCTCACCACGCTGCTGGTGACCAGCCCGCATCCGGTCCTGGAGCACATCCTGCGCTGGCGGGAGGTCGCCAAGCTCAAGAGCATCGTGGACTCGCTGATCCCGATGGCCGACGACGCCGGGCGCATCCACACGACGTTCAACCAGATGGTGGCGGCCACCGGGCGCCTGTCGTCGACCGACCCGAACCTGCAGAACATCCCGATCCGCACCGCAGAGGGCCGCCAGATCAGGGAGGCCTTCGTCGTCGGGCAGGGCTACGAGTGCCTGCTGACCGCCGACTACAGCCAGATCGAGCTGCGGATCATGGCGCATCTGTCCGGCGACGAGGCGCTCATCGAGGCGTTCGGGGCGGGTGCGGACTTCCACACGATCACCGCGTCGAAGGTGTTCGAGGTGCCGGCCGACCAGGTGGACGGCGAGCTGCGCAACCGGATCAAGGCGATGAACTACGGGCTGGCGTACGGGTTGTCGGCGTTCGGTCTTTCCGGGCAGCTGCGGATCTCCCCGGAGGAGGCCCGGCAGCTGATGGAGGGCTATTTCCAGCGGTTCGGCGGGATCCGGGACTATCTGCGGGATGTGGTCGCGCGGGCCCGGCAGGACGGCTACACCGAGACGATCCTGGGCCGCCGCCGCTACCTGCCCGACCTGACCTCCGACAACAGGCAGCGGCGGGAGATGGCTGAGCGGATGGCGCTGAACGCCCCGATCCAGGGGTCGGCCGCCGACATCATCAAGGTCGCGATGCTCCGGGTCGACGAGGCACTGCGGGAGCGGGCACTGGCGTCCCGGATGCTGCTCCAGGTCCACGACGAGCTCATCTTCGAGGTCGCCCCGGGGGAGCTGGAGACGCTCCAGGACCTCGTCCGCGAGCAGATGGGCACGGCGTACGAGATGCGCGTGCCGCTGGAGGTCTCCATGGGCACCGGCCGTACCTGGCAGGACGCCGGTCACTGACCGACCGGCGGCCTTGGATGGCAAAGAAACGGCATGCCGCGTGGACGCCGCGGACGTGGCGGGGGACGCGCCCTACGCTGGGCGGAACCGCGTCCGCGATCTACCCGGGAGTGCCGTGCCCAGCCTCCACAAGCTTGCCGGTGCCCTGATCATCTGCGCCGTGATCACGGGCTCGCTCGCGCCCTCGGCATGGGGCCCGGCGAAGCCCCTACGAGAAGCCCGGGTCCGTACGGCGTCCAGGGCGGCGCCGCTCAGGGCCACCGGGGCTGCGGCTCCGCCCACCGCGCCTGGGGCTGCTCCCACCGCGCCTGCGGCTCCGCCCACGGGGCCTGCGGCTCCGCCCACCGCGCCTGCGGCTCCGCCCACCGCGCCGCCCCAGGCGGCGGCCGTGCAGGCCAACGAGCTGGGTGAGGTCCCGGTGCTGATGTACCACCGGATCCTGGTCAAGCCGATCTCCGATCTCGACCGGACCCCCGCCCAGCTGACCGCCGAGCTGGAGCGGCTGGCCCGCGAGGGCTATGTGCCGGTCACGGCGGCGGAGTACGTGGCGGGCCGGATGGACCTGCCCGCGGGCGCCCACCCGGTGGTGCTCACCTTCGACGACGGGAGCGCGTCCCAATTCGGGTACGACCCGCATGGCAACGTGCGGCCCGACACGGCGGTCGGCATCCTGCTCGACGTGGCGCGCCGCCATCCCGGGTTCCGGCCGGTCGCCACGTTCTTCGTGAACGCCGACCCGTTCGCCCTGGGGACACGGGGCGGTGACGCGGTGCGCTGGCTCGTCGGGCGGGGCTTTGAGATCGCCAACCACACCACCCACCACCTGGACCTGGCCGGGATGAGCAAGAGCAGGGTGCAGCGTGAGATCGGCACCGACCAGAGGATGGTCCTTGATCTTGGTGGCGGGGAGGCCTCGACCTTCGCGTTCCCGTTCGGTGCGCTGTCGCACCTGGCCTGGGCCCGGCGCGGCAGCGCGGGCGGGGCGACCTGGAACTTCGGCGGGATGTTCCTGGCGGGCTGGAAACCGGCGGACTCGCCGTTCCTGCGGGGATTCGACCCGCAGCTCATCCCGCGGATCCGCTCCGACGGGAAGACGAAGAAGTACGGCTGTAACCAGTTCTGCTCGAAGGCATGGCTCGACTGGCTGGACAAGAATCCCGGTAAGAGGTACACATCGGATGGCGATCCGAGGGTAATCTCCTTCCCTGTCGCCAAGGCAGGCTTCCTGGGTAAAAATTTCCAGGCCATAGGACGGACTTACTGAGGGATTCGCGGACGGCGTGCGCGGTCCAGATTGACCCCTGCCTCGATGTCCCATAGGCTGATCGCTGCGCTGTGGGCCTGTGCGCGCTTCGGACAGAGCAGGCTCGCGCTCGGTCAGGTCGACATCGGTTTGGTCTCTCGGCGGATCACCGCCACCTCCGGTTTTGGCAGGGACGATAGACGGCCCTCCGCGCATCGCCGACACCCACCATGTCCGTATCCGGAGCCAGCCCACACATGACGAGCAGCACCGAAGCCACCTCGACCACCCCGCAGGTAGCGGTCAACGACATCGGCTCGGTCGAGGATTTCCTCGCCGCGATCGACGAGACCATCAAGTACTTCAACGACGGCGACATTGTCGAAGGCACTGTCGTCAAGGTCGACCGAGACGAGGTCTTGCTCGACATCGGCTACAAGACCGAGGGCGTCATCCCCTCGCGTGAGTTGTCGATCAAGCACGACGTCGACCCGAACGAGGTCGTGACGGTCGGCGACCACGTCGAGGCGCTGGTTCTCCAGAAGGAGGACAAAGAGGGCCGGCTGATCCTGTCCAAGAAGCGCGCACAGTACGAGCGCGCCTGGGGCACGATCGAGAAGATCAAGGACGAGGACGGCATCGTCACCGGTACGGTCATCGAGGTCGTCAAGGGTGGTCTCATCCTCGACATCGGCCTGCGGGGCTTCCTGCCGGCCTCCCTTGTGGAGATGCGCCGGGTCCGCGACCTTCAGCCGTACGTCGGCAAGGAGCTCGAGGCCAAGATCATCGAGCTGGACAAGAACCGCAACAACGTGGTCCTGTCCCGCCGTGCCTGGCTCGAGCAGACCCAGAGCGAGGTCCGCCAGACCTTCCTCAACACGCTGCAGAAGGGCCAGGTCCGCAAGGGCGTCGTGTCCTCGATCGTCAACTTCGGCGCCTTCGTGGATCTCGGCGGCGTCGACGGCCTGGTGCACG
>JAOPYM010000431.1 GCA_025964615.1 Actinomycetes bacterium
CCGTGCAGAACCTCAGGGCCAAGGTGGCCAGGGAGAGCCGGATCTACGTCGAGGGGCTGCACGACGCGGAGCTGGTGGAGAAGATCTGGGGCCACGACCTGCGGGTCGAGGGCGTCGTCGTCGAGTACCTGGGGGGCGTCGACGATCTTCCGGCCATCGTGGCGGAGTTCAGGCCGTCGCAGGGTCGCAGGCTGGGGGTGCTGGTCGATCATCTGGTGCCGGGTTCCAAGGAGAGCCGGATCGCCGCTCAGGTGAGCTCATCCCCGTATGTGCTCGTCACCGGGCACCCTTTCATCGACATCTGGCAGGCAGTCAAGCCCTCCGTACTGAACATTCCGGCGTGGCCGGACGTCCCAAAGGGGGTGCCTTGGAAAGAAGGCACGCTCGAAGCTCTTGGCTGGAGTGGTGACACAGGCGCAACATGGAGGCGGATCATCGGTTCGGTCACGTCTTATGCCGATCTGGAACCTCTACTGCTCGGCCGCGTCGAAGAGCTGATCGATTTCGTCACCACCCCAGAGCCGACCGGCTTAAGGTGACCCCGAGAAGGAGCACGACCATGACGGACTGGACCCCCGAACAGCCGCCGCAGCAACCGTACGGACAACCCCAGCAGCCCTACGGCCAGCCTGGTTACGGCCAGCAGCAGCCGCAGCAGCCCTACATCCAGCAGCCCGGATACGGGCAGCAGCAGCCTCCTCCGCCGCAGGGCGGTGGCGGCGGCCCGCTGGACGCACTCAACAACCTCAAGGGCCCGGAGCCCTTCGACGGCCCGACCACACCCGACGAGCGGCAGTGGGCGATGCTCGCCTACCTGGGCATGTTCGTCACCGGCTTCATCGCGCCCCTGCTGGTCTACCTCCTGCGCAAGGACCAGTCGCGGTTCCTGCGGTTCCACGGGGCGCAGGCCCTGAACCTCAGTATCGCCATCTACGCGGTCTACATCGCGAGCTGGATCGTGGTGACGATCCTGTCCCTCATCTCTGGGATCTTCGTGATCCTCTTCCTCGCACCGTTCGCCTTCTTCATCTTCGCGGTGATCAACCTGGTAAAGACCGCGATCGCGGCCAACCAGGGGCAGAGTTCGGTGCTCCCGAACTACCTGGCCTGGCCGATCGTCAAGTAAGGGCGCGAACCACCGTGTCGGCGAGCAACCGGCCCCGCAGGGTCGGTACCGCACGCCCTCGTTCGTAGGCCTGATCGTCGAGCAACCCCTCGGCGATCAGGCCTTCGACCGTCTGAAGGTCGAGCAGGTCCAGCGGGCAGCCGTCGGCCAGCCGCAGCTCCAGCATGATCCGTTCCATCCGCCGGACGTCGTCGTCAAGGACCTCGCGGGCGTACGCGGGAGTGGTGCCCTCAGCGAGCCGCGCTGCGTAGGCGGCGGGGTGCTTGACGTTCCACCAGCGCGTCCCGCCCACATGGCTGTGCGCCCCCGGGCCCGCGCCCCACCAGTCCGCCCCGGTCCAGTAGAGCTCGTTGTGCCGGCAGCGGGCCTTCTCGCCGGTGGCCCAGTTCGAGATCTCGTACCAGTCGAGCCCGTGGCCGCTCAGCGCCTCGTCGGCCATCAGGTACCGGTCGGCCATCGCGTCGTCGTCGGGCGCCGCCAGCTCGCCCCGCCGCACCCGCGCCGCGAGCTTCGTGCCCTCCTCCACGATCAGTGCATACGCCGAGACATGGTCGGGCCCGGCCGCCAGGGCCGCCTCCAGGGAGGCCCGCCAGTCGTCGTCACTCTCCCCCGGCGCCCCGTAGATCAGGTCCAGGTTGACGTGCTCAAAGCCGCTCTCGCGCGCCCATTTCACGACCTGCCCGGCACGTCCGGGGGTGTGCGTGCGATCGAGTACGGCCAGTACATGCTCGCGGGCGCTCTGCATGCCGTACGACATCCGGGTGAAGCCGGCCTCCCTGAGACCGTCCAGATATGCCCTGCCGACCGACTCGGGGTTGGCCTCCGTGGTCACCTCGGCGCCGGGCGCGAGGCCGAACTCGCCGTCGATCACGTGCAGGATCCGGCCGAGATCCCCGGCCGGCAGCAGCGTCGGGGTACCGCCGCCGAAGAACACCGTGTCCACCTTCAGCTCGGCGTCCCCCAGCACCTTCCTGGCCAGCCTGATCTCTGCGATCACGGTGTCCGCGTACGAGTCCCGGGACGCGCCGGAGCCGAGTTCCTGGGCGGTGTAGGTGTTGAAGTCGCAGTAGCCGCACCGGGTCACGCAGAACGGCACGTGCACGTAGAACCCGAACGCCCTGCTCCCGAGCCCTTCGAGCGCGCTGCCGGGCAGCGTTCCATCAGCGGGTACGGGATCGCCGTCAGGCAGAGTCGAAGGCACCCCCCCAGTCTGCCCTGCCCCTGGTCCCGTCGAGTCGTCCAACAGAAGCTGGCGTTTCCCGCACCGATGGAGGATTCGGTGCGGGAAACGCCACGAGTCAACGGAGTTTCGGGGCGTTCCCGGGAGGACGTCCAAGATCGCAGGGGGGAGCCTCGATGCTGGTCAGGAGGGTGCGGTCAGTCCCAGGACGGTGGCGAGCTCGCGCCACTCGCGGCGGGGCAGATCGAAGCGCTCGTCGGTGACGACGTGCAGGACGACCTGGTCGGCTCCCGCGTCCTGGAACTCGGCGACGCGCTTGGTGATGGTCTCCAGTGAGCCCCACGCGAAGGTGTGGTCGATGAGCCGGTCACTGCCGCCATCGGTGAGGTCATCGTCGGTGAAGCCGAGCCGGAGCAGGTTGGCGGTGTAGTTCGGCAGCCCGAGGTAGACGGCGAGGTGCTTGCGGGCGCGCGCCCTGGCCCGTACCGGATCGGTCTCCACGACCACCTTGACCTCGGGCGCGAGCAGCGGCCCGGCACCGAGGATCTCGCGCGCCGACGCCGTGTGCTCCGGGGTCACCAGATAGGGGTGCGCGCCCAGGGCGCGGTCGCGGGCGAGTTCCAGCATCCGCGGGCCGAGCGCGGCGAGGACCCGCTCGTGCGGCGGTACGGGCCGTACCGCCGCATCGAGGGCATCCAGATAGGCCACCATCGCGGAGTACGGCTTGCGGTAGTTCTCCACCAGCGGCGCGTGGCTCGCACCGAGACCGAGCAGGAACCTCCCCGGGTACGCGGCGACGAGCGCGGCGTGACGGGCGGCCACCGCGTCGGCGGTGTCGGACCAGATGTTGAGAATGCCGGTGGCGACGGTGATGCGGGAGGTCGCCTCCAGAATGGGCGTCGCGTGGCGCACGTCGGGGCTGCCGCCCAGCCAGATCGCGCCGTACCCGAGCTGTTCCAGCTCCACCGCCGCCGCCCGCGCGGCCTCCAACGCGGAGCGATCCTCCGGCCGCAGCCCGGTGCTCCATACTCCGACCCGTCCAAGCGCCATCGTGTGCTCCGATCGCGAGAAACCCAATCTCTAGCGACAACCGGGCACCCGGGTGTTCTATTTCGTGATCATCTGCCCGATCCCGGCAGCCGCCAGGATGACGCCGATCAGAGCGCCTGGCGTGGCCCGGCGCCGTCGCACAGGACGAGGCCGCCGATCCGGTACCAGTCCGCGCCGATACCTGGGACGGTGAGCAGGCGATCCATCAGGTCCTGGTCGCCGTGGTAGGCGTGGAAGGACTCGACGACGGTGACCCGTACGTCGGGCCGGTACTCGATCGCGACCGGGTCGCCCGCCGCGATCGGGCCCTCCGCCAGGACCCGCAGGTAGGCGCCGATCCGCTCGGCCGCGGTGAAGCGCCGGACCCAGCCCCGCTCACCCATCCAGTTGCGGAACACCCCGCAGGGAACCCGCGGCCCGGTCACCTCCAGGAGGGTGCCGCCGACCCGCCAGCGCTCACCGATCAGGGCCCGGTTGACGTCGACACCCGACAGCGTGAGGTTCTCCCCGAAGACCCCGTCACGCAGCTCACGGCCGAGCTGCGAAGCCCACCAGTCGAGGTCCTCACGGGCATAGCAGTAGACGGCGTGGTCGAGACCGTCGTGGTTCTCCTTGTCGGCCCGCTCGTCACCCTCGAAACCCCTGGTCCGCAGGGTGACGGGGCCTGCGACAGGCTGCTTGTCGATGGCGGTACGGCCGAGTCTCCCGGCCCAGTCCGCATCGACCGCGCGTCCCCTATTGACTGAAATGACCGTTGCCATGGCCCGACGCTATCCCGGCACCGGGCCCGCGGCGAGACCTCAGAGCTGTGCTATTCGACCGGTACGCCGATGGTGATCACTCCGGCTCCGGCTCCGGCAGGGCCGTGGGCTTGCGCCGCCGGGCACGGACGGGGCTTTCGTCGTCGGCCGCCGGAAGGACGCGGAGCGTTCCCGGCCTGGACGGCTTCTGGTCGAGGCGTACGACCCGTCCCGGGTAGGTGCGTTCGGCGATCTCGACGTCGCGTTCGTCCCAGACTCCGTAGAAGACGGGGCAGCCGTCCTCCAGTTCCACCTTCTCGGCACCGGTGGGCCAGCGGGAGCTGAACGCGTCGTACAGCACCTTCTCGCCTGCGGGCGGCAGATCAGGGGCGGGCGGCTTCGGCACGTTCACTCTCCACTTCTCGACCAGCTTGCGCGGCAGCCGCTCGAAGATCTGATCCGGCGCCACTTCGAACTTGAAGGGCTCCGTCACCCAGTACGACTCGCCCCACGACAGCCGGGCCCTTTCGAGGTACGACTCGCCGGCCAGCTCGTACACGCGCATCTCGGGGTTCTCACCGACCAGGTTCACCACCCAGTACGACGTGAGGCCGTGCCGCGCCCACAGGTCCCTCCTGGCACCGAGGTCCCGGGCTCGCGACGCCTCCGAGGCGACCTCGACGACCAGCAGCGGCACGCCTGTGACGTACGGCACGTCCTTGTGGATCTGCTCCCTGCGCACCACGACGAGATCTGGGCGCAGCCAGGTGTCCTCGCCGAGCCGTACCCCGAACTGCGTCAGGGACCGATGTTCCGGCGCCTCGGCGAACATGATCGGCACAACGAGATCGGAGACCAGAATCTGATGCAGCAGCGTATGACCCACAACGCCCAGTGTTGCGCTATCGACCCAGCGTCACCACCGGTTTCCCCAAACCGGCGCGCTTACTTCTTGCCGCTCTTCCCCGGAGCCGAACCCGTCGACAGCGCCGCCACGAAGGCCTCCTGCGGAACGTCGACCCTGCCGATGGTCAACACGTATTCGCTTCTTGCCCGGCGGCCGGAGGCCGCTTACTTCTTGCCGCTCTTCTCCGGAGCCGAACCCGTCGACAGCGCCGCCACGAAGGCCTCCTGCGGTACGTCGACTCTGCCGATCGTTTTCATTCGCTTCTTGCCCTCCTTCTGCTTCTCGAGAAGCTTGCGCTTGCGGGAGATGTCGCCGCCGTAGCATTTGGCGAGGACGTCCTTGCGGATGGCGCGGATGTTCTCCCGGGCGATGATCCGGGCGCCGATCGCGGCCTGGATGGGCACCTCGTACTGCTGGCGCGGGATGAGCACCTTGAGCTTGGAGGTCATCATCAGGCCGTACTCACGCGACTTGTCGGTGTGCACGATCTGGCTGAAGGCGTCCACCGGCTCGCCCTGCAGCAGGATGTCCACCTTGACCAGGTCGGACTGCTGCTCGCCGCTGGGCTCGTAGTCCAGCGACGCATAGCCGCGGGTACGGGACTTGAGCTGGTCGAAGAAGTCGAAGATGATCTCTCCGAGGGGCAGCGTGTAACGGATCTCGACCCGGTCCTCGGACAGGTAGTCCATCCCGAGCAGCAGGCCGCGGCGCCCCTGGCACAGCTCCATGATCACGCCGATGAACTCGCTCGGCGACAGGATCGTGGCCTTGACGATCGGCTCGAAGATCTGACTGATCTTGCCCTCAGGGAACTCGCTCGGGTTGGTGACCGTGTGCTCCTCGCCGGAGTCCACGAGCACCCGGTAGATGACGTTGGGCGCGGTGGAGATCAGCGAGAGGTTGAACTCACGCTCAAGGCGTTCCCGGACGATCTCCATGTGGAGCAGGCCGAGGAAGCCGCACCGGAACCCGAAGCCGAGCGCCACCGAGGTCTCCGGCTCGTACACCAGCGCCGCGTCGTTGAGCTGCAGCTTGTCGAGGGCCTCGCGCAGTTCCGGGTACTCGTCACCGTCCATCGGGTAGAGCCCGGAGTAGACCATGGGCCGGGGATGCTCGTAGCCGCCGAGCGACTCCTTGGCCGGCTTGGAAGCACTGGTCACGGTGTCACCGACGCGGGCCTGCCGTACGTCCTTGACGCCGGTGATCAGGTAGCCGACCTCACCGACACCGAGCCCCTCGACCGGAATGGGATCCGGCGAGATCACCCCGACCTCGAGGGTCTCGTGCGAGTTGCCGGTCGACATCATCATGCTCTTGTCCCGCCGGGACAACTGACCGTCGATGACCCGGACGTAGGTCACGACCCCCCGGTAGGTGTCGTACATCGAGTCGAAGATCAGCGCCCGCACGGGTCCGTCCGGGTCGCCGACCGGGGCCGGGACCACGTCGGTGATCCGGTGCAGCAGCTCGGCCACGCCCTCGCCGGTCTTGCCGGAGACCCGCAGCACGTCATCGGGGTCACAGCCGATGATGTTGGCGATCTCCTCGGCGTACTTGTCCGGCTGCGCGGCCGGCAGGTCGATCTTGTTGAGGACCGGGATGATGTGCAGGTCCGCCTCGAGCGCCATGTAGAGGTTGGCGAGTGTCTGCGCCTCGATGCCCTGGGCCGCGTCCACCAGCAGGACGGCCCCCTCGCAGGCCGCCAGGGACCGCGACACCTCGTACGAGAAGTCCACGTGCCCCGGGGTATCGATCATGTTGAGCACGTAGGCGGTGCCGTCCGGGCCCGTCCAGGGCAGCCGTACCGCCTGGCTCTTGATCGTGATCCCGCGCTCGCGCTCGATGTCCATGCGGTCGAGGTACTGTGCCCGCATCTGACGCGCGTCGACCACCCCGGTGAGCTGCAGCATCCGGTCGGCAAGTGTCGACTTGCCATGGTCGATGTGCGCGATGATGCAGAAGTTCCTGATGATCGCGGGATCGGTAGAGGTGGGCACCGGCGTCCGTTCACAGAATCAGCTGAGCGAGCAGGGAAGTGGCAGATCTTGCCGTATCCCATGGTCCCATGCCCTCTGGGGTGCTCCGGGACGGGCTCGCGTTCAACGCTGGTTTGAGGGTTTGGGCAACTCATTGGTAGTCTGACTGACTGCGTGTGGCGCGTGTGTCGTGCCGAGGTACGCCGAGTCAGGCGGATCACGCGCCCCATCCACCAACTTCTACATCCGAGGCTTCTTCGTGGCGAACATCAAGTCCCAGATCAAGCGCAACAAGCAGAATGAGAAGGCGCGGCTGCGCAACAAGGCGGTCAAGTCCGAGCTCAAGACGGCCATCCGCAAGTACCGCGAGGCCGCCGAGGGTGGCGACGCCGCGGCGACGACCGCCGCGCTGGCCCACGCGAGCAGGAAGCTCGACAAGGCCGCGAGCAAGGGCGTGATCCACAAGAACCAGGCCGCCAACCGCAAGTCGGCGATCGCCAAGCACGCCGCCACGCTGGCCAAGTAACAGCTGCGGTATCCACGACGCCGTACCCCGCCGGGGTACGGCGTTGTTGTGCTTCCCGGACGTCCTGGTCCTCACCAGGCTCCGCCCTCTTCGAGAAAGGACCGCATGAGCGCTGTACGCCGCGTCGTCGTGGACACCGACACCGGGATCGACGATGCCCACGCGCTGCTGTATCTGCACGGCCGTGAGGACGCCGAGATCGTCGCGATCACCTCGGTGTACGGGAACTGCGTGATCGAGGACTCGGTACGCAACATCGGCTATGTCGCCCGGCTCCTCGAGCTGGACGTGCCGATCGCCCGCGGCGCCGCCGGGCCGTTGCAGGGCACGGCGCACGTCGCCTCGTACGTGCACGGCAGGGACGGGCTCGGTGACCGCGGCTACGACCGGCCGATCCCGGAGCTCACCGCCGAGTCCTCGGCCGAGCTGCTGGTCCGGCTGGCGCACGAGGCGCCGGGCGAGCTGGACCTGCTGGCGCTCGGGCCGCTGACCAACCTGGCCCTGGCTCTGCGCATCGACCCACTCCTCCTCACCAGGTACCGGTCGGCGGTCCTGATGGGCGGCTCCGGCCCGTACGCCGATCCCGGCACTGTGCGGATGGTCGACGCCAACATCAACAACGACCCGGCGGCGGCCAGGGCCGTGTTCGCGGCACCCCGCAACGTGCTGGTCATGGTCGGCGTCAACGTCACCGCCGTCACCATCCTGGACGAGCAGGCGATCAATGCCCTGCGTGCCGCCGGCACCGATCGGGCGCGCTTCGCCTCCGAGATCCTCGACTCGTACCTGGACTTCTACCAGCACGAATGGGGCCGCCGGATCATCCCGTTGCACGACCCGCTGGCCGCCGGGGTGCTGCTCGACCCGGCGTTCGCCACCGGGTGGATCGACGGGCCGGTCAACGTCGTCACCGACCGTTTCACCGCACGGGCCCGGCTGATGCGTACCGGCGCGGGGCTGCCACCGGCCTTCCCCTATGAAGTCACTCCGGACACGCGGGTGCTCACCGAGGTCGACTCGGCGCGCTTCGTCCGGGACTTCGTCGACGTGCTCACCCGCGCATGAGGGCGCGCCCTGCCTTCTACAGGGATGGCCGCTTCGACCTCGGCCCAGGTGAGGGTGGGGGTCACCCAGTCCGGGGCGGGCCCGCGCTGCGGGCCGAACAGGTAGCGGTGCGGGACCAGTTCGCGGATCGCCTCGTGCACATCGAGCCGGTCGTCGATCATGTGGGTGATGCCGAGCTCAGCGCAGTGGATCGCCTTGTCGGCTCGCCTGCCGCAGAAGCGCAGGTTCCCGCGTGGCAGGCCGGTGCGGCCGTAGAAGTCGTGGTGGTCGAGCCAGGCCCGGGTCTTGCGTTCGGTGCGCTCGCTGCATTTGGAGATGATCCAGGCACGGCCCTCGAATCGCCCGACCAGCCTCTCCAGGGCTTCGAGGGCGCCCGGCGTGGGGGGCGAGGCGATCGCCTGCTCCAGAGTCCCGCCGAGGAAGAGGGTGTCGACGGCACCGCCGTCCGGGTCCGCCCCGCCTTGGATCACCCGCCCGAAGTCGACGCCCAGTACGTTCATCCCCTCAGAGTGACGCGCTGATCACCGGCGCCGCCACTTGTTTTTCCGGTACGGGCCTGGGTGGCTCGCCGTTTCACCTTCCGGCACGGGCCTGGCCTGGCTCGCCGTTCACTTTCCGGTACGGGCCTGGACGATCTGGCCGACGGCCTTTTCCAGGGCGTACGCGGCGTCGGCGGCACCGCCCTTGACCTGCGCGTCGCACTCGGCGACCGCGCTGAGGGCCACGGCCACGCCGTCCGGGGTCCAGCCGCGAAGTTGCGCGCGCACCCGGTCGATCTTCCACGGCGGCATGCCGAGGTTCTTGGCCCCGGCGGGCCCGCGCGGGGC
Source organism: Actinomycetes bacterium (assembly GCA_025964615.1). GTDB lineage: Bacteria > Actinomycetota > Actinomycetes > Streptosporangiales > Streptosporangiaceae > RYN-227. Next base: position 9,398 of record JAOPYM010000431.1, read on the forward strand.
CCCGCCGACCTTGGCGAGCGACCGTACGCCCTGGGCGAGCGCGCTGGTGATCAGTACGGGCGCGACGCCGGTGGCGAGCGCCCAGCGGAGCCGTTCGAGTGCCTCACCGAGCCTGCCCTCGACCGCGCTGTCGGCCACGTTGAAGCCGCTGACCTCGGCCCGGCCCCGGTGGTAGCGGGCCACCGCGGCACCGTCGATCTTCCCTGACGGGGTGTCCGCGACCAGCTGCCCGGCTACGGCGGCGAGCTCGCGCAGGTCCGTGCCGACCGCGTCCAGGAGGGCCCGGGAGGCGTCCTCGCCGATGGAGCCCCCGGCCGCGCGGACCTCGGCCCGTACGAACGCCATCCGGTCCCCCGGCTTGGTGATCTTCGGGCAGGAGATCTTCCTGGCGCCCTGCTTGGTGAGGGCGTCCAGCAAGGCCTTGCCCTTGACCCCGCCCACATGGACGATGACCAGCGTGACGTCGTCGGCGGGGTTCTTCGCGTAGGCGGTGAGCTCGGCGGCCAGATCCTTGCCGAGATCCTGTGCCGCGCGGACCACCAGGACCTTCCCCCCGCCGAACAGCGACGGCGAGGTCAGCTCGACCAGCCTGCCGGGCTCCATCGTGCCGGGACTCAGCTCGGCGACCTCGGTCTCGGGGTCGGCGGCCTTGGCCGCTGCGGCGATCTCACGGATCGCCCTTTCCACCAGCAGTTCCTCGTCCCCGACGACCAGGGTGACGGCATCCGACGACATCCCAGAAGCATGCCACGCCCGTGCCGGTGCCGGGTCCTGTCCGGATGCCGAGCACGGCGGGCGTGGAGATTGCGGAAACGCCGGCCACCGCCGGGTCAGTTGCGGGTGAGGACGGCGAGGCCGTTCCGGGTGCGGAAGACGGCCACAGATCCGTCCCGGTCGGTCCGGTAGGTGCGCATGCCGAGGGCGCGCAGCAGAGCCAGGGTCGCCGGAGCCGGATGGCCGTAGTCGTTGTGGGCCCCTACCGAGGTGATGGCGATGCGGGCATGGGAGGCCGCAAGGAACCCCGGATCCTGGCTCCGGCTGCCGTGGTGCGGGGTCTTCACGATGTCCACGGGAGGTACGCTCCCGGCCAGTGCCCCCTGCGCACCGGTCTCCGCGTCGCCCGGCAACAGCACGCTCAGGCCCGCCCAGCGGGCCACCAGGACGAGGCTCGCGTTGTTCACCGTGGTCCCGTCGTCGTGGGTGGAGACCAGAGTTGCGCCCGGTTGCGGGCCGAGCACGGTCAGCTCCAGCTCTCCGATCCTCCAGCGCTGGCCGGGCCGTGCGGTCCGTACCGCCAGGCCGCCCAGGAACCGGTCCTCCTCACCGGCGCTGAGTGGGCTCGGCAGGACGGCGTCGATCTCCCGGCCGCGCCGGATACCGGGGACGCCGTTCACGTGGTCGGCGTGCGGGTGGGTCAGGACCAGCAGCGGCACGGTCCGTACGCCCAGCTCCGTGAGGCACCGGTCCATCAGCACGGGATCCGGCCCGGCGTCGACGACCACGGCCCGGGCGGGCCCGGTGCGCAACACGATCCCGTCACCCTGGCCAACGTCACAGACGACGAGGAGCCAGCCGGGCGGCGGCCAGCCGGGAGTGAGGAACCAGACGACCAGTACCGCGACGACCACTCCGGCCAGGGCCGCGGCGGCGAACCTGCGCAGCCCCCGGTGCCGGACAACGAGGACGGCGCCACCGAACAGGGCCAGCAGCAGGGCGGCCCCGGGCAGTCCCGCAGGCCAGCCCATGGTCGCGTACGGGATGTGGGCTGCGGTCCGGGCGACGCCCACGATCCACCAGGCCGCGAGCCCGGCGGGCCAGACAAAGAGCCGGGCCACCGGCATCGCGACCGGTGCGGCCACCGCGGTGAGAGCGCCGATCAGGGTCGCGGGCACCACCGCCGGTTCGGCCAGCAGGTTGGCGACGACCGCGACGAGACTGAGCTCACCGGACATCATCACCACGATCGGGGCGCAGGCGATCTCGGCCGCCGCCGCGATCGCGAGGACCTCGGCGATCCGGTGCGGGAGCCGTCGTTCGAGACGTTCCCGCAGCCGCGGGGCGAGCACCAGCAGGCCCGCCGTCGCCACGGTGGACAGCGCGAACCCGTACGAGCGGGCCAGTTCGGGGTCGGCCAGCACCAGCAGGAGCACCGCGGCCCCCAGCGCGGGCACTCCCTGGCGTTCCCTCCCGGTGGCCAGCGCGAGCAGCCCGATCAGGCCCATCACGGTGGCCCGCAGCACGCTCGGCTGCGGCCGTACGACCACCACGAGGGCCAGCAGGGCCACCGCGGCGAGGATCGCGGCGGCCCCCCGCCGCAGCCCGGCGAAGCGGGCGAGCCAGAGCACCGCTCCGACTGTGATCGCCACGTTCGCGCCGCTCACCACGAGGGTGTGGGTGAGCCCGGCGGCCTTGAAGTCGGCGGCGACACGTGGGTCGAGGCGTGAGGTGTCACCGACGACCATGCCCGGCAGGACTCCCCGTTCCTCCGGCGGCAGGCCCGAGGCCGCCTCGCGCAACCTGGCCCGTACGGTGTCGGCGGCGCGCTGCACGGCAGGCGGCGCCCCGAGCGGCTCGGGCGGGCCCCGGACGAGTGCGACGGCGGCGAGCAGCTCACCGGGCCTGGGCACGGTGAGCCGGACGGCGGCCCGCACCCGCTGCCCGGGTTCCATGCCCGCCCACGCCGGGTCGTGGGTGAGCAACAGCACCGGGACGCGCACCCCTTCGGCGCCACGCCGGGTCCGCACCGCCTCGGCGCGGGCCTCGACGATCCACATCGGCCGGCCGCGCGCCGTGTGCGCGACCGGGTCCGCGGTCACGACCGCGTCCAGGGTGGCCTGTCCCCCTGCGGCGGCGAGTGCCCGTACCGGACCGGACTCGACGGCGGTCAGCCGGAGCGCGACCCCGAGCGCGGAGGCCGCCGCGCAGACCAGCACCGCCGCCGCAAGCGCCGGCTCGCCCGCGCGCCGCGCCGGCGGGTGGCGAACACCACGGGACAGCAGTACGGCGGCGGCCGCACCGCAGGCACCGGCCATGGCGTAGGCCGCCCAGGGCGGGCAGCCGAGCAGCACCAGCGCGGCGAGCCATGCTCCGGCCGCCGGGGCCACAAGCCTCATACCCGGACCAGCGATCTGAGATCGGCCAGCCGGCGTTCACCGATCCCGGAGACCTGTTTGAGCTGGTCGACGGAGCGAAAACCGCCGTGCTGAGTGCGGTAGTCCACGATCCGCTGGGCCATCGTGGGCCCGACTCCGGGAAGCCGGTCGAGCTGGTCGCTGGTCGCGGTGTTGAGGTCGAGCGGAGTCCCCGGCGCGCTCGCGTCCGCCGCGGCCACAGCGCCGGGGACCCCCACCGGGATCTGTTCTCCGTCGACCAGCCGGCGCGCCAGGTTGAGCCCGGAGTCGGCTCCCGGTGCCGGCCCGCCGGCGGCCTGGACGGCGTCCGCGACCCGGGAGCCCGCCGGCAGCGTGACGAGGCCGGGTCTGCGGACCCTTCCGGTGACGTCGACGACGAGCCCGGACGGACTGGGGCTGACCACCGAGACCGATTCCTGCGCACCACGGGCCGTGGACGGCGCGGCGACCGGAACCGGTTCGGCATGGGACCACCACAGGTATCCGGCTGCCGCCAGCCCGGCGGCGAGCCCGACGGCCGCGAGCGCGCGCGCCCCGGACGCTCCGGGATCCAGCCGCTGCCACGGCGGCTCCGGCGCCGAGCGTAACGCCGCGGCGGGCGGGGCGTCGGGCTCCTCGGGCGACGGCGGCGTCCTCGACATGACGGGGCCGAGCAGGGCGTTCAGCCGGCCCGGTGCGATGCCGCCGTGCCGCCGGTCTTCGTGCAACCTCATGGTCTCGACGCTAGACAGCAGCCACCCCGGGCCGGAACCCCCGGCCGTGATCTGTGGATAACCTCAGCCGAGCTGGGGCGCGACGACGACGCCGAGCATGCCGGGGCCGACATGGGCACCGATGACCGGGCCGACCTCTCCGACGTAGAGGTCCATCAGGTGCGGAATCCGCTCGCGCAGCCGGGCGGCGAGCGCCTCAGCCCTGGCCGGTGCCGCCAGGTGCTGCACCGCGACGTCCACGTGCAGGCCTGCGGCGGTCTCGATGGCCAGCTCCTCCATCCGGGCTATCGCCCGAGAGGCCGTACGGACCTTCTCCAGCGGGACGATGCGGCCCGCCACGATGCAGAGCAGCGGCTTGACCATGAGCGCCGAGCCGAGCAGGGCGGAGGCCGCGCCGATCCGGCCGCCCCGGCGCAGATGCTCCAGGGTGTCGACGTAGAAGAGCGAGCAGGAGATCTCGGCCCGCCGGATGGCGGCCTGCGCGGCCTCGCCGATCCCGGCGCCCCGGAGCGCCGCGGCCGCCGCGGACAGGGCGGCGAAACCGAGACCCATGCCGATAGTGCCGGTGTCGACCACCTCGACCGGTACGGGTGCGGACTCGGCCGCCAGCCTGGCCGCCTCGGCCGTACCCGACATCGCACCGGACAGGTGCACCGAGACGATCCCCGTGGCCCCCGCCCCGGCGGCGGCCTTGTAGGCGTGGGCGAAGCGTTCGGGAGAGGGCCGGGAGGTGGTGACGGGATGCCATTCCCGCAGCGCCTGGGCGGTGTCGGCGGCGGTGATGTCGACGCCCTCCTCGTGCATGCCACCGCCGATGGACAACTGCAGGGGGATCACCGTGAGATGGTGCCGCTCGGCGAGGCCCGGCGGCAGGTACGCGGTGGAATCGGTGACGACCGCGACCTTAATGACCATACGCGGAGAATACTCCCCGGCCGCAGGTAAGGACTTACTGAATGGGAGCGCCGCCGCGCCATACCCGCAGTGCCCGGAGCCCGTACGCCCACGCGAATGCACCCTCATGGTCGGCGTCCCAGAGCACGATGTCGGCCATCATGCCGGGCGCCAGCGCTCCCCGGTCGGCGACGCGCAGCGCGTTCGCTCCGCCCAGCGTGGCGGCGCGCAGCGCCTCGGTGACGCTCAGCCCGTACTCCGCCACCGCGAGCCCGATGACGAGCGGCATCGAGGTGATCCCGCACTGGCCGGGGTTGTGGTCGGTGCCGAGGGCGATGATCACCCCACGGTCCAGCATCTGCCGTACCGGAGCGCGGCGGCGCCCGCCGCTGAGCGAGCTGCCGGGGCAGACGGTCGCGGTGACGCCTGCGTGCGCGAGGGCCTTGATGTCGTCGTCGTTGGCCTCATTGAGCAGATCCGCCGAGGCACAGCCGACCTCCGCCGCCACGTGCGCGGCACCCATCCGGTCGTTGGCGCAGGCGTGGATGCGGGCCTTCAGGCCGACCCGTTTGCCGGTGAGCAGCAGAGCCCGCGCCTCCTCGGCGCTGAAGTGGTTCTCGTCGCAGTTCACGTCGATGCTGTCGGCGCCGGCCGCGGCCGCGTCCTGGGCCCAGAGCCGGACCGCCTCGATGTAGTCGCGGCGCTTTCCGAAGAACTCGGGCGGCAGCACCTGGGCGGCCATGAAGGTGGCGTGGATGCGGGGCATCGCCGGCTCGCTCTCCAGGCCGCGCAGCAGCCGGATGTCGGCGAGCTCACCGTCACGGGTGAGGTGGTAGCCGGTCTTGGCCTCGACGGTGGTGGTGCCCGACTGGATCCACTGGCGCAGCCGCTCGCGGACGCTGTTGCACAGGGTCCATGGATCGGTCCCGCGGGTCACCGTGACGGTGGAGTAGACGCCACCGCCGGCCTGCATGATCTCCCGCTCGGTGGAGCCGCTGGTGAGCATCGCGAGCTCGGCCCAGCGGTTCCCGGCGTAGACGGGATGGGAGTGCGCGTCGATCAGTCCGGGGGTGACGAGACCGCCGCCGAGGTTCTCCACATGGTCCACGTCGACGATGTCGTCGATGACCCCTGGCACGCTCGCCGGAAGGTCCGCGGCCGGACCGGCCCAGACGATGCGGTCGTCGTGGATGAGAATGGCGGCATTGCTGCAGACCTCGGTGCCCGTCCAGAGCCTGCCGATGTTCGTCAGCAGCCGTACCGTCATCGCGTCACCTGACCTGATTGGGCAACGATGCTCATGGGGGGCTGGGTCGCAAGACAGGCGCCAACTGCGCTCGATCGCCACATGTGTGGGTCACCTGCTCTCGATCGCCATCGCCGACTGGGTGCCGGCCGAACCATCGTGGGGTTGGTCGGTGATCGATCGACCACCTTGAGCAACGAACCCGGAGATATCGGTTTCGTCACGGTAGTGCACCGAAGGCCCGGCGTACAACCTCTTGTCACCGAACTCAGCAACCTCTGAGAAAGTTCCCACAGAACCCGTCACCGAATTCGGCACACCACGCGACAGAGTGTCCACAAACGCCCTAAACCTCATGAAATATGCAGCCGACAGCCACCCGGCCCCCGACTCAGACCGTACGGAGTCTCAGCGATCCGTCAAGGCGAACGCCGAAGATGTGACCGTCAGGTGGTACTCGGCTCGACGACATAACGCTCGATTTCGCCGGTGAGGCTCTCCGGTACCCGGGCGTGCAGTTCGGTTCCCTCGCCGGTGTGCTCCAGCTTGAGCACCTCACCCTGGTCGTGCACCCGGGCCACCAGGTCACCTCGATCGTAGGGCAGCAGCAGCCACACCTCGCGGTCAAGGCGCGGCAGGTCCCGCTCGATCACGGCGAGCAGTTCGGCGAGTCCCTCCCCGGTCCGCGCGGACACCACCACGCTGTTCGGCTCACGCCGCCGCAGCCGGGCCAGCGCCAGCGGGTCCGCCGCGTCGGCCTTGTTGATGACCACCAGCTCAGGGAGCCCGTCCGCGCCGATCTCACGCAGTACGACCCGTACCGCGTCGAGCTGCGCCTCCGGGTCGCCGTCCGAGCCGTCCACCACGTGCAGGACGAGATCGGCGTCGGCGACCTCCTCCAGCGTGGACCGGAACGCCTCGACGAGCTGGTGCGGCAGGTGCCGCACGAAGCCGACGGTGTCGGCCAGGGTGAAGGCCCGGCCCGCCGGGGTCTGTGCTTTGCGCACCGTCGGGTCGAGGGTGGCGAACAGCGCGTTGTCCACCAGGACACCCGCACCGGTCAGCCGGTTGAGCAGAGAGGACTTGCCCGCATTGGTGTAGCCCGCGATCGCGACGGCCGGAACCTCACGGCGCTTGCGCTGTGCGCGGCCGGTGTCGCGCGAGGTGCCCATCTCGGCCAGCTGACGCCGCAGCTTGGCCATCCGGGTACGGATCCGGCGGCGGTCGAGTTCGATCTTGGTCTCACCGGGGCCACGGCCGCCTATGCCGACACCGCCGGCGGCCCGGCCGCCGACCTGCCGGGACAGGTTGCCACCCCAGCCGCGCAGGCGCGGGAGCAGGTAGCTGAGCTGGGCCAGCTCGACCTGGGCCTTGCCCTCGCGGCTGCTGGCGTGCTGGGCGAAGATGTCCAGGATCAGGGCCGTACGGTCGATGACCTTGACCTTGACGATCTCCTCAAGCTGGCGCAGCTGGCCGGGAGCGAGCTCACCGTCACAGATGACGGTGTCGGCGCCGGTGGCGTTCACCACGTCGCGCAGCTCGATCGCCTTGCCGGAGCCCACGTAGGTACCCGGGTCCGGCTTGCCGCGGCGCTGGATCAGCCCGTCCAGGACCTCAGAGCCGGCGGTCTCGGCCAGCAGGGCGAGTTCCTTCAGTGAGTACTCCGCCTGCGCCGCGCTGCCCTCGGTCCACACACCGATGAGAACGACCCGCTCAAGGCGGAGGGCCCGGTACTCGACCTCGGTGACATCAGTCAGCTCGGTGGACAGGCCCGCTACCCGCCGCAGCGCCTGCCTGTCGGCCAGATCGAGGTCGCCGGTCATGGGGTCGTTCTCTTCGTATGCAGTCATCATCTTCCAGTTCAACGCTGTGCTACCACAGGATCTTCCCACGCCGGGTTGCGGTGTTCACCAGGTTTTCCGCTGTGCGGACCCACCCGGAGGGGTAGGAGAGATCACGGGGAGCCGCTTTGACCGACTAACGGCCCCGTCAGTACGATTCCACGGAACAGAAGTCGAATTTCGTCAGGCGAAAGGACGGGCCCATGGCCGGACTCGAAGGCGTGGAGGTCCTCGGGACCCTCCATGAGCGCTACGACACCATTCTGACGCCCGGGGCGCTGGGCTTCCTGGCAGCCCTGCAGCGCGAGTTCGGCGCGCGCCGCCTCGAACTGCTCGACAAGCGCGCCGAACGCCAGGAGGCCCTGTCCAAGGGCGGGACCCTGGACTTCCTGCCGGACACCGCGGCGGTCCGCGCCGACGACACCTGGCGGGTCGCCGAACCGGCCCCCGGCCTGGTCGACCGGCGGGTCGAGATCACCGGCCCGACCGACCGGAAGATGACCATCAACGCGCTCAACTCCGGCGCGAAGGTCTGGCTGGCCGACTTCGAGGATGCCAACACCCCGCTCTGGGAGAACATGATCGAGGGCCAGCTGAGCCTGCGCGACGCCCTCGACCGCACCATCGACTTCACCGACCCCGCCTCCGGCAAGAGCTACGCGCTCAAGGACGACGCGGAGCTGGCCACCATCGTGGTCCGGCCGCGCGGCTGGCACATGTCGGAGAAGCACGTCCTGGTGGACGGCGCCGAGATGTCCGCGTCGCTGTTCGACTTCGGCCTGTACCTCTTCCATTCCGGGCGCCGCCAGCTGGCCAAGGGCAAGGGGCCCTACTACTACCTGCCCAAGATGGAGAGCCACCTCGAGGCGCGGCTCTGGAACGACGTGTTCAACCTGGCCCAGGACGAGCTGGAGATCCCGCGCGGCACCATCCGCGCCACCGTGCTGATCGAGACCATCCCGGCGGCGTTCGAGATGGAGGAGATCCTCTACGAGCTGCGGGACCACTCCGCGGGTCTCAACGCCGGCCGCTGGGACTACCTGTTCTCTGTGATCAAGAAGTTCCGGTCCCGGGGCCGGGAGTTCGTGCTGCCGGAGCGCAACGCGGTCACCATGACCGCGCCGTTCCTGCGCGCCTACACCGAGCTGCTCGTGCGCACCTGCCACAAGCGCGGCGCACACGCCATCGGCGGCATGGCGGCCTTCATCCCGTCCCGTAAGGACGAAGAGGTCAACAAGATCGCCTTCGAGAAGGTGCGGGCCGACAAGACCCGCGAATCCCGCGACGGCTTCGACGGTTCCTGGGTCGCCCACCCCGACCTGGTGCCGCTCTGCCGTGAGGTCTTCGACGGCGTCCTGGGTGAGAAGCCGAACCAGCGCGACCGGCTCCGCGAGGACGTCAATGTCTCGGCCGCCGACCTGCTGGCGGTGGACAAAACCCCCGGTGACATCACCGAGGCCGGTCTGCGGGCCAACGTCGACGTAGCGCTGCGCTACCTGGCCACCTGGTTGAACGGCTCGGGTGCGGTGGCCATCCACAACCTGATGGAGGACGCCGCGACCGCGGAGATCTCCCGGTCCCAGGTGTGGCAGTGGATCTACAACGGGATCTCCCTGAAGGAGGGCCCGACGGTCACCAAGGAGCTCGTCGAGCAGATCCTCGAGGAGGAGCTGGCGAAGATCCGCGCCGAGCTGGGGGCGGCTTACGACGAGCCCCGCTACAACCAGGCGGTGGCCCTCTTCAAGGAGGTCACCCTGGCCGACGACTACTCCGAGTTCCTCACCACCCCCGCCTACATCCAGTTCCCGTGACCTTCGTTGAGTCGGGGCGTTTCCCGCACCGTGAAGCGAAATGGTGCGGGAAACGCCACGACTCAACGAA
>JAOPYM010000445.1 GCA_025964615.1 Actinomycetes bacterium
GGTGACGGTCGTACAGAACGGCAAGCAGATCGTGAAGACCGTCCAGATCGGCGTCAAGGGCGATCAGGGCACCGAGATCACCTCTGGGCTGAACCTGGGGGACAAGGTCGTGCTGACCGCCGCGGCAGGCAGCGGTAGCGGCCTGCAGTTCCGGATCCCAGGCGGCGGTGGTCTTGGCGGCGGCCTCGGCGGCGGGGGCGGCGCGGGCGGCGGCGGCGGCAGGGCGGGAGGGTGATGACGCCGGCCCCCGTCCTCGACGTCCGCGTCGTGACCAAGGTGTACGGCATGGGTGAGACGGCCGTGCACGCCCTGCGTGGTGTCTCCCTGCGCGTGGACCAGGGCGACTACGTCGCGATCATGGGAGCGTCCGGGTCCGGCAAGTCGACCCTGATGAACATCCTGGGCTGCCTGGACGTACCCAGCACCGGGAACTACCTCCTGGACGGCACCGACGTCGGTAGCCTGGACGAAGGGCAGCAGTCGATCCTGCGGAACCGCAAGATCGGGTTCATCTTCCAGTCGTTCAACCTCATCCCGCGGATGTCCGCGCTCGCCAACGTCGAACTGCCGCTGGCGTACGGCGGGGTCCGGGGGAGCACCCGGCGCAGGCGCGCGCTCGCCGCGCTGGACCAGGTCGGCCTGGCCGACCGGGTGGACCATGAGCCCAACGAGCTGTCCGGGGGGCAGCAGCAGCGGGTCGCGGTGGCTCGCGCCCTGGTCACCGCGCCCGCGCTGCTGCTCGCCGACGAGCCCACCGGCAACCTCGACAGCAAGTCCACCACCGACGTGCTCGGCGTGCTCGACCGGCTGAGCCTGTCCGGCCGCACGATCGCACTGATCACGCACGAGGACGACGTCGCCGCGCACGCGAAGCGGGTCATCCGGCTCGTCGACGGCCAGATCATCGAGGACCGCAGGCAGGCCCCGGTGGACGGCCCACCGCCTCGTTTCGCCTGGACCGCTGAGGGGACCCGATGACGTACCCCAAGTGCAGCAGTGGAGCGAGTAAATGACCTACACCGAGATCCTCAGGTTCGCGTTGCGCGGGCTGTCGGCCAACAAGCTGCGCAGTGGCCTGACCACGCTGGGCATTCTCATCGGCGTCGGGGCGGTGATCCTGCTGGTGGCGGTCGGCAACGGCTCCTCGCTGCAGATCCAGAAGAACATCCAGCGGCTCGGCGCCAACTCGCTGACGGTACTGAAGTCCACCAGCGGTGGCGGGGGCGGAGGAGGAGGCGGCTTCCGTGCCCTGTTCGGCGGAGGTGGCCAGACCCAGCAGAGCAACGGCCCCCGTACCCAGGCGCATGACCTGACCGTCGAGGACGCCAAGGCGCTCGCGGACCCGTCAGGCGCGCCGTCGGTCAAGAGCGCCTCCCCGGTGGTCAACGACCAGTCGGCCACCGCCACCTACCAGGGGTCCAGCCACGCCATCGGCCAGCTCGTCGGTACCTACCCCGGGTACTTCGAGGCGGCCAACAAGATCCTGAACACCGGCACTGCCTTCACGATGGACGATGTCACGAACGCCCGCAAGGTGATGGTCATCGGCACCACCGTCGGCACCGCCCTGTTCGGCACCACCGACCCGCTCGGCAAGCAGGTCACCGTGGCGGGGGTGCCGTTCACCGTGGTCGGAGTGCTCAAGACCCAGGGCGGCTCCGGGTTCCAGGACCCCGACGACGTGGCGATCGCCCCGCTGTCCACCGTGCAGCAGAGCCTCACCGGCTTCAGCGGGCTCAACCAGATCGTCGTACAGGCCACCGGCTCCACGACGGTGGACTCCGCGCAGTCGGAGGTGACCGCCATCCTCAACCAGCGGCACGGGATCGGCGGGTCGGTGACGGCGGACTTCCAGATCCTCAACCAGGCCCAGCTGCAGTCGACGGTGGCCTCCTCAAGTCAGACCTTCACCGTGCTGCTCGGCGCCGTCGCGGCCATCAGCCTGCTGGTCGGCGGGATCGGGATCACCAACATCATGCTGGTCACCGTCACCGAGCGGACCCGGGAGATCGGCATCCGCAAGGCCATCGGGGCTCCCAAGGGCGCCATCCTCGGCCAGTTCATCGCCGAGGCCACCGTGCTCAGCCTGGTCGGCGGAATCCTCGGCGTGGCCGCGGGGGTCGCGGGCAGCCAGTTCACCATCGTCGGGGTCACACCGGTGATCGTGCCGTCCTCGATCGTCCTGGCGCTGGGCGTCTCGGTCGCGATCGGCCTGTTCTTCGGCAGTTACCCCGCAAACCGGGCCGCCAAGCTGCGCCCCATTGAGGCTCTGCGCCATGAGTGACGTGGATGAGAAGGAGAAGACCGTGGGCCGGAGAAGCCGGATCGCTGCCGGAGAGCCGCAGGGGTCCATGTCGGCGGAGGAACTTCTTGAGACCTCCCCGTTCGCGGGAGACCTGGACCGGGAACTGGCCGCCCGGCCGCCCCGGCGGGCAATGCCGGGCGTGACCGTGTACCTTGCCGCCGGAGTACTCCTGGTGGCGGGCTTCGTCGGGGGCGTGCAGGCCGACAAGCAGTGGGGGAGCGGCTCCACCTCGGCCTCCTCGGGGCTCCCCGCCGGTCTGGGCGGCGCCCGTGCGGGCGGCAGGCCCGGCTTCGGCGGCGGGTTCGGCGGCGGCGGTACGGGCGGCGGCGGGTTCGGCGGCGGCTCGGGTACGGCTGGCGGCGCGGGCGGAGGCAACCTGACCGTCGGCACTGTCACGCTGGTGGACGGCAAGACCATCTACGTGCAGACCCAGACCGGAACGGTCACGGTGACGACCAACGGTTCCACCCAGGTCAAGGTCTCCAAGAGCGGTTCGGTCAAGGACCTGGCGCCGGGTTCGACCGTCGTCGTGCAAGGAACGCCCGGCAGTGACGGTAGCGTCACTGCGAGCACCATCAACCAGGGCGGTCTTTCCGGCGGTGCTCGGACTGGAGGCGGCGGGTGAGCGTGAAATGAGCGGCGAGGCCAGACTGCTGGTGGTCGACGACGAGCCGAACATCCGGGAGCTGCTGTCGGCGAGCCTGCGGTACGCCGGGTTCGAGGTGGAGACTGCGGCGGACGGGCGGGAGGCCGTCCTGGTCGCCGAGCGGACCCGGCCCGACCTGATCGTCCTGGACGTGATGCTGCCCGACATGGACGGCTTCGATGTGATCCGCCGGCTACGGTCGGGTACCCGGCAGGTACCGGTCGTCTTCCTGACCGCCAGGGACGGTACCGGCGACAAGGTGCAGGGACTCACGCTCGGTGGTGATGATTACGTCACCAAGCCCTTCAGCCTGGAGGAGGTCCTCGCCAGGATCCGGGCCGTGCTGCGCCGTACCCGAGGCGACATCGCCCCGCCGGGCCGGCTGCAGGTCGCCGACCTGGAACTGGACGAGGACAGCCACGAGGTGTGGCGGAACGGTCATGCGGTGCACCTGTCGCCGACCGAGTTCCGGCTGCTGCACTTCCTGATGGCCAACGTCGGCAGGGTGCTGTCCAAACCGCAGATCCTCGACCATGTGTGGGAGTACGACTTCGGCGGGGACAGCAACGTCGTCGAGTCCTACGTGTCGTACCTGCGGCGTAAGGTCGACAACGTCGAGCCACGGCTGATCCACACGCTGCGCGGCGTGGGTTACATGCTGCGCGTGCCCCGGGCATGAGAAGGCGCCTGCTCCGCGCCCCGCTGTGGGCACGTCTGGTGGCGGGCACCCTGCTGCTCGTGGCCCTCGCGCTGATCGTCACCGGGCTGGCCGGCACTCAGATCCTGCGCGGCTCCCTCATCCACCGGGTCGACCAGCAGCTCAAGAGTTCCACCCGTCTCCATCCGCCGCCGCCCGGCGTCCAGCTGCCCGACACCGGGTTGCGGGCCCGCCGGTTCCCGCAGGTCTACGCGCTGGCGGTCGGCGCGGACGGCAAGGTCGTCGACGAGCGTTCCGACCCGTTCAGCGACGACCGGCCGAAGCTGCCCCCGCTGACCAAGGCCGACGTCGCCCGCCTCGGGACGCAGCCGTTCACGGTGGACTCGGCCACCGGCGGGGGTCACTGGCGGGTGCTGGTCACCCCGCTGGACGACGGGACGACCAGAGTGGTCGCGGTCAGCCTGGCCGACATCGGCACGACGGTCTCCCAGGTGGCCCTGATCGACGCGAGCGTGGGGGCGGTGGTGCTGCTCTTCCTCGCCGTGCTCGGTTTCGCGCTGGTGCGGGCGAGCCTGCGGCCGCTGGTCGAGATCGAGGACACCGCGGAGAAGATCGCAGCCGGGGACCTGTCGCGGCGGGTACCGGACCGGGACGTGCCCACCGAGGTAGGCCGGCTCGGCGGGGCGCTCAACGGAATGCTGGCCCAGATCGAGTCCGCGTTCCGCGACCGGGAGACCTCCGAGGCCGCGGCGCGGCGATCCGAGGACCGGATGCGGGCCTTCGTCGCGGACGCCAGCCATGAGCTCCGAACCCCGCTGACGTCGATCCGCGGGTTCGCCGAGCTCTACCGGCAGGAGGGCGCGGACGACCCGGAGACCGCCAAGCTGCTGCGGCGCATCGAGGACGAGGCCAACCGGATGGGGTTGCTCGTCGAGGATCTGCTGCTCCTTGCCCGCCTGGACCAGCAGCGCCCGCTGGAGTCCCGCCCGGTGGACCTGCTGAGCCTCGCCGCCGGGGCGGTCCTGGACGCGCAGGACCTGGCTCCCGACAGGGAGATCGACCTGGTCAGGGTGGACGGCGCGGACTCTCCGGTGGTGGTGATCGGCGACGAGGTACGGCTCCGCCAGGTCCTGGCCAACCTCATCACCAACGTCCTCGCCCACACCCCTGCGGGCACCCCCTTCCTGGTCGGCGTCGGAGTGACGGACCGCGGCATCGTTCTCGAGGTGGCCGACCAGGGCCCCGGGCTGCCCGCCGACCGGGCCGAGCGGGTCTTCGAACGGTTCTACCGGGCCGAACCCTCCCGCAGCCGCGCGTACGGCGGCAGCGGCCTGGGGCTGTCCATCGTGGCCGCGCTCGTGCACGC
>JAOPYM010000513.1 GCA_025964615.1 Actinomycetes bacterium
CGCACCGAGACCGGTACGAACCGTAGCGGTAGAGATCACCAACCCCTCACCGCAGCCCTAAAGCCCCGCGTAACCACAGGTCAGAGGCGGGTTCGTTGGATATTCGGCCAGTATTACTGTGACCCCGGCCAGGGCCAGGGCCGCTGCCCGGACCATCGGCGAAGCCCGGGGGTGGACCCGCACGGCGACCGGATACGTCGACCGCTCCTTGGTCATCCTGCTGTCCAGCCACGTCGACGGCGACAAGGTGCGGTACTCCGAGGTGTTCACGGTCATCCGCAGTCGCGGGATGAGCGTGGAACGCACCGTCGAGGTCCTCGACCACCTCGGCATACTCGACGACGACCGGATCCCGGCCTTCGAGTCCTGGCTGGAACGCAAGCTCGCCGATCTCGCTCCGGGCATCCAGGCCGACGTTGAGCATTGGCTCAGGACTATGCACAACGGCGGACCCCGCTCCCGGCCCCGAAGCCCAGACACCGTCTGGGTCTACCTGCGAGCGGTCCGGCCGATGCTGGCGACATGGTCAGACCGCTACGACCACCTGCGGGAGGTCACCCGCGACGACATCCTCGCTACGACCGACTCGCTGAAGGGCCACGAGCGTAACCATGCGCTCAGCGTGCTGAGGTCGTTGTTCCGGCACTGCAAGAAGAACGGCACGATCTTCCGGGATCCCGCTGCTCGGATCCGGGTCGGTGAGCACCCACGCAAGGTGATCCTGCCGCTCCAGCCCAGCGAGATCGAGGAGTCCGTACGCGCCGCGACCACACCCCTCGCCCGTCTTGTCCTGGCCCTGGCCGCCATTCACGCCGCCCGGACCGCGCCCATCCGGGAAATGCAGCTCGACGACGTCGACCTGGGCAACCGACGGCTCGCTATCGCCGGCCGGACCCGCCCTCTCGACGACCTCACCCACCAGGTGATCCTCCGATGGCTGGAGTACCGGCAGGCCCGATGGCCCGGAACCGCCAACCTCCACCTCGTCATCAACCAGCAGACCGCCATGGAGATCGGCCCGGTCAGCAAGGTCCACATCACAGACGCCTTCCGCGGCCAAGCCGCGACGCTCGAACGACTACGCGTCCACCGGCAGCTCGACGAAGCCCTCACCCTCGGCCCGGATCCTCTGCACCTCGCGATGGTCTTCGGCCTCGACCCCAAGACCGCCATCCGCTACGCCGAAAACGCCCGGCAGCTCCTGACGACCACCGCCGAAGAACAAGACCCCTCAGGTTCCGACGAACCCAAGGGCCGGAATGACCCATAGAACGTGAAGGCCCTTGGGTTCATCGTGAAGACCCCTCAGTTCGCGCGAACTCTGGGGAATCGAGGCCTGTTCGTGAGGCTCGTGACACCAGCCGCAGATGGCGCGGTTCCCGCTGGTCAGGACGCTCGGATCGCGGTCGAGAACCTGGTGGCGAGCGCGCGGCCGGGCGGAGCGATCCTCTTGATCGAGCCGGACTTCTTGCCGGTCAGCGTGGCCGAGCCGCCCGAGATAAGGGCGTTCTGGGACGGCTGGCTGGCCTGGTCGCGCCAGCAGAGGATCGACTACTTCATCGGTCGCCGGCTGCCCGCGACGGTTGCCGAGCTGGGACTCGACGGAATCGCGGCGACGGCTGAGACAGCGTTGTACGACGGCGGCTCTGAGTGGGCGCGGTACTGGCAGCTCACGATCATCGAGTTGCGCGACCGCCTCGTCGGCGAGGGCAAGCTCGACAACCAGCTAGTCGACGCCTTCCTGGCGCGTTGCGCGGACCGCACATGGTGGACGCAGACGATCGCGTTCACCATGTGCGATCCGCGCCCGCACGCCTGGGAGCTGACCCGAGCGTCAGGCCGGGATGGCGCCGAGTTGCTGCATCAGGGCGACGCCGTCGAACTGCGTCCAGATGTCGGTCACGCGACCGTCCTTGAGGCGGTAGAAGTTCATGCCCTCGACCCTGATCGTCTGGCCGGAGGCGGGGATCCCCATGAACTCCTGCTGCTGAGAACCGGTCACGACCCACCGGGTGGCGGCGGTGTCGCCGCTGGCGATAATGTCCTGCAGGTCCTCCTCCAGATCGGGGAAGATCGCCTTGAAGCCCGCGACCTTCTGCTTGAAGCCGGCCAGCGTCGGCTCTTCGTCGGGCGCTGGATTGTGGTCGACCAGGCCCGGATCGCAGAGCTCGTCGATCGTCGCCTGGTCGGCCGCGCGAAACGCGTGCTCGAAGCGCGTGATGATCTCGATGTTGTCGGTCTGGAAGTCCTGGTCCTGGGCGGTAATGGTCATGATCGTGTCCTCTCGTGGTGGGCCGGTCGTCCCGGTCCGATCTGGACCCTCGAAGTAAGGACGTACTTGTACAATAAAACCCTTGTACAAGGAAATCAAGAAGAATTTCCCACGCGCTGGTGCTTGGGCGCATCTTCGCCATGCTGGTCAAGGGGTGGCCTCGTGCTCAAGCTCCCCGCATCTCGCTGCATCGACCTGTGCGCGAGCGGCTCGGCCACGCCGTTCGAGCGCGGCCGGGGCCGCCCGCTGCGGGAGCGGGTCGTCGTGAACGCCACCTCAGGCGAGTCGTGGCAAGCGCTCGGGGCGGAGGCGCTGAGCTTCGTTGGCGGCCGTCCGTCAAGCGGTGGTCAGCGGTAAGGGCCGCGCGTCCGCCGGACTTCAGAGCCTGTGGCGCACGACCACCCCCGTTAGCCGAGCGTCACGCTGACGACCTCGCCCGCCGCAGCCCCGGCCTGTACCTGCACCACGCCGTCAGGACCCCAGATCCCCGAACTGCCTCCCGACATGGCGTAGCCGCCACCTGTCGGCCCGGCGAAGCTGGCCAGCGCGACCCACACCCCGTAGGTTTTCGCGATGCGCACCGCCCGGTCGTCCTGCTTGCCCCGCTCGTCGGGGACCATCAGCGTCCCGGCGATGTAGACGTCCATCCCCAACTCGGCGGCCGGAGCCTGCTGCTCCGGAATGCCCGTGTCCTTGCAGATGCCGAGCCCAAAGGCACCCCTGGACCAGCATGGCGAAGATGCGCCCAAGCACCAGCGCGTGGGAAGTTCTTCTTGATTTCCTTGTACAAGGGTTTTATTGTACAAGTATGCCCTTACTTCGAGGGTCCAGATCGGACCGGGACGACCGGCCCACCACGAGAGGACACGATCATGACCATCACCGCCCAGGACCAGGACTTCCAGACCACCCTCGACCTCACCGCCACCCCGGAGACGGTCTTCGAGGCCCTCACCACCACCAGCGGAGTCTCCAGCTGGTGGGCACCCGCCACGGGCAGCGCCAGCACCGGTGGCGACCTGGAGTTCATGTTCGGCGAGCACGTCGTCCGCTTCCGCGTCACCGACGCCGATCGCCCGACCCGGGTGCGCTGGTACACCGTGGACTGCGATGTCATGCCCGAGTGGGTCGGGACCACGATCGCCTTCGACCTGTCGTCCACCGAGACCGGCGGCACCACTCTGCACTTCCGCCACGCCGGCCTCGTGCCGCAACTGGTCTGCTACGAGCAGTGCAGCAACGACTGGGGCAACTTCCTGCACTCCAGCCTCGTCTCCTACCTCGAGACCGGCACCGGACACCCGGTCGGATCCTGAAACCCCATCGCTGGCCGGTGTCGCGGCACTCCCCACCCGCCGCGACACCGGTCAGTGAGCCACCCACGAGCGGCGCAAGCCCCGGCAACCAACACAGATGGGATAATCACGTGATGACCGCAGTGAAGGCCAGCAAGCAACCCCAGGCGGCGACCGTGGTCTCCAGCCCTGACGCCGTGCTCAAAGCCCTCGCAGACCCCCACCGCCGGCACATGCTCAAGCTCGTCCAGACCAGCGAGATGCCCGCCGGGCAGATCGCCATCCACTTCGACATGACCCAGCAGGCCGTCAGCCTGCACCTGAAGACCCTCGCACGCGCCGGACTGCTCAACGAACGACGCGACGGCACGCGCCGCATGTATTCTCTGCGCCCCGAGGGCCTCGAGACCGTCAGGGACGTCCTGACCGAGCTGTGGCCCGACGCCCTCGCCCGCCTCAAGCGCGCCGTCGAGGCCGGCAAGACCCAGAAGGGAAAGACCCAGTGACCCAGGACGTCGTCACCGCCTCTATCCGCATCAGCGCCACCCCAGAAGAGGTCTTCCCCTACCTCACCGACCCCGAGCTGCTGACCCTCTGGTTGGCCGACTGGGCCGACACCACCCCGGAACCGGGCGGGCGCTTCGCCATCAACCTCGGCGACAGCAAGGTCCGAGGCACCTACGTCCTCATCAGTCCGCCCCACCGCGTCGCGTTCACCTGGGGGCTCCACGAGAACACGGTGCTCCCGGAAGGCTCCTCGACCGTCGAGATCTACCTCACCGCCGACGGCGAGGAAACCATCGTCGACCTCACCCACCGCGACCTGCCCGTCGGGGAACGGGCCCAGCACAAGGAAGGCTGGGACATGTGCCTGGCCAAGCTCACCAAAACGGCCCACTCCTGAGCATCAACCGCGAGGGCCGGCGGCTCGGCGGTACGTGTCGGGCCTGACGCCGGGTGCGCCTCGCCGCGCTGTGGCTCACTCGGCTGCGGCTGCCAGCGCTCTGCGGGTCTCGGTACTGCCTGTCGGATCCCGGCCCGGCTGATCGCGCGGCTTGCGTCCCGATCGGCTTCGCCGGCCGAGGTCCATCGCTGTCCAGAACGCTCCTGCCGACGCCACGGCGTTCTGTTGCCGATGGAGGCTCGACGATCCGGACGCCGGCGTCAGTCAGAATCGCCAGGTCCAGCGTCCAGTTGTGGCGCGACCGCGACTCCCAGACGCGGAATGCGCGTTGGACGTGGTCCTGCGCGTCGCGGCAAGACAGGCCGGTCACCTGCATCAGGTGTGCCAAGGCCCGCTGGTCGGTGCCCTGAATTTGGGCGAACCCGAAGTGCGTGACCTCGTGGCATCGGTTGCAGAGGCAGATCAGCCGCATGAGCTTCTGCACGCGCTCCGTCTCGAGGAAGTCCCACCGCTCGTGCGCCTCCAGGCGCACATCCCGCTCCCGGTCCGGTACCGCTCCGCAGACCTCGCACCCGCTGCCCGGCGCGGCCGTACACCCGCCGCCGAAGCCGATCCCAATCGCGCGGGTCGACGCAGCTGCGAACGTTCGTGAACCAGCACGACGTCGGCACCAGGTCGACGAACAGGCCAGCGCCGAACGAGCGGTCCTCGCCGGGCAGAACGTCCGGGATCGCGGCCCACCGCTCCATCCCCGGCATCTCGGGTCTGGGAGCGAACCACCGTCGAGCATCGGGATCCCAACGAGCGCCGGCGGCCTTGGCATCGTCCTTCTCCGCGTACGGCACATCCAGCCACACCCGGCCCGGCGCCCCTGGCTGCGTCATGCCACGAGATTTCCCGGCACGACGGCTCCCCCACGACGCGCCCCCAGCGCGCCATCGCGACCACTGTCCGGTCTCAATGATTGTGTCTGGCAAGACGCCATGACCTGCGAGGTGACATCTTCCTTGAGATGAATCGGGAAATGCCGGGGCGGTCGGCGAGCGGCGGCCCAGAGCATCCTTGAGGGCGTCTCGACGATCTTGCGATGGAGGGGGTCTCTGATCAGGGGTGTGACAGGTTCGTTGAGACTTGATCCGATGTTGTCTCATCGAAGGTGGCCGTTTCCTTGGGGTCAGGC
>JAOPYM010000458.1 GCA_025964615.1 Actinomycetes bacterium
AGGCCACACTGACCGACCGCCTCGGCGGTCACATGTCCGCCAACCTCCCGATGATCGGCTCAGGCGAGCCGGTCACCAAGGCCGCCGGGGTCCTGGAGAAGTCCGGTGCCGCCGTGGTCCTCATCGATGGCAAGCCCGCCGGCCTCATCACCCGCCAGGACCTGCTCGCCTTCCTCGCGGCCCCATGAAAACGCCGATCTTGACGCCGGAGACCTGGCGACTACCAGGCAAGCCTATGGGCCTGCTTTTAACTTCTCGTCGCCCCGTGGAGGGAGCGGCTCCTCCTCCTCCAGGTGGAGCCGTTAGCCTCAGATCATGACTGGTTCCAATGACGTGACCGGGTTCGACACCCTCGCCATCCACGCCGGGCAGGCGCCCGACCCGACGACGGGGGCGGTGGTCCCGCCGATCTACCAGGTCTCCACCTACAAACAGGACGGCATCGGCGGGCTGCGCGGCGGGTACGAGTACAGCCGCAGCGCCAACCCGACCAGGACCGCGCTCGAGGAGTGCCTCGCGGCCCTCGAAGGCGGGGTGCGGGGCCTGGCGTTCGCGTCCGGGATGGCCGCCGAGGACACCCTGCTGCGTACCATCTGCAGGCCCGGCTCCCACGTGATCATCCCGAACGACGCCTATGGCGGCACGTACCGGCTGTTCGCCAAGGTGCTGGCGGCCTGGGGGGTGGTCTACGAGCCCGTACCGCTCGGTGATCTCGACGTCGTCCGCGCGCACGTGCGGCCGGAGACGGTGGCGATCTGGGTGGAGACGCCCACCAACCCGCTGCTCGGCATCGCCGACATCAGCGCGCTCGCGGAGCTCGCGCACGGCGCCGGGGCGGTGCTCGTCGTGGACAACACGTTCGCCTCGCCCTACCTGCAGCAGCCGCTGGCGCTGGGCGCGGACGTGGTCGTGCACTCGACCACCAAGTACCTGGGCGGCCATTCCGACGTCGTCGGGGGCGCGCTGATCGCGGCGGACACCGACCTCGGCGACCGGCTCGCCTACCACCAGAACGCGATGGGCGCGGTCGCCGGGCCGTTCGACGCGTGGCTGACGCTGCGGGGCATCAAGACCCTGGGGGTACGGATGGACCGGCATTGCGCGAACGCCGCCAAGGTCGTGTCCCTGCTCGAACGGCACCCGAGGGTGTCCCGGGTGCTCTACCCGGGACTGCCGCGACACCCGGGACACGACATCGCGGTCAAGCAGATGCGGGCGTTCGGCGGCATGGTCTCGTTCCGTCTCGCGGGCGGTGAGGAGGCCGCGGTACGGGTGTGCGAGCGGGCCGCCCTGTTCACGCTGGGGGAGTCCCTGGGCGGGGTCGAGTCGCTGATCGAGCATCCCGGCCGGATGACGCACGCGTCTGCGGCCGGTTCACCGCTGCAAGTGCCGGGTGACCTCGTACGCCTCTCGGTCGGCATCGAGGACGCCGCCGACCTGCTGGCCGACCTGGAGCAGGCCTTGGCCTGAACTTCGTTAGTCCTGTTTCGTGCGGAAACGACGATCAAGCCTCTATGCTGGCGGGGTTTCGGTGGGGGCGGAGGGGGCGCGCGTGCGCAAGGTTCTGGTCTTCGGGGCGGCGCTGGCCACGACCGCGGGGTTGGCCGTGACGGCTCTGCCCGCGAGTGCCGGAGTGACGTCCACGCCGACATCGTCGGCGGGATCGAGCACCAGCCCGTCGCCGTCGCCGTCGCCGACGTCCACACCGACGCCGAGCCCCGGCCAGACCGTGGACCCCGCGGGCGGTTCGGACGACGTGTCCGTCGTCCCGTACCTCAGCGCCGCGGTCACCGACCAGAACACCCAGGTGGTGCAGGGGGTCGTCCGCACCGCCTACCGGCTGAAGCAGAAGGGCTACTCCTACGGGCGCGACAAGAACCAGACGCTGAACGCCTTCTGGGGGCCGTCGGCGCACGGGCCGCGGCCCGCGATCCTGCTGCTGCACGGCGGGTACTGGCTGGAGGGGAGCAAGAGCACCTGGACGTCGTACGCGCAGGGGCTGGCCTCGCGCGGCTACGCCGTATTCGCCGCGGACTACCGGCTGAGCACCCAGAAGCCCTGGCCCGCGCAGCGAGACGACGTGCTCAGCGTCCTCGCCTGGATCAGGCAGCAGGTGCACGCGAGCTACTTCCAGGTCGATCTCAAGAACATCATCGTGTACGGCACCTCGGCCGGTGGGCAGCTGGCGACGACCGTGGGGACGTACGGCTCGGCCGACAAGATCGTCAAGGGCGTCGTGGCGCTGTCCCCGGTGGACTCGCCCGCCATGGCGTACGCCGACGGCGGACCAGGGACGGGCGCCGCCAAGCAGAAGCTCCGCACGGCCGTCGTGAAGCTGGTCGGGTGCACCCCGGTGCCGGTGACCATCAAGTGCGTGGCCCGGCTGCGGGACGTCACCCCGGCCTATCAAGTCACCAAGGACGACGTGCCGATGCTGATCGTCCACTCCGACGGCGACTTCGTCCCGTACGCGGAGAGCGTGTCGCTGCGCGACGCCCTGAAGAACGCCGGCCTTCCGGTGGTCCTGCGCAAGGAGCCGGGATCGGCGCACGGTGGGTCGATGCTCAGTAATGACCCGGTGCTCGACCGGCTCGTCCTCGCCTGGATCGCCGCACTCGTCAAGAAGGCCTGACCAGGCCCCGAGGGTCCAAGCACCTAGCGTGACGCACGGCGCCGTACGCGGAGATAGTCACTGACCACGTACTCGCCGAGACGGTCGCCGATCCCGGCGAAGACCCGGCCGCCGTTGCGCCGGGCCACCTCCTCCACGAACGTGACCAGACGGCGGTCCTCGGCCAGCATGAAGATGTTGAGGGTGGCCCCGCGCCTGGTCATCTTGTCGACCTCGGCCAGCGTCAGCGTGAGGGTCTCCGGGGATGGCGGATAGTCGAACAAGGAGCGCCCGTCATGCCGCAGATGGGCGGTCGGCTCACCGTCGGTGACCACCAGGACGATCGGCTCGAAGTCGGGGTGCCGGTCCAGATGGCGCCCGGCGATCAGCAGCGCATGATGCAGGTTGGTGCCCTGCACCATGTCCCAGTCCAGGCCCGCCATCTCGGTGGTGTGCAGGACCCGCGCGTAGTTGGAGAAGCCGATGATCTGGATGGCGTCCTGCGGGTACTTGCTGGTGACCAGCGCGTGCAGGGCCAGCGCCGTCTGCTTGGCCATCCCCCAGGAGCCGCGCAGCACCATCGAGTACGACAGGTCGACGAGCAGGCACACCGCCGCCGCCGTGCGCTTCTCGGTCTCCAGTACCTCGAAGTCGTCGACCCCGAGCTTGATGGAGACCGGATCCCGTTCCAGCTTCCCGTGCCGTACGGCGTTGCTGAGCGTCCGGACCACGTCGATCGGCTGCTCGTCGCCGAACCGCCACTCCCGGCTGGAACCGGTCAGCTCGCCGGCCTGCCCGGCGTCCCGCTGGTCGTGGTCGCCGCGCTGCCCCGCCTCCAGCTTCGAGAACACCCTGCGCAGCGCGGTCTCCCCGAGCCGCCGCACGGCCTTGGGGGTCAGCTCCAGGTTCCCCGCCCGGCGGTTCAGGTAGCCCTGGCGCTCCAGTTCCTGCTCGATGCGCCGCAGCCCCGCGAGGTCGTCGACGGCCTGCCGGCCGAGCGCCCGGCGGATCGCCTCCTCGTCGATGTCGTCCAGGCGGGCCCCCGGGTAGTCCTGACGGAGCGCCGCTTCCAGGTCGGCCAGGTCCGCCAGCTCGGCCAGTGCCGTGGTGGCGTCGCCCATGCCGAGCGGGTCCTCCCCGGTCATCCTTTCGGGGCTGCCCCAGTCCAGGTCGGGACGCCTGGCCCGCAGTGAGTCCGAAAGGCGGGACATCTCCATGGCCAGGCCCGCGTCCTCGAGGGCCTGGGCCATCAGCCCGGCCAGCTCGGCCCGCTGCTCGGCACTGAGCGAGGCGAGGAGCCGCTCCATGGCAGCCGCCCGCCGGGCCAGCGAGTCGACCAGCTGCTCCAGGTTCTGCGGACTCTCCGGGAACATGTCCCCGTACTCCTGCATGAAGGCGTCGAAATCCGCGGGCGTGTGCTCGCCCCTCGCGTCCCTCTCCAGCATTTCGTTGAGCGCGGCCATCATGTCCTTGACCCGCTGCATCTGCTCGGGGTCACCGCCCTGCAACGCCTGCTTCATCCCCCTGAACTGGGCGTCGAGGACGTCCCTGCGCAGCAGGTCCCGCAGTTCCTCGAAGGTGGCACGCGCCTGCGGGGACCGCCATTCGTAGTCGGCAAGGCGCCGGACGGCCTGCGCGGTGTCGGAGGGCAGCATGTCCAGCTCCCCCTCGCGCATCCGGGCGTCGTCGGAGGGGTCGGGGAACAGCGCCGCCCGCTCCTGCCCGATGGCCTTGTCGAGGAGCGCCCGGGCCTGCTCCAGCGTGCCGTCCAGGCGGCCCTGCCCGCGCAGGTCCCGGCGGCGGTCCCTGACCTGGCGGAGCAGGTCGTCGAGGCCCCGCCGGTCGGGTGCCCCCGGCATGCCGCGGCGCAGCAGGTCGCGCAGTGCGTCGGCCGGGCTGCCGCCCTCCAGGACGGCGTCGCCCATGGCGTCCAGCGCGGACCGCACATCGTACGGCGCCGCCAGCGGGTCCGGACCCTCGTGGTACGGGCCGTACCGGTATCTCATCGCTCGCTCCGCCCGTCAGGTCCGGTAGGTCGCGGTGCCGCCGGTGTCGTCCTTGGACAGCCTGCGGGTCAGGAACAGGCCTTCGAGGGCGAACTCCACGGCGGCGGCGGCCTGGCCGGGGGACTCCCCGGTGAGGTCGAGCCGCTCCATCAGCTTGGCCAGGCCGGGGACCGGGCCAAGGCGGTGCAGCAGGTCCCTGGCCGGGATCAGCTCCCCCGAGTCGACGGTCTCACCGGCGTCGAACTTGTCCAGGAGACCGGTCAGGTCGGCCGCGCCGAGCCTGCGCCGGTAGGTCTCGGCGACGGCCCGCCGCAGCAGGTGCTCGAGGACCTCCTGTTCACGGCCCTCCTCGCTGACCTCGAACTCGACCTTGCCGAGCAGCGCGGGCACCACGGCGGCGAGATCGCAGACCCGGGCCACCGGCTGCTCCTCCCCGGTCAGCGCGGCGCGGCGCAGCGCCCCGGCGGCGACCGTCTCGGTGCCCGCGATGGCGAACCGGGCGGAGACCCCGGACCTGGCGTCCACCGCTGTCGAGTCGCGGACCAGCCGGGTGAACCGCCCGATCACCTCGATGAGGTGCTCGGGCACCTCCGCGGTGAGCGACGCCTCCTGCCGGATGAGCGCCAGTTCGGTGTCGAGCTCCAGCGGGTAGTGGGTACGGATCTCGGCGCCGAACCGGTCCTTCAGGGGCGTGATGATGCGCCCCCGGTTGGTGTAGTCCTCGGGGTTGGCACTGGCGACGAGCAGGACGTCCAGGGGCAGCCGCAGCGCGTACCCGCGGACCTGGATGTCGCGCTCCTCGAGCACGTTGAGCAGGGCCACCTGGATGCGCTCGGCCAGGTCGGGCAGCTCGTTGATGGAGAAGATGCCGCGGTTGGTACGCGGGATCAGGCCGAAGTGCACGGTCTCCGGATCGCCGAGCGTCCGGCCCTCCGCCACCTTGATCGGGTCGATGTCGCCGATCAGGTCGCCGACCCCGGTGTCCGGGGTCGCGAGCTTCTCGCCGTACCGCTCGTCGCGGTGCTTCCACGCCACGGGCAGCGCGTCGCCCAGTTCGGCGGAGAGCCGCCGGCACCGGACGCAGACCGGCCCGTACGGGTGGTCGTTGATCTCGCAGCCCTCCACCACCGGCGTCCACTCGTCGAGCAGGCCGACGATGGTGCGGATCAGCCGGGTCTTGCCCTGGCCGCGCTCGCCGAGCAGGACGAGGTCGTGCCCGGCGAGGAGGGCCCGCTCCAGGTGCGGGAGCACGGTGTCGTCGAACCCGACGATGCCGGGAAACCGGGGCTCACCCGATCTCAGCCGGGTGAGCAGGTTCTCCCTTAGCTCTTCCTTGACGGAACGTTGGACATGGTCGCTGGCACGCAGTTCGCTGACTGTCGAAGGTCGCACCTTCCCGACCATACGTGTTGAGACGCCCGATGCGCGACGAGACTTGAGTTTGGGGATCGGGCCGGGAGCCGGGAGAATCGAGGCTAGGGAGGCGATATCGGTGGCGCGTTTCGGCGATGGACTGGCGATCGGCCCGGATCTGGTGGGCGCCGCGGCGTCGGCGGTACGGCAGGCGGTGGCTGATCTTGACAGGCGGCCCGACCTGCTGTGCGTGTTCGTCAGCGGGGACGATCCGGAGGAGACCGAACGGGCCGCCCGGCGGGCGATGGAGATCGGCGGTGCCGGTACCGTCCTCGGCTGCAGCGCCACCGGGGTCATCGGAGCCGACCAGGGCGTTGAGGGCACTGGTGCGGTGAGCGCCTGGGCGGCCGTGCTGCCCGGCGCCCGCCTGGAACCGTTCCGCCTGGAGACCCTCAGGGCCGAGGACCGGCTCGTCGTGGTCGGGATGTCCGAGGGACGGCCCGACGACGTGGTGGGCGTCCTGCTGGCCGACCCGTACAGCTTCCCCGTGGACGCGTTCGTCGAGCGCTCCGGCGAGGCACTGCCGGGCCTGCCGCTCGTCGGCGGCCTCGCCGGGGGCGAGGAACGCGGCTCCACCCGGCTGTTCCTCGACGGCGAGGTGCACACCGACGGCGCGGTCGGCGTGGTCATCGGCGGCCCGGTGACCGCCGTGACCCTGGTCAGCCAGGGTGCCCGGCCGATCGGCAGCGACATGACCGTGACCATGGCCGACGACAACGTGCTGTACGAACTGGCCGGCATGCCGGCGCTCGACAAGCTCGAGCAGGTCGTGGCGACGCTCCGGGACGAGGATCAGGCGCTGGCCGCCACCGGGCTGCTCATCGGGATCGCCATGGACGAGTACGCCGAGAAGCACGAGCAGGGCGACTTCCTGGTCCGCGGGGTGGTCGGCGCGGACACCGAAAGCGGCGCGATCGCCATCGGCGAAGTGGTCGAGATCGGCCGCACGGTACGGTTCCAGGTCCGGGACGCGAGGGCGGCCGAGGAGGACCTCGCCGAACTGCTCGACCGGTTCGACGTGAAGGCGGAGGGCGCGCTGTTGTTCTGCTGTAACGGACGCGGGCGGGCCATGTTCGGTGGCTCCGACCATGATGTACGGGTCGTACGGCGGCTGCTCGACACCGGCGGGGTCGGCGGGTTCTTCGCGTCCGGTGAGATCGGCCCGGTCGGCGGCCGCAACCATGTGCACGGCTTTACCGCCTCCATTCTCGCGTTCGGGGAGTCAGATGAGTGATCTGCGTGTTCTGGGCGTCGACATCGGCGGTACGAAGCTGGCCGCGGCGTTGGTCGAGCCGGGTGGCCGGGTCGAGTCGTACGAGAGGACGGAGACCCCTGCCGGCCTGGACGCCGAGGGGCTCTGGCGGACCCTGGAGATGCTGGTCGGCAAGGTCACGGGCGACGCCCCGATCGCCGGGGTCGGAGTCGGCTGCGGCGGCCCGATGGAGTGGCCGTCGGCCGAGGTCTCACCGCTGAACATCCCGTCCTGGCGGGGCTTCCCGCTGCGCGCCCGGCTCCGGGAACTCTTCCCCGGACTGCCCGTCAGGGTGCACAACGACGCCGTGTGCATGGCCGTCGGCGAGCACTGGCGGGGTGCCGGGCGGGGCGTCGACAACGTCCTGGGCATGGTCGTCTCCACCGGAGTCGGCGGCGGTCTGATCCTCGGTGGCCGGCTCGTCGACGGGACCAGCGGCAACGCCGGTCACATCGGCCACGTCGTCGTCGACCCGAACGGCCCTCCGTGCGAGTGCGGCGGCCGCGGCTGCCTGGAGGCGATCGCCCGTGGCCCCGGCCTGGTGCGGTGGGCCCAGCGGCAGGGCTGGCGCCCCGAGGCCCAGGTGTCGGGTGTGGAACTGGCCGAGGACGCGCGCCGCGGCCACCCGATCGCGACCGCCGCGCTCCGCCGCGCGGGCGAGGCGCTGGGCGTCGCGATCGCCTCGGCCACCCACCTGTGCGACCTGGACGTCGTCGCGGTCGGCGGCGGCCTCTCACAGGCCGGGCCACTGCTCTTCGACCCGCTGGAGGAGACCTTCCGCGCCCACGCCCGCCTCGAGTTCGCCAGAAGGGTACGAGTGGTACCTGCGGCCCTGGGCCAGACCGCCGGCCTGATCGGCGCCGCCGCCCTCATCTTCGCCGCCGACCGCTACTGGAACATCACCTGAACGGGCTCTCGGCCGGCCTCAGCGCTTCTGGTAGGTGCGGAATCCGCTGGTGTCCAGGGTGAGGCTGATCGGCTTCGGCAGCTCGACGGGCTCGCCGAAGGCGGTCGTGTAGCGCTCGGCGTAGCCCTCCCCGCGCGGGTTGACATGCAGCAGGCAGGTACCGGCGAACGGGTCGACGATCAGGTAGAGCGGAATGCCGAATGGACTCTGTCGCGAGTCTGTTCGATGGTGCAGGGCGTCAGCCGAAGGTGAGGGTATAGCCGCGTTTGCGGAGGCGGCCGATGACCTCGTCGCAGTGCTCGGGGCCTCGGGTCTCCAGGTGCAGCAGGACCTCGGCCTCCTCGATGTGCAGCCGCGCGGCGACCCGCTCATGCATCACGTCGAGCACGTTGACGCGCAGTTCGGCGAGTTCGCTGAGCAGGGTGACCAGGGCTCCGGGCCGGTCGGTGAGACGGCACCGTACGACCAGGTAGCGGCCGGCCACCGCCAGGCCGTGCTGCAGCACCTTGGACAGCAGCAGCGGGTCGATGTTCCCGCCGGACAGCACCGCCACGACCGGCGGCTCGAACGCGTAGGTGTGCTCCAGGATCGCGGCCACGCCGGCCGCGCCGGCCGGCTCGACCACCTGCTTGGCCCGTTCGAGGCAGATCAGCAGCGCCTTGGACAGGGACTCCTCGGTGACCGTGACCACCGACGAGACCAGCTTCGAGACCAGGTCGAACGTCAGCTCGCCGGGCCGTCCGACGGCGATGCCGTCGGCCATGGTCGGACCGGTCTCGACGGACAGCGGGCGGCCGAGCGCCAAGGAGGGCGGGAAGGCCGCCGCCCGCTTGGCCTGCACGCCGATCGTCGGGCCGCTCCCGGGGGGACGGGAGGCCGCCAGGCCCGCGATCAGCCCGCCGCCGCCCACCGGGGCGACGATCGTCTGGACCGAGGGGCACTGCTCGAGGATCTCCAGGCCGATGGTGCCCTGCCCCGCCACGATGTCCGGGTGGTCGAACGGGTGGATGTAGACGGCGTCCTTCTCCTCGGCGTAGGCCCGCGCCGCCTCCAGGCAGCCGTCCACGGTCGGCCCCTGAAAGATGATCTCGGCCCCGTAGGCGCGGGTCGCCTCGACCTTGGGCAGCGGCGCGCCCTCCGGCATGAACACGGTGGCCTTGCAGCCGAGCATCTGGGCGGCGAGCGCGACCCCCTGCGCGTGGTTTCCGGCACTTGCCGCGACCACCCCACGGGCCCGTTCCGCGTCGGTCAGCCGGGAGATCCGCACGTACGCCCCGCGGATCTTGAACGACCCGGTGCGCTGCATGTTCTCGCACTTGAGGTAAACCGGGCCGCCGACCAGTTCGGACAGGTGGCGGGACTGCAGCAGTGGGGTGACGACCGCGACCTCGCGCAGCAGCTCACGCGCCGCGCGGATCTCGTCGACGGTGACGGGATGCACGCGGCAAGTCTGCCAGACCCCCTGCCGGTTAACGTCTTGTAACCGATTCTCCATGGCCTGTTCAGCTGGTCGAAAGATTGCGTACTCTAGTGGGAAGCCCCCGACCGTGCAGGTCAGCGACCCATTCCCCGGCTAGCGCACGCCCTGCTCCCACCTCCCGGGTCGATGGTCCTTTCTTACCCTGCGTGAACCTTGCGTGAATCTGTGGGCTTGCCCTGCCCAAAATGGGCCCGACACTTGAGAGGGGTTTTTTATGGCGCTTTCCGCACCCGAGAGGATCAGTTCGTACACGGGTGTGGAAGAGCCGGGCAGACCCCGGCTCAGTCTGGTGGTCCCCTTCCATAATGTGGAGGAGTTCCTCGACGAGTGCCTGGCCTCACTGGCCGCCCAGACCATGCCGGACCTGGAAGTCCTCATGGTGGACGACGGATCCACCGACGACAGCGCCCGGATCGCGGCCGCCTACGCCGGCCGTGACCCCCGGTTCGTGCTGCTGCGCCAGGAGCAGCAGGGTCCCGGCAAGGCCCGCAACACCGGGATCGAGCGGGCCCGCGGGCGCTTCCTGGCCTTCGTGGACGGCGACGACGTCGTGCCCCGGCATGCCTACCGGCTGATGCTCGACTCGCTGGAGCGGACCGGCTCCGACCTGGTCTCCGGCGCCGTACAGCGGCTCGGCGCCAGTGGCGCCCGCAACTCCTACCTGCACGACAAGGCCATCACCGGCCCGCAGAGCCGCACGCACATCAGGCGGACGCCGAGCCTGCTCTACGACGTGACCATGTGGAACAAGACCTTCCGCAGGGAGTTCTGGGACGCGCACGGCTTCCGGTTCCCCGAGGGCGTGCTGTACGAGGACATCCAGCTGGCCATCCGGATCCACTGCCTGGCCCGCTCCGCGGACGTGCTGACCGAGACGATCTACCAGTGGCGCGAGCGGCCCAGCGGCAACCCGTCCATCACCCAGCGCCGCGACAGCCTGACGAACCTGCGCGACCGGATCTCCGCACTGCTCACCATCGACACCTTCCTGCGCGAGTACGGGACGAGGTCGCTGCTGCGCAGGCACCAGCACAAGGCCGTCACCAACGACCTGCCGCTGTACTTCGCGGAGCTGCACCGGGTGGGCGAGGACTACCGGGAGATCTTCCTCGACCTGGTCAACCGCTACCTCGACCAGGTCTCGCGGGGGGCGCTGCGCGGGCTGGCCTCGACGGAGAAGCTGAAGTACGAGCTGGCCCGGCGCAGGCTCATGCCCGAGCTGCTCGAACTGCTCGCCTGGGAGCGCGGGCAGCGCGGCGACGCCCTGCCGGTCCTGCACCGGCGCGGCCGGCTCTACGCCGACCTGCCGTTCCGCGGTGAGCTGGGCCTGCCGACGCGGGTGTTCCGGGTGTCGCGACGGGAGACCAAGCCCGTCACCCGGGTGGACGAGATCGAGTGGCGGGACGGGAGCCTGCACCTGGCCGGCCGGGCGTACGTCCCGTACCGCGATCTGGCACGCAAACGCGACACCTCGAAGTTCCTGCTGCTCACCGCGGACCGGCGGCTGCCGCGGCTGGTACGGATGCGGTCGGTGCCGCATCCGGACGCCACCGCGCGTTCGGGTCAGGACCGGTACGTCTACGACTGGGCCGGGTTCTCCTGCGCGGTCTCCCCCAGGCGGCTACGCGGGGCGGGCGACTGGCGGTGCCACGTGGTGGTGCGCGGCCGGGAGCTGGTGCGGTCCGCCCCGCTCACCACCCCGGTGCGCGGACGTCCGCAGCGGCCGCCGTACGCCGAGGTGGCGCCGTCGCGGCGGCTGATCGCCCGCTGGGTCGGCGACCGCCTGGACGTCGGGGTGGTCGCGCTCAACGCGGTCGCCAGCGGGGTACGGCTCGACGGGGACGCGGTGGAGCTGACCGGCCGGTTCCTCGGACCGAAGGGCCCGGTCGAGCTTCTGGTGCGGCGGGACGGCGCGCAGGACCTGAGCCTGCCCGCCCGGATGGACGGTTCCGCCTTCACCGTACGGATCCCGCTCGACCATCTCGAACCGGCCGTACAGGACTGCACCTTCTGGGAGACCTACCTGCGCGCGGGGAACGGCGAGCCGGTGCGGATCTCGGTCACCGGGGCGCTGCCCGAGCGGCGCTACGCCAGGCACGGCCGCGAGCTGGCGATCCTGCACACCCGCGACGGGTACCTCACCCTGGCCGAGCGCACCTTCCGCCCGGTGATCGAGGCCCAGGAGTGGACCGCCTCCGGAGAGCTGGTGCTGCGGGGCTCCTACCTCGGGCCGGACGCGCTGGAGACCGTGCTGCGCCTGCGCGGCAGCGGTGACCTGCACGTCTATCCGTTCGTCAGGGACGGCGACGCGTTCTCGGTCTCCCTTGAGGTGACCGCGTCGATGTCGTTCGGGGTGGCGGCCCCGCTGCGCGACGGCACCTGGGACATCACGGTACGCCGGACCGTGCAGGGCGGCTCGGACGAGCTGATCTACACCAAGTTCGACCACGCGCGCCTGCCCGACCTGGGCGAAAGGCCCGTCGTACACGGACGCAAGCGGTTCCGGTTCGTGTGCTCCCAGTTCGACATCCCGGTGATCGAGGTGTCCGCGGACTCCGCGCTCGGCGAGCGCGGCGCGTACAACCAGCGCAAACTGCAAGAGACCTTCTACCCGCTGCACCGTTCGTTGCGGTTGCGCGACTCGGTGGTCTTCATCAGCTGGAAGGGCAAGCAGTGCGCGGACAACCCGAGGGCGATCGCCGACGAGCTGCGCCGCCGCGGTGACGACCGCGAGCACGTCTGGGTGGTCAAGGACACCTCGATCGAGGCGCCCGCCGGGGCGAAGGTCGTCAAGCAGTGGAGCCGCGACTACTGGGAGGCGCTGGGCCGGTCCCGGTATGTCGTCACCAACGACGACATGCCCGCCAGCTATGTGAAGCGGGACGGGCAGACCTACCTGCAGACCTGGCACGGCACGCCGCTCAAGCGCATCGGGTTCGACATCGGCCAGGTGAAGTTCGCCAGCGGCAGCAGCTACCTCGACCACCTCGGCGAGGACGTCGCGAAGTGGGACGTGATGCTGTCGCCGAACCCGTTCAGCACCCCGATCCTGCGCCGGGCGTTCCGCTTCGACGGGGAGATCCTGGAGAGCGGGTACCCGCGCAACGACCTGCTGTCGGCACCGGAGGCCCCCGCACGGGCGGCTTCGGTGCGGGCCCGGCTCGGGATCGCCCCCGGCAAGAAGGTCGTGCTGTACGCGCCGACCTGGCGCGACGACCAGTTCTACGCGGGCGGCAAATACCGCTTCGACATGCGGATCGACCTGGCCCGGATGCGCAAGGAGCTGGGCGACGACCACGTCCTGCTGGTCCGGGGGCACCATCTGATCGCCGGTGACCTGTACGACCCGGCCTTCGGGGACTTCGTGGTCAACGTGACCGCCTACCCGGACATCGCCGACCTGTACCTGATCAGTGACGTGCTGGTCACCGACTACTCGTCGGCGATGTTCGACTTCGCCGGGACCGGGCGGCCGATGCTGTTCTTCACCTACGACCTGGAGGAGTACCGCGACGACCTGCGCGGGTTCTACTTCGACTTCGAGGCGCACGCGCCGGGCCCGCTGCTGTCCTGCTCGGACGGGGTCATCGACGCCCTCAGCTCGATCGACACCGTCGCGGCCGCGCACCGCGAGGCCTACTCACGGTTCACGGCCCAGTTCTGCCCTGCTCCCGACGGCCGGGCAGCCGCCCGCGTCGTCGACCACCTGTTCAGCTGAGCATGACCCGCCGGCCGGGGCGGCCGGCGGGCCGGGGCGTCAGACGGTCGGCTTGCCGGGGGAGTAGATCCAGGAGTTGAACAGGGCGGTCAGGTCCTGGCCCGCGAACTTGGTGGCGAAGGCGGCGAACTCGGTGGTGGATACGTTGCCGTACCGGTGGTCGGTGGCCCACTTCTTGACCAGCGGGAAGAAGACCCCGTCCCCGACCGTCTTGCGCAGAGTGTGCAGGAACATCGCGGCCCGGTTGTAGACCAGGGTGCCGAAGATGTGGTCACGGCCCGGATCGGACACGATGCCCTGCCAACCGTCGGCCGCCTGCTCCCCGGCGTAGGTCTTGTCGAAGATCTGCTGGGCGGTCTGGCCGCCGGTCTTCTCGCTCCACAGCCACTCGGTGTAGGTGGCGAAGCCCTCGTTCAGCCAGATGTCGGACCAGTGCTCAGGGGTGAGGCTGTCGCCGAACCACTGGTGGCCCAGCTCGTGCGCGATCGTGGACTTGTCCAGCACGCTGGTGCTCTGGTCGTAGAACGGCCGGCTCTGGGTCTCCAGGGCGTAGTTCACGTGCGCGCTGTCGATGATCCCGCCGGTCGACCGGAACGGGTAGGCGCCGTAGATCGACGTCTCCCACTTGAGGGTGTCGGCGGTGAACGTGTTGAACGCCTTGCCCTGGCTCTTGTCCAGCGAGGTGCCGATCGCGGTGATGTTCGGGATGCCGTTCAGGGCCTTGCCCTGGACGATGTTGTACTTCCCGATCGCGATCATCGAGAGCTCACTGGCCATCGGCTGGTTCATCTGCCAGACGAACGTCGCCGTCTTCTTCCCGAGGGTGACGGGGGACGGCTCTCCGTTGGCCAGCACTTCCAGGCCCTGCGGCACGGTGATCGCGAAGGTGTAGGTGGCCTTGTCCCTGGGCGAGTCGTTGACCGGGTAGAAGGTCGCCGCGCCGAAGGGCTGGTCGAGGGCGACCGCGCCGTCCTTGGTGGCCACCCAGCCGGAGATGCCGAGCGCCGGGTCGTTGATCATCTTGGGCACGCCCGCGTACGTCACCGAGACGGTGAAGTGGCTGCCCTTGACCAGCCCGCGCGGCGGGGTGATCACCAGCTCCTGGGCGCCCGTCCGCTTGTAGGCCGCCTTCTTCCCGTCCACGGTCAGTTTGCTGATCTTCAGCGGGCCCATGAAGTCCAGGTCGAACCGCGACAGGTTCTGGGTGGCCCGCGCCTTGATGACGGTGGTGGCGGCGATGGCCTTGGTCTTCGAGTCGTACGCCAGGTTGATGTCGTAGTGGCCGACGTCGTACCCGCCGTTCCCCATGTCGGGGAAGTACGGGTCGCCGGACCCTGGGGCACCCGGGGTGAAGGTGACGGCGGCGTCCGCGAGTCCTGCAGGGGCCAGGAGTCCGGCGACGAGGGCAACGGCGGTCACGGCCTGGGAGGTCCTGCGCATCTACCTCATCCTCACATGGAGATCAGAACTCGCAATGACCACCAAAACTCCCACCCGACGTACCTCGATCGCAAGCCCGACGCGCGGTCCTTTCAGGCCGGCGGCTTCGAGGTGCCCTGCAGCCAGGACTGGAAGAGCGGCCCGAGATCCCTGCCGGAGACCCGCTCCGCCAGCGTAACGAAATCCGCGGTGGTGGCGCCGGCGTTGCGGTACTGGGCAGTCCAGTCGCGCAGGATCGCGAAGAACGTGGCGTCGCCCACGGCGGAGCGCAGCGCCTGCAGGGTCATCGCACCCCGCTGGTAGACCGCGAAGCCGTCGAACATCCGGTCACGGCCCGGATCCGCCGGGGCGATCTGCCAGTTCGCCGGTCCTTGGTAGGCCGTGTCGAATCGGCTCTGCGCCGACGGCCCGCCGTGCTGCTCGTCCCAGAGCCACTCGGCGTACGTCGCGAACCCCTCGTTGAGCCAGATGTCCCGCCAGCTCACCAGGCTGACACTGTCCCCGAACCACTGGTGGGCCAATTCGTGCACCACGATGCTCTGGCCGGGCATCCACCCGTACACCGGCCGGCCCTGCGTCTCCAGTGAGTAGCCGACCGCCGCCTCGGTGACGATCCCGCCGGTGGAGCGGAACGGGTAGGGGCCGAAGACCTTCGACTCCCAGTCGATGGCCGCCGAGGTCTCCCGGTAGAGGGCGTCCAGGTCGTACGCCCCTGTCGCGGGCACCGCCGTGGTCTCCGGGATCCCGCCGGGCGTACGGCCCGAACGGACCCGGAACCGGCCGATCGCGATCATCGCCAGGTAGGAGGCCATCGGGGTCTGCTCGGACCAGTGGTAGGTCACCAGACCCGCACCGCCGGGCGACCTGCCCGCCTCCTCGCCGTTGGCCAGCACCTGCAGGCCGCGCGGCACCGTCACCCGGAAGTCGTAGGTGGCCTTGTCCGAGGGGTGGTCGTTCACCGGGAACCAGGTCTCCGAGCCGATCGGCTCGGAGAGCGTCACCGCGCCGCTTGCGGTGCCGAGCCAGCCGGTCGCGCCCAGCGACGGGTCCGTCGCCGGCCCCGGCCGCCCCCGGTAGGCGACCTGTACGAAGAACCGCGAGCCGCCGGCCAGGTTCCTCGCCGGTGTGATCACCAGCTTGTGGCCGTTGCGGTCGTACGACGCGGGCTGTCCGTTCACGGTGACATGGCCGACCGGCGGACCGGCGAAGTCCAGGTCGAACCGGGACAGGTCCTGCGACGCTGTCGCGGTGATCCCGGTGGTCCCGGTCAGCGTGCTCGTCACCGGGTCGTAGGTCACGGCGAGGTCGTAGTGGGCGACGTCGTACCCGCCGTTCCCGGCCAGCGGGTAGTACGGGTCGCCGAGCCCGTCCGCGCCCGGTGCCGGGGCGGTCGCGACGAGCAAGGCGGTCAGCAACCGGAACATCACTTCGCCGGCTTCCCCTTCGCGATCAGCCAGTTGTCGAACAGCGGGCCGAGGCGCTGGTCCGAGATCTGCTCGGCGAGTGCGATGAACTGCGCCGTCGTGGCGTTGCCGTACTCGTGCTGCGCCGCCCACGACCTGAGGATCTTGAAGAAGGCCTTGTCACCGACCCGCAGGCGCAGCGCCTCCAGGCACATCGCGCCGCGGATGTAGACGGAGAAGGCGAACAGCTGGTCCTTGCCGGGCGCGCCGGCCGGCGGGTTGAAGATCGCCGACGTGCCGGGCTGCCGGCGGTACCTGTTGAAGATCTTCTTGGCCGAATCCTTCCCCGCCCGCTCGTTCCAGAGCCATTCGGCGTACGTCGAGAAGCCCTCGGTCAGCCAGATGTCCTGCCACTTGGTCAGGCTGACGCTGTCGCCGAACCACTGGTGGGCCAGCTCGTGCACGATGAAGTCCGCATCGGGCGCGAACCCCCCGTACACCGGGCGCTCCTGGGTCTCCAGCGCGTAGCCGAGCTTCGGGTCGTCGATGATCCCGCCGGCCGAGGCGAACGGGTACGGACCGAAGATCGAGCTCTCCCACTTCACCGCCTCGACCGTGGTGTCGTACAGCCTCCCGGCCGCCTTGGCGAACTTCGGGTCGACGGCGGTGATGACCGGGACCGGCCCCGCCATGCCGCGCCTGATCTCGAAGTGACCGATCGCGATCATCGCCAGATAACTGGCCATCGGGTTCCGCTCGGTCCACCTGTAGGTGGTGGTGGAGTCCGCGTTGACGATGGGCTGGTCCGGCTCGCCGTTGGCCAGCACCTGCAGGCCCGTGGGGACGGTGATCCGGAAGGTGTAGGTGGCCTTGTCCAGCGGGTGGTCGTTGACCGGCAGCCAGCTCGGCGCGCCGTCCGGTTCGGACACCACCACCGCGCCGTCCCGCGACGGCACCCACCCGTACATCCCGAGGTTCCGCGTGCCGAGTGGCGCCGGCTGCCCGGCGTAGTGCACCACGGTGGTGAACGGCGCTTTCCGGGTCAGCCCGTGCGGTGGGGTGATGGCCAGCTCCTGGCCCCGCCGCTGGTACGGCGCGGGCTTGCCGTTCACCGTCAGGCTCATGATCTGCGGGCCGCGGAAATCCAGGTCGAACGAGGTCAGGTCCGAGGTGGCCGTCGCGGTGATCGTGACGGTGGCGTCCACACTCTTCGTCTTGGGCGCGTACGCCAGGTCGACCAGGTAGTTC
>JAOPYM010000522.1 GCA_025964615.1 Actinomycetes bacterium
AGTTCGTGCTCCGCGTGGTCCCGCACCATGACCCTCCGGGCGCGGGGGAGCAGGGGCTCGGGGCAGAGATCGGCCACGCAATCGCGGCCCAGGGAGCGGCCCCCGAAGCGCGCGCCCGGTCTGCCCCCGCCCCCGCCAGCTGCACCTGAGGATGTGTAGTGATGGACCGGCTTTTCGCGGCGATGCGGGAGACCGGCATGGAGCTGACGGCGACGATCACGCCGCCGGCTTCGACGAACTGGCCGCCCGTTACCAGGCCGACCCGCGGCTCACCGTGCCCGCCACCGTCCGCAACGGGGTCTTGGACCGGGTCGACGAGGTGTGACGTGAGCTGACGGCTTGGGCAGGGGTGCGCTCGAGGAGCCCGATCGGCGATCCATGGCGTCGCGACCGGGGAACGAGTCGATCACTGCCGGAGACCTCAGGTTGGCGGTCTGGTACACGTGGGTGCATGAGTGATCTCATTGACCTGACAGGTAAAACGGTGATCGTCACCGGCGCGTCATCCGGTATCGGCGCGGCGACCGCGCGGGCGCTGCACGCCGCCGGAGCACGTCCAGTCCTGGCCGCGCGCCGGGCCGACCGGCTGGCCGGGTTGAGCGACGAACTCGGCGGCGCGCTGGCCATGCCCGCCGACGTGACCGATCCCGCGCAGGTGCGCGACCTGGTGGCCGCCACCCTGGACCGGCACGGGCGCGTCGACGGCCTGGTGAACAACGCCGGCGCCAGCATTCAGGGCCGGATCGCCGACATCGATCTCGCCGAGTACCGCCGGATTTTGGACCTCAACGTCGTCAGCCTCATCGGTGTCACCCAGGCCGTCCTGCCGGCCATGCGGCAACAGCGGTTCGGACGGATCGTGAACATCAGTTCGGGCACCACTCGCCGGGTGGCGACCGGCTCCGGCGCGTACGCGGCGACGAAATCGGCTGTGAACATGATCAGCGCGGTGTTGCGCGAGGAGTTGGCCGGGGACGGGATCGCAGTGTCGCTGCTGCTGCCCTCCATTACCGCGACCGAGTTCGGCAACGGCCTCTTCCAGCTCGGCGTCGCGCCTCGCCCCGGTATGGTGGCGCACCACCCGGAGTACGTGGCCGGCGTAGTGCTCCGGCTGCTGCGCACGGGCGAGGGCACCTTCGACATCCCACACGGCCCCGAGCAGCCCGACATCGCCCAGGTGCCGGAGTAAACACCGCGCAGGCGGGCAACCGTTCGGCTGATCACCCAGACCGGTGGTGCAGGTCCCCGGCCCGTGCGGTTCCCGATGGCTAATGTCCAAAAAATCTAGGTGCTACCGTGTGTCGAAGTTTGATTCGTACACACATACGATAACCTAAAGGCGTCGCCTGATTCCAGCCGGGAATCAGGCGGGCCGCGGCGGTGTACCAGCACCGCCGCGGCCCTGGATCATCCACCACCAACCGGAGGACGATCGTGAACGCAAGTGTGACTTACCCAGACCCCGCCGCGCACCTCGTCACTGAGGTACCGGGGGTTGAGCGGCTGCGCGGGCGCACCAAGGACGAACTCGCTGACGCGATGACCTGGTTCGCCTGGTACGCGCCCGGCGTTTTCACCGCGGTCATGGACTACATGGCCTTCTGCGACGGGGAGGCCATTCCCCGGGAGCCCGTCAGGTAGCCCTCAACCTAGCGGCTCCCGCGAGGTCAGGCCCCGCGCGCCCAGCCCACCGAGTGGGCGCGCGGGACTTCGTGCTTTCTCTCCTCAGCGTGACGGCCCTGCCGACGATCTCAGCTGTCTCCGCCCACAGAGCTTGTGGATGGGCCGCCTGCTCATTCGTTACGCCTCGCGATTGGGTTAGAACGGGGACATCTGGTCCAAGACGCCTTCACAGGTTTCGACGATTGCCCTAGCAGCCGACATGTCTACGGTGACGTTGTCCGCGGTGACCTCAGGTGTGGTGAACGATGGGTATTCGGATCTGTTCCGCGTTCGTCGCATGCGGTCCAACGGCCTCAGGACGGTGCCCATCGGCGGGTCGAGCTGGGCTGAGACGGCCGCGTACGGTGCGATGTGACCGCCGCGGCTCGTCGGCCGCAGTCCCTGGTTCTCCAGGACTGCGGTCAGCGCCATTCGGGCGGCATCGTAAAGGCTCTCATACGCACGCTTGGGGTTGCTACCGCGCAGCAGATCAGCGCTCGCCAGGTCCTTGTGTGCCTGCGCGAGAAGTTGGTCGGCGTGCTCGCGGCTGGGCGGGACGCGCTGCAATTCGCCGTCGGCGATCAGCCTGTCGATTGTCGCGCGGCCCTGGTTCCATCTCATCGCGATAGCTCCAGTTCGACGAGGGGGCGTTCCCGGACATGCCGCATGAAGGAGTCGGCGGGATCGGGTGCTTCCCAGTATTGCGGGCTTACCGCGCTAACGTTCACCTCACGGCCAAGGCGGTGCTCGGCTTCGCGCGCCATGTCGTAAAGGGCGTCTTCGTCCGCCACGCCGATGACGATGACGTCCACGTCATGGGGAACCGGGCCGGGCTCCCCGAGGTACCGTGCCGCCCAGGAGCCGTAAATGTACGCCTGCTCAACCCCCGCCACTCCAGACAGCAGGTCGCTGAGTACAGGCAGCGGCCCGTACGTGACCGCCAGCAGGTCGGTGAGCGGACGGCTAACTGGGCCACTGGTTTCCGCCCGGATCAGTCGTGCCTGGCCGCGCCGGGCCTCTCGTACCAGGCCAGCCGTGACAAGCCGGTCAGCCTCGGTGGACATGACCTTGGGGCTGGCGCCGATCGCCTTCCCTGCCTCGGTCAGGCTGTAGTCCGTGTCCGGATGCAGGTACAGCAGGGCCAGCAGCGCCCCGGTAACCCGCGAGCGCAGCAAGGGCAGAAGCCACGATGGATTATTTTCCATTACGGTAAGGATATTTACCGTAATGGAAAATAACAAGTTCGTGGCCGTGTCACTCGGCTACTGGGGGTGCAGTACCCGTGTCGAGGTCGGCGATCGGGGAGCTCGGGGCCGTTCCGGGCCACGCTCCTGCCCCGTGG
>JAOPYM010000573.1 GCA_025964615.1 Actinomycetes bacterium
GCCACGGGCTACCTCATCACCGCATCGACACCCAAACTGGGAACGCGCAGCGACATCACGCCCTGCCCGCCGACCGGTAGGGCCACCCACGAGTTTGCCCTGCTGTGTCGGCGGGGATAATCAGACAGCAGGAATCAGATTTCTGAGATCGGAGGACGCCCCATGATCGTCCTCGGAATCGTCCTGTTGGTCATCGGCTACGTCGCCAATATCGCCATCCTGTGGACCGTCGGGACCATCCTGCTCATCATCGGAGCCGTCCTGTGGATCCTGGGATCGGCGGGCCACGCAGTCCGTGGACGACGCCACTACTGGTAACGGCACTCCGCCCAACGTGCTCAGCCATAGGTCACGCGGCCGGACTTGATCAAGCGGACTAAGCCAGCGCGGTACAGCGCCTATACCCGGGGCCTCACCAACTGCCACGCCGACCGGCACCGCACGGTCCTCAACCGCCAAAGCAGGTCGGTGAAATGAATCGGCTCGCGGGGACCCCGAGTACCCGCGTGGTCCGGCATCAGCCCGGACGACGGGCGGGGTCCTCCGGACCGGGACCCGTCACCTGCGATGGCCCACGGGTGACCTGTGCACCGTCACGACGCAGAGGGGTCGATGGGGACCAGCGGGCTTGGAAGTCCGCGGCGGGTTCGGGGCTGCTCCGGCCCAGCGAATCGCATCCGTTCCTGAGTGGTCGGGCGGCGGCATCCTCTCCCAGGCCGTCCCGACCGACCGCTCAGGAACCATTGGTGGCCTGCCCGTCCGGCAGTGAACTGGGGTGGGATCCGGCAGCGGCCGGGTGAGAGGCCGAAACATCACCAGCAGGGCAAGGCCCCAACGGTACCCACCCCGCCACCACCTGGCACCAGATGACCGCTACTGGCCATTCCCTACACTCAGACTCGGACGGACCCGACCGGACCGACCATTGAGGTGATGATCTTCACGCCACGCCACGCCACGCCGCACGCGCTCAGTCCTTGCCGGCCGTGCGCGGACACGCTGGTCGCCAGCGGTCGGATGGGCCGTGCGCCGCGAAAGGGGACGGTATGTCGGTGGGGGCGAGGTCCATGATCGTCCTCGGTTTCGTCCTGCTGGTCATCGGCTACGTCGCCCACATCGCCATTCTGTGGACCGTCGGGATCATTTTGCTCGTCATCGGTGGATCCTGGGATCGATGGGCCACTCATTCCGTGGACGGCGCCACCGCTGGTAGCGGCCCCCGCCCATGACGCTCGAATGATCGGCTCACGACTATGGGTCGCAGCTGCCGTGTACGCGCTGAGCCATGGGTCACGCGGCCGGACTGGTCAAGCGCATCCCATCGTCCATTCCCGTTGCCTCACGGAAGTGGCCAGTGTTCGGGGTGGCGTACATGCGGGCCACGGGTCGGCGTCCCGGCCCGGGGCTGGCCGAGACGGTGTCCCTTTGTCGAGGGGGGCCGTCTCGGTCTCGAGATGGTGGTTCAGGATCTGTCGAGGCGGGGGAAGGTGACTTCGCGCAGGACCAGGCGCAGTGCGGCGGCGATGGGGATGGCGACCAGTGCGCCGATGATGCCCAGGAGGGTGCCTCCGACCAGGACGGCCAGGACGGTCACGACGCCGGGCACCTGGACGGCCTTGCCCATGATCCGGGGGACGAGCAGGTAGTCCTCGGCGACCCGGTAGAGGACGTAGAAGATCGCGGTGGCGATGGCGATGGGCGACACGGTCAGGGCTAGCGTCTTGCCTCTGGGACCAGTCGCCGTGTCTCGCTCCTTCAGTGCTGAATAGCGACGATCACTTCTGCTGATGGGTCTTGCTCGGATTGCTCATGTCCCTCTGCCCAGGTATGGCCTTTACTGGGAACCGGATCATCCGTAGGAGGTTGCAATGCGTATCGGATCGGTGGTTCTCGTTGTCTGGCTCATCATTGGTGCCCTCGCCGCAGGCCAGCGTCATTATTACAGCAGTTCTGACCCGAACTGCTCCAGAGCCAGCACGATCGCCGTGACGATTGTTGCGGGGCCGCTCAACTACATCGGCGTGAATCCGAAGGTCTCCTGCAAGGCGCTGCAACCGAGCAAGTGAAGCACCGTTCACTGGATTCTCGTGGATTCTCGTGGATTCTCAGTGGATCGCCCATTACAGGCGGTCTTCCGCGTCGTGCTGGGTGCGGTGCTCGTTTCCTTCCGCTTACGCGGGCTCACGCCACCAGCCCGCCCACCCCGGCCAATGTTCTGGTCGGGGTGGTAGCGGCGGGTCTTACGGCCGGCCGTTCCGGACACGCTGAAGCCCGGTATGACGACCTGGGGTGGGCCGGTTGCTCAAGATGCTCGCGAACGTCCGTGCATCGTCTCTTGGGTGGTCTGCGGAGCGCGTTGGATGCGCCGGCGTGCCCGGTGGCGCTCGTCTTCGGTGAGCCCACCCCAGATGCCGTGTTGTTGTGCTGTCGCCAGGGCGTAGGCCAGGCACTGCTCGCGAACGGGGCAGCGCAGGCAGATCGCCTTGGCCCGTGCCACATGCTCAGGTGGCCCGCTGACACCGATCGGGAAGAACAGGTCCGGCGGCTCGGCTCGGCAGGCTGCGCGCTCGACCCAGCTCGCTGATACGGAGGCTCTCATGCCTGTTTCCTTCCGCGGCTGCGGTGCGGCCGCCCGTGGAGTCCACCGGGATCCGCATGTTCAGAGTGGTGAGGGCCCGCTTGCATGCGCCCCGGTTGCCCATCCAGGGGACGGTCAAACGTGGCCCGACTGCTGATCTGAGAACGTCCAGGCCCCTCCGTTGGTTTGGGGGTACGGGCTCGGGTTCCGGTACGGGGAGCGGAGCGTCTGACCGACGGTCATCCCGAAGTACTCCTTGACGAGCCAGAACCCCGCATCGTTGACGTGGGAGAAGAACAACGATCCGGCGCTGACGGCCGGTGACGGTCTTCGGTTTCGGCAAGGGGGCCCGGTTCAGCCAGGCTCGGTGGCGGCTGTCGTGACTGCGCTCAGTTCCAGCGACACAGCTGGGCTCATCGTCACCGGGACGGCTGGCCTGCCGGTGTCGAGAGCGCCATTGCGGGTCATGCCGGCGACGGCAAGGTCCTGACGAGCGGGGGCCGGCCCGCAGTCGGCGCAGGCGCTGCCCGTCAGGTGCCCACCGCAGTCGCGGCAGGTGCGGCTTCGTACCAGTGGGCGGCCTGCGGAGCAGGCCGGACAGAGATCTTCGGTGAGGTCTCCCAGCCATCCCGAACCGATCGTTATGCGAGTCCATCCGGCCTTGTCCGCCCTCTGGCGGGAGGTGGACGCGATGGCGCTGCCGTACCGATGGATGACGACGCCTTCGCACCCTGCGGTGTCGCACGTGATCATGGTGACGAAGTGGCTCGTCATGACGGCCCGGTGCCTGCCGGGAGGGTGTAGCACTCCCGGCATCCGGGGGAGAACTCAACATAGGACGGGTCCATGGCGGCCTCTCCTGCCCATCCGCTGCAAAGACCACAAGGCCGCGGTCCGGCTGGACCCGGGTGCCTATGCATAGGGGGGCGCGCTGGCAGTGGAAGCCGCCGGGTCTGGAGCAGCTAGGACCTGGCCAGGCCGCACTTCA
The DNA here is from genome assembly GCA_025964615.1 of Actinomycetes bacterium. Taxonomy (GTDB): domain Bacteria; phylum Actinomycetota; class Actinomycetes; order Streptosporangiales; family Streptosporangiaceae; genus RYN-227. Next base: position 3,567 of record JAOPYM010000573.1, read on the forward strand.
GCGCCTCTGAGGCGGGAACGTGCCTTCGTGACCAGAAGAATCCAAACGGGTACCCGCAGCATCGTAACGGTTGGACGCCCTCGGTGGGGGAATCGCGCGTCGGTGCCACCCGGTCCGTGCGCCCGGGTCATCCCGAGGCCAGCCGCGCCGATGGCAGCATCACCCGGCTACCCGGCCTCGCCCCGTTTGCAATTGTGCACATGGTGCAGAAGGACAGGAGGCTGCGACCAATGGGACGTGGCCCTGTCAACATGGATTCGCTGGAGGAAACCGGTCATGTACATAGGACTCGGAACGATCGTTGTCATCATCGTCGTGGTCCTGGTGGTAATGGCGCTGCGCCGAGGCTGACATCACCGTCGGAGGTGTCTCCGGGCAGGAGACCCCGACCAAGATTCTGTCGAGACGCTGCGAAAGCGCTCCGGACCAGGTGCGTGGGCCCTGCATAGCGCGCCCGATCGAGGATATCGGGTGCCCCTGTCGTGGTGATGGGCCGGCCTGATGAAGAAACGCTGAGGTGTTCGTCGTGAGGGTGAGCAGCAACGTCAAGGCAGTGGGGCGTGAGGCGGCGACCAGCCGGTCGATGCAATGGCTCGCACGCGCGGGTCTGGTGGCGCGTGGCGTCAACTACATGCTGATCGGGGTACTGGCCGTACAGATCGGGCTCGGCATCGGGGGCAAAGAGGCCGACCGTGGTGGCGCGCTGCACGCCGTCGCCGGGCATCCCGGCGGGACCGTGGTGCTGTGGCTGCTGGCCGCCGGCTTCGCCGGGCTGACCCTGTGGCGGCTCGCCGAGGCCGCCTACGGCCAGGCCGGTCCCCAGGGGCACAAGGCCGGAAAACGGCTGGCGTCGCTGGCCCGGGGGATCTTCTATGGCTTCGTGTTCGTCGGCGTCGTCAGTTTCCTGATGGGCAATGGTGGCCAGTCCGGCAATGGCCAGTCCAAGGACTTCACCGCCAAGCTCATGAGTCATCCGGGCGGCCGGTGGCTGGTGCTGTTGATCGGTCTCGTCGTAGTCGGCGCGGGCGTCGCCATGGTCGTGGGCGGTGTACGCAAGGAGTTCCGCAAGCAACTGAACCTGGCGGGGTTGAACCCTCGGTCCCGCAGGGTCATCGAGACCCTGGGCACGGTGGGGGTAGCCGCCCGGGGGATTGTCTTCGGTGTCGTCGGAGTGTTCCTGGTCGTCGCCGCTGTCTCCTTCGACGCCAAGAAGGCCCAGGGCATCGACGGATCACTGCGCAAGATCGCCACTACCCCGCTCGGCCCCTGGCTGCTCATCGCCGTCGCCCTCGGGCTGGTGACCTTCGGGGTCTACTCCTGCTGTGAGGCGCGCTGGCGCAAGGTCCAGCCCGGCTAGGCTCCGCTGTTTGCGGGCCCGTGCCTCTTTCGATGCTTGTTGCCTGGATCGTTGCTGTGTCCCTGGCTGGACGGCTCGGGCCGGTTCGGCGACCTGCTCGTCGGTAACCGTGTCGTGGTCCTTCCCGGCTACGGCCGTTTCCTTCCTGGTCATGCTGCCGTAGGCCTGCACCAGTAAGGTGTTCGGACAGGTCGGGTTCCGGGATTCCGTGCAGGGCGGTCCCCGTTGGCAACCGGCCTACGGAAGGTGTGCGCGTGTCAAGGGCTGTCGGTCTGACGGGTCTTGCAGGCGAGGATGGCAAGCAGCCCGACCCGCCTGGTGTGCGCTGGCTTGTGCTCGTCTACAAGGTGCCTGCCGAGCCGACCCGGCTGCGGGCCGGAGTATGGCGGAAGATCAAGGGCCTGGGCGCCATCTACCTGCAGAACTCGGTAGCGGCCCTGCCG
>JAOPYM010000592.1 GCA_025964615.1 Actinomycetes bacterium
GGGCAGGCCGGGTTCCGGTCGTCAGTGGATCCATCTCGTCGTTCCAGTCCTCGTCTGCGGTACCGGACGTTGCCGCTCCAGGGTATCGGCGCCCCTTCCAGTGCTCGTCACCGCAACCGCCATCCCCTCCGGGTAACCCTTTGACTACTGACGTCACGTCACCTCACTCGCAGTGGCGACAGTGGCACCCCATCCCTTGATGACGATCTCGCGAACACGGTAACTCTGAGCTGTGGCCCGAGCCACACAGCGTGAGAGAAGGGCCTTCCAGCGATCGGAGCACATCGTGATCAAGACCGCTCTCAAGACCAGCGCCTTCGCCGCCGTGCTCGCCGGGGCCACCTTCATGGGGGCGCCCGAACGATTCCGGTGACGCGGAGGAAGCGAGGCGCCTAACGAGCTTCCCGTCCAGCACCAGGGATCCAGACGCTTCCGCCCCACCCCCTTCCCGTACGGAGGGGTGGGGCGGAAGCCTATTCGGGCCAGGGGGAGTTCTCGATGGTGTCCACGAAGTTGCCGCGCTCGTACCCGGGCACGAAGCGCTCCAGGACGTCGGCCTTGACGTTGCCGAAGGTGGTCTCGGGCTTGGGGGCGATGCCTTCGGTGAAGGCCTGAAGGATGCGGCGTTTGAAGTCCGGACGGGGGTGCAGGGCGGTGATCTCGGCACGGTCGTCGTCGCTGATGTCGTGGTAGCCGATGCCCAGCACGTCGTACTCCACCCCGGCGGTGACCAGGGCGACCTCGGGCTCCATGAACTCCGGGATGCCGGGGGTGGTGTGCAGGGCGATGGCCGTCCACACCCTGCGGATGCTGTCCTCGGGCACCCCGCGGCTCTGCAGGAAGCGGCGGGCCTCGTCGGCGCTATCCACCTCGAAGCGCCGTCCACTGCCTCGGAACTGCTCGTTCAGGCCTAGGTCGTGGAACATCGCCCCGATATAGAGGAGTTCCGGGTCGTAGCTCAGGCCGCGGTGGCGGGCTTGCAGGCTGCCGAACCAGTAGACCCGGCGCGAGTGGTGGTAGACGAGGTCGGTGGTGGCCACACGTACCAGCTCCGTGGCCTCCGCGGCCAGCTCGGTGTCGGGTACGGCCACTCCCGCGGCGTGTGATCCGAGGTCTGACATGAGACAGCTCCTTGTGTCGGCGAGTGCCCCCGGGTCGAGGACATCCGTGAGGTCGGCCTCCAGTGCCGCCTTACCGGACGCATAGGTCAACCGATCTAAAGTGGTCATGATCACGAGTTCGTGTGGGGTCATTGCCAAGCGGAATGGCTATACCCCCATCCCTTCCTGGTCAACGCCATGATCGCGTTCGGTGGAGATATCCAGAGATGCCGAGGCCGGCCGTACCCCGCGCGCAATCTCGCCGAATGATGGACATGTCGGGTACGTCTCTTTGCCGATGAGCAGGTATGTCCCCTGTATGGGGACATGGTGGACGGTAGCGGGACGACCGGCCTGGGACTTGGAGGAGATCGTCCTGGACGGCCGGGAATGCTGGCGGGTCCGCCACTACGGCGCGCTCATCGGCTACTGCTACTCGGTGCCGGAGCTGGAGCGGGTGCTCGGTGGCCGGGACGTCAAGCTGGCGGATCTGGTCGAGGTGCGCGAACCGGGCCCGCCGTAGCGGGGCGGCTGCCGCGAGGTGACCTGGCGTCGGGCTGGAGGAGTCCCGTCAGGATGTGGGTGAGGACGCGCTCGATGAGCGACTCCTGCGAAGAGCCGGTTAAAGCTACCCCAACGCGATGATGGAATCCTTCTGGGGAACCATGCAACTCGAACTACTCGATACCAAAAAATGGTCAACAACGGACCAACGCACGAACGCGATGTTTGAATGGATAGAATGCTGGTATGACGCATTACAGGCGCCATTCCAGGATCTGCACCGGAATGAGCAGGCCAATCGCATATGTAGGGACTCTGATGCCTCGCGACGACCCGGGACCGGGAGGTGGGCTTCCCGCTCGTGAGCCATCCAGCTCAGCCTGAAGGAGGACCATGACTGACGAAAGGCCCGCTACCCCGGAAGATGGGTGGCGCAGTGGAGGGTGTCCGGGGAGTGCCTTCGCGAGGCGGTCGTTCCTTCAAGGAACAGTCGCAGGCCTCGTCGGAGCGGCGGGCGGGAGCCTGCTGGGCAGCGATGCGGCCCTCGCCGACACGGCGAGCGGCGACAACGCGCGCACAAGTGCGATTCCGTTCCACGGCTACCATCAGGCAGGCATCGCCACTCCTCCACAGCCGATCGGGAGTTTCCTATCCTTCGACGTGACCGCCTCTGACCGCGCGGGACTCGGTGACCTGTTCCGCACGCTGACCGCGCGGGCACGTTTCCTCACTGCGGGCGGTACGCCGCCGAAGGCGCCCCCGGGTTCGGCGCAACCGGACAACGGGATCCTGGGAGCCAAGGTCGTGCCGGACAATCTCACCGTCACCGTCGCCGTCGGCGCGACCCTCTTCGACGGCCGCTACGGATTGGGCGCCCGCAAGCCGGTCCAGCTCGTCACCATGAAGCCGTTCCTCCACGACGACCTGGACCCCGCGCTGTCGCAGGGCGACCTGCTGGTACAGCTGTGCGCCGATCACCGCGACACGTTGGTGCACGCACTGCTCGATATCCTGGCCCACACCAGCGGCGCGATCAGGCAGCGCTGGCGCATCGACGCCCAGCGCAATCCGCCGCGCCCCGTCGGGGTCCCGCGGGACTGGTTCGGTTTCAAAGATGGCATCACCAACCCGGACACCACGAACACCGCCCAGATGGACCAGGAGGTCTGGGTGCAGCCGCACACCGCTGAGCCCGCCTGGGCGGCGGGCGGTACCTACCAGGCGGTGCGCGTTGTCCATTTCAACATCGAAAAGTGGCAGG
>JAOPYM010000013.1 GCA_025964615.1 Actinomycetes bacterium
ACCCAGATCACCGCCGGTAGCGACCACGCCCTGGCGTTGCGCTCGGACGGGACCGTGGCGGCCTGGGGTCTCAACGACACCGGGCAGCTCGGCGACGGCACCACCACCGGCAGCAGCTACCCGGTCACCGTGACCGGGCTGACCCAGGTCGCCCGGATCGCCGCGGGCGCCGCCTTCAGTCTCGCTGTGCACTGGGACGGCACCGCAGTGGCCTGGGGCTCCAACGACCACGGGCAGCTCGGCGACGGCACCACCACCGACCACCACACCCCGGCACCCGTACCAGGGCTGACCGGAGTGACCCAGATCGCCGCCGGGCACTATCACACGCTGGTGAAGGAGGGGCCGCCGGATGTGACCTACAAGGCGGCGATCACCGGCACCGCCCAGGTCGGGTCCCTGCTGTCGTGCACCGCGACCTTCCTGACCGCGACCACGGTCAGCTACACCTGGCTGCGCGGTACGACCCCGATCCCCGGCGGGACCTACCCCACCTACATCCCGGTGGCGGCCGACGCCGGCCACCAGCTCACCTGCCAGGTCACCGCGACCAACAGCCAGGGCAGCACCACCACCTCCGCGACCATCACCATCTCCACTCCGGCACACTTCGTCGCCGGTACGACGCCCACCGCGCACGTCGGCAAGCACTACAGCCACCGATTCGCCGCCACCGGCACGCCCACCCCGAAGATCGCCCTGGCCGCCGGGAAACTCCCGCCCGGCCTGAAACTGGCGGCCGACGGCACCGTGTCCGGAAAGCCCACCCGCGCCGGCACCTACAAGTTCACGCTGACCGCCATCAACGGCATCGGCAGCCCCGCCCGCGCCAGTGAGCGCATCATCGTCAAGTAAGCACCGACCTGACGGCACTCCGGTCTGCTGATCCCAACGGATCAGCAGGCCGGAGGGCTATTTCATGATCGCCCTAGCCTCGTGGAAACCCAGAGATGATCCGCTGTGAAGGTGCCCGGTTGATGATCGACCGTACGATAGGTCGCGTGAGCCGTGACTTGGTCAGTCCTGTCCTGGTAGGTCGTCTAAGTGAATTGGGCCGGTTGCGTGGCCTGCTCGATCGGGTTGTCGCGGGTGAGCCGGCCGTGGTTCTGATCGCGGGTGAGGCCGGGGTGGGTAAGTCCCGGCTGACTCAGGAGCTTGTCGGCGCGGCGGCCGGCAGGGGTGTACGGGTGCTGGCGGGCGGGTGCGTGGAGCTGGGCGGGGATGGCATCCCGCTGGCCCCGTTGGTCGACGTGCTGCGTACCCTGGCCCGTTCGACGCCGGCGGATGAGCTGGATCTGCTGCTGGGCCCGGCCCGCCGCGAGTTCGCCCGGCTGCTGCCCGAACTGGACCCGGCTGCACTGGCCGGCCCGCCGCAGGACGGTTCGGCGATGCAGTTGCTCGAGCATGTGCTGGGTTTGATCACCCGGCTGGCGGCGCAGCGGCCGTTGCTGCTGGTGATGGAGGACCTGCACTGGGCGGATCGCTCCACTCGTGATCTGGTCGCGTTCTTGGTGCAGACGCTGCGCGAACTGGGCGTGATGCTGGTGCTGACGTACCGTTCCGATGAGTTGCACCGAAGGCATCCGCTGCGTCCGCTGGTGACGGGCTGGGAACGGGTGCGCAGCGTGGAGGGTGTGGAGCTGGGCCGGTTCAGCCGTACGGAGGTGGCTGCGCAGTTGCAGGCCATTCGCGCGGTGGCCCCCTCTGCGCAGTTCGCTGATGTGGTGTTCGAGCGTTCGCAGGGCAACGCGTTCCTGGTGGAGGAGATCCTCGCGGCCGTGGATGGCGGGGCCGACCCGGGTGATCTGCCGCCGTCGTTGCGTGACGTGCTGCTGGCTCGTACGGAAACGGTGTCGGAGGATGCGCAGCTGATTTTGCGTACGGCGTCGGCGGCGGGCCCGTGGATCGAGGACCGGTTGCTGGCGGTGGTCGCGGGTATGCCGGAGGGTCAGTTGTATGCGGGGTTGCGGGAGGCCGTCGAGCATCATCTGCTGGTGGTCGACGACAGTGGCCGCGGTTATGCGTTCCGGCACGCTCTGACCCGTGACGCCGTCTACGACGACATGCTGCCGGGTGAGCGGGTACGGCTGCACGCCGCCTACGGTGAGGCGTTGTCGGCTGATCCGGCGGTTGGGGGTGAGGACGGTAATCTTCCGGCGACGCTGGCCCATCATTGGTATGCGGCGTTGGATCTGCCGCGGGCGTTGTCGGCGTCGGTGCGGGCGGGCCGGCAGGCGGCCGCGGCATATGCGCCGGCGGAGGCGTTGCGTCACCTGGAGCGGGCGCTGCAGATCTGGACCCGGGTGCCGGATGCGCCCGAGCGCACCGGCATGGACTGGTCACAGCTCAATGTGCTGGCGGCCGAGGCGGTGGTGAACACCGGCGAGTTCGACCGGGCGTTGTCGGTCGTGGATCAGATGCTGGCCGGTGCGACGCTGCCGGTCACCGATCCGGTGTGCCGGGCCCAGTTGGTGGAACGGCGGGCCTTTGTGCTGCGCGCTCTGGGGCGTGACGACTCGCGGGAACTGCGGCAGGCATTGGCGTTGCTGCCCGAGGAGCCCGCGACGAAGACACAAGCCGTCGTACTCGGGGCGCTGGCCGCTTCGCTCATCCGCATCGGCGAGGCCGAGCAGTGCCTGGACATCGTGCAGCGTGCCATTGAGGTGGCCGCCTCGGTCGGCGCG
>JAOPYM010000061.1 GCA_025964615.1 Actinomycetes bacterium
CGGTAGCGTTCGCCGGGTGACCTCCCCCCGGTATGACTGGGCCGAGCCGGTGCTGCTTCGCCGGCGGCCGGTCCTCGCGACGGCCCTGGTGACGTTCGCGCTGCTGGCCTGGCGGCTCGGCGCGCACGCGGACCTTCCCGCCTACCTCTACCTGGCCGCGGTGGGTACGGTCCTGGCCTTCGTCGACGTGGCCCTGTTCCGGTTGCCCGATCGGCTCACCCTGCCCTCGTACCCGATCATGGCCGCGCTGCTCGGCCTCGCCGCGGTGTTCACCGGGCAGGGCGGGACGCGGTACCTGCACGCGCTCTACGGCATGGCCGCGTTCTTCCTGCTGTACGCGGCGCAGTGGATCATCGTGCCGGGGCAGATCGGCCTGGGCGATGTGAAGCTGGCCGGGGTGCTCGGCCTCGCGCTCGGCTGGCTCGGGCTCGGCGCCTGCATCGCCGGCGTCTTCGCCATCCATCTGCTCGGCGGCCTCTACTCGCTGGTGATGCTGGTCACCCGGAAGGCCACGCTCAAGAGCAGCATCCCCTTCGGCCCCTTCATGCTCGCCGGTACTGTGCTCGCGATTCTGCTGTACGGCTGAGAAGTTGGCCATTCGACATCGGCTGACGTCTTAGGGTTACCTGCATGCTGACGATGCAGGACGCGCTGATCCGTCTGACCGAGTACTGGGCCGGGCAGGGCTGCCTCATAGGTCAGCCGATGAACACCGAGGTCGGTGCGGGGACGCTCAACCCGTCGACCGCGCTGCGGGTCCTCGGCCCGGAGCCGTGGCGGGTCGCCTACGTCGAGCCGAGCGTCCGCCCCGACGACTCCCGGTACGGCGACAATCCCAACCGGCTGCAGACCCACACCCAGTTCCAGGTGATCCTCAAGCCCGAGCCGGGCAACTCCCAGGAGCTCTATCTGGGCAGTCTGCAGGCCCTTGGCATCGATCTGGTGGCGCACGATGTGCGGTTCGTCGAGGACAACTGGGCGTCGCCGGCGCTGGGCGCGTGGGGGCTCGGCTGGGAGGTCTGGCTGGACGGGCTTGAGATCACCCAGTTCACCTACTTCCAGCAGTCCGGCGGGCTGGTCCTTGACCCGGTCTCGGTGGAGATCACCTACGGGATGGAGCGCATCATCATGGCGCTCCAGGGGGTCTCGCACTTCAAGGAGATCGCGTACGCGCCGGGCGTCTCCTACGGGGAGGCGTTCGGGCAGGCCGAGTACGAGATGAGCCGGTACTACCTGGACGACGCCTCCATCGAGACCAACAGGGCGCTTTTTGAGGCGTACGAGTCGGAGGCCCGCCGGATGGTCGAGGCCCGGCTCCCGGTCCCCGCGCACACCTACGTGCTCAAGTGCTCACAGGCCTTCAACGTGCTGGACTCGCGCGGCGCGATCGGCACCACCGAGCGGGCCCGCGCCTTCGCCCGGATGCGCAACCTCGCCCGCGACGTCGCCACCCTCTGGGTCGAGCGCCGCGCCGAACTCGGGCACCCCCTCCTCGCTGGTTCCCCTATCGCCCCAGCCGTGGAGCTGAGCGCGCCGGTCGCCGGTTCCGCCGTCGCGGAGCTGGCGTTCGAGATCGGGGTCGAGGAACTGCCGCCGCACGAGGTGACGCGGGCCGCTTCGGCGGTGCAGGCCGCGCTCGCGGAAGAGCTGGGGAAGACCCGGCTGCGGCACGGCGCGATCCGGGTGCTGTCCTCGCCCCGCCGGATCCTGGCGCTCGTCGAGGCGGTCGAGCCACGGGAGGACGACGCGCAGGAGACCGTACGCGGCCCGAAGCTGGCGGCGGCGTACGACGCGGACGGCAACCCCACCAAGGCGGTGCTCGGCTTCGCCAGGGGCCAGGGGATCTCCACCGGCGACCTGCGGACGCTCACCTTCAACGGCGCCGAGCACGTCGGGTACGTCAAGGAGGTGATGGGCAGGCCTGCGGCCGAGGTGCTCGCCGGGCTGCTGCCCGGGATCGTCACCGGCCTGCGCGCCGAGAAGAACATGCGGTGGAACGCCGCAGGGCTCTCCTACTCGCGCCCCATCCGGTGGGTCACCGCGCTGCTCGGCGGTGAGGTGGTCCCGTTCGCGGTCGCCTCCCTGGTCTCCGGGCGGACCACGCAGGTGCACCGTACGGCTCCGGAACCGGTCATCGAGATCGCGTCCGCCGGGTCGTACCTCGAAACCCTGCGGGCGCACGGCATCGAGCCGGACGCCGCACTGCGCAGGGAGCGGATCCTGGCCTCGGCCATCGAGCTCGCGGCCCGCGCCGGCGGCGCGATCGACCCCTCCGGTGAGGAAGGGGTCATCGACGAGATCACTGGACTGGTCGAGGAGCCGGTCGCGATCCTCGGCTCCTTCGACCCCAAGTACCTCGCGCTGCCCTCGGCGATCCTCACCACGGTGATGAAGAAGCATCAGCGTTACCTGCCCGTACGCGACGGATCTGGAGAGCTGCTGCCGAACTTCGTGACCGTGGCCAACGGCGCCTGCGACCACGACGCCGTACGGGCAGGGAACGAGGCGGTGCTGCGCGCCCGGTATGAGGACGCGTCGTTCTTCTTCGCCCACGACCTCCGTACCCCGCTGTCGGACCTGACCGAGGGACTCGCCAAGCTGACCTTCGAAGAGCGGCTCGGCTCGATGGCCGACCGCGCCGCCCGGATCCGTACCATCGCCGCCGAGCTGGCGCCGCGCGCGGGCGTCGGCGCTGCGGACGCGGCCACGCTGGAACGTGCCGGGGAACTGGCCAAGTTCGACCTCGCCTCCTCGATGGTGATCGAGCTGTCGAGCCTGGCCGGGACCATGGCAGGGGAGTACTCGGCCCGCGCCGGGGAGCCCCTGGCCGTGGCCCGGGCGCTGCGCGAGATGGAACTGCCCCGCTCGGCGGGCGACGCGCTCCCCGAGTCGGTGCCGGGCGCCCTGCTCGCCGTCGCCGACCGCCTCGACCTGCTCGCCGGCCTGTTCGGCATCGGTGCCGCCCCCACCGGCAGCTCCGACCCGTACGGCCTGCGCCGCGCCGCCCTCGGCCTGGTGTCGATCCTGCGCGCCCACGTCGGGCTCGCCGGGATCACCGTCCCGGAGGCGCTCGCCGTCGCCGCGGCCGCCCAGCCTGTGCCGGTGAGCCCCGCGGCGCTCCTGGACGCCGAGCAGTTCGTGACACGCAGGTTCGAGCAGGTGCTGCTCGACGACGGTCACGCCGTCGCGGTCGTACGGGCCGTACTGCCGCATGCGGACCGGCCCGCCTACGCCGAGCGGACCGCCCGTGACCTGGTGGTGCTCCTCGGCGACGAGCGGTTCCACCGGCTGACGGCGGCGCTCCAGCGGGTCCTGCGGATCGTGCCCGCCGACACTGCCGCCGTCTACAAGGCGGAACTGTTCGAGGAGGACGCCGAGATCGCACTCAACCGCGCGTACCTGCAGGTGAAGGCGGAACTCGGGCTCGCCCCCGAGACCCTGCCGGGTTTCGTGCACACGACGCTGCCGCTGGCCGAGCCCATCGATGCGTACTTCGACCAAGTCCTGGTGATGGCCGACGACCCGGCGATCCGCGCCAACCGCCTCGGCTTCCTCGCGACCCTCCGCGACTTGGCCGCAGGCGTCATCGACTGGCGCGAGGTCTCCTGACGGCACTTCGGATGCGGGGCCTCCTGCTGTTGTGGCCCTGGCTACGCTGCTGGACATGCGTTTCCGGTGGGACTGGCTGAGCCCGGTGGTACGAGCGCCCTACGTTCCCGCTCTCGGGCCTGTGCAGCCCGGAGCGCTTTCCGCAGAGGTGTTCGACGCGGTGGCGTCGGCTTACCCCGACTCTTCAGGATCACGTGGGATAGGCATCGCTCCGCCTCAGCCGATGATGGCGATGCCATCGGTGGTGATGGTGGGCCGGCCTTGGGTGCCAACGACGACGATCTTCAGGGTGTGCCTGCCAGACGTGGACCAGGTCCTGGTCCAGATCGCCTGCCGGTAGAGCGTGGTGGCGGACTTGAGGTCGATGGTCGCGGTCTTGGTGCCGTCGATGTAGACGTAGGCCTGGCCTGAGGTGCCGGAGCGGGAGACGATCCAGGCGACCGAGCGACCGGTGAACGTCCAGCGGATCGAGGCGCCGGCCGCGGAGGCACTGTAGGAGCCGCCGCCGAGGTAGCTGGTGCTCGACCGGCGCGTCCAGGTCCCTGTCCGGAGGCTGGAGGTCTCCTGGCTTATGTACGGGGCACGGGTGACGGAACCGGCGGCGGTGTTGCCTGCGGCGTCGGTGGCCTTGAGGGCGAACAGGTCAGGGGTGGCGATCCTGGCGTAGGTGGCCCAGCTGGTGGTGGCCGGGGCGAAGGCGGCCGCGCTTGGGCTGGTGGCGGTGACCGAAGCGAGGGCGGCGTTGTCGGCCGCCTTCCAGGTCAGGGTCACGGGGGCCGAAGCGGTGGAGAGGGTGCCGTTGCGCAGGGCGAGAGCGGGGGCGGCCGGGAACGTGGGGGCGGTGACGTCGCCGACCAGGGTGGCGGTGGCAGACAGGGTGGTGGCCCCGGTGACGTGAGTGGCGCGGACCTGAACCGTGTGGCTGCCCGAGCCGACCGTGATCGGTGCGGAGGTGGCAGTGCCGGCGGTGTGGATGGCGACGTGGCCGTCGACCAGGACGTCGAAGCCGGAGATCACCGCGGCGGCGGTCGCGGTGGTCCAGCCGACGGTCGCAGCGCCCTTGGTGTAGTACGCGGTGCCGGACTTGGCGGCGCCACCCGACATGCCGGTGATCGCCGGTGCGGCGACCGGTCCGGCGGCGTAGGCGCGGATGGTGGCGAGCTGGCCGTAGAGCTGGTTGCCTGGACAGTCAGTGGCGTAGCCGTTGCGGTGACCGGAGATCACGTTGAGGGCATAGGCCTTGCCGAGGGTGAAGCCGTAGCTGTCGGCGGCACGCTCGGTCAGGGTCGCCTTGCCGGTGGCGGGGTTGACGCCGGTCATGCCGAACTTCCACGCGGCGATGCGGGCGATGGCCCCGAGCATGGCCTTGCTCGGGGTGGCGCCCGTGATGGTGCTGGCGGTGGAGTCCCCGCCGGACAGGTCCGTGTAGGTGCCGATGGCGGCGACGCCCATGGTGTCGGTGTTGAACCCGTAGGTCTGCGCGCCGATCACGGGCAGTCCCATCCCGCCGAAGCGGCCCTCGAAGATGGTGCCGCACTTGTCGACCAGGAAGTTGTAGCCGATGTCCCACCAGCCCTGGTGCAGGTGCTCGGCGTAGATACTGCGGACGATCGCGGGGGAATCGGCACAGGAGTAGTTGTTGGTGGTGTCGGTGTGGTGGACGAACATCGCCTGCACCGAGGTCCCGTACGACGGGTATCCGGCGTAACGGGCGCACTCGTCCGCACCCCAGCCGGCGCGTGTGACGACAGTGGGAGGCGCGATCGTCGAGGAGGTCGCGGCCGGTAGGGAGGTCGGAGTCGCAGAGGGCGAGGCACTGGCCTTACCGCACTGGGGGTAGGCCTCGGCCAGGGTGGGCAGCTGCGCGGGCCAGGTGCTGGGAAAGGGAGTCGGGGATTGCGAGGCGGGGGGCGTCGTGGCGTCCGGAGAGGGCACGGGGGAGGTGTCCGCAGGGGACGGGGAGTCCGTCGGGCCGGCGCTGCCGGTGGGGGAATCGGTGGGGGAAGGGGAGCCGGTGCCGGACGGGTCCGGGGTGGGGGAGGCGGTGGTGTCCATCGGGTAGCCGGCCATGCTCATCGCAGGTGAGCCCGGCAGCGCGTGGCCGGTCCGGGCGCCGCCCGGGTTGATCAGATCGACCGTGAGTCCTGCCGGGAGCGCGCTCACCCCGGCGACCCGTACCTGCACGCCGTCGGCGGAACCGGTCCACATGGGTGACATGCCACCGCGCACACCCCGGCGGTTCAGCTCAGCCGGGTCGGGCAGGGCGTCGGGCTGCGCCATCGCCTGCCAGCCGGTCCATGCTCCGGTCGTCGCCGAGCGGGTACGGACCTGGACCGTTCCGTGCAATGCCGAGTGGGCATCATTCCAGGTGAGGCCCAGCATCCTGAACGGGTCCGTGGCCCGGGCGGCCATGCTCCGTGCTGTCGGGGAGGTGCCGGTGAGCGCCAGTGAGTTCACCGAGGTCTTGATCGGTCCCGAGCCCGGGGTGACGGCGCGGGAGCCGGCCGTCGCGGTGACCACGGCGACGATTCCGGCACCGGCCAGGATTACCGTGCCTGCGGCCGTCCAGGCCTGGATCTTCGTTCTCGACAGGCGGACGCGCTCTTTCATGACGTGCCTTTCAGGGGGTTCCGCCGGTGGCTTGTGTGTTGTGTGCTCAGGTGCCGTGTACGGCGCGGGAGATGGCACCGGCGACCGCGTCGGGGGAGTTGTTCACTGCGGCGACATTGTGCCGGGCGCTTGATCCGCCGACCACGACGAAATGGGTACTCCGGAATCGCTGGGCATTAGCCGTCACGGCGCCCACCGGGGCATTTCCAACTGCCAGCACCACGTCACATTACTGCTGTATCAGGCTGGTGAGGTAGGGGATTGCGTTCGCGACCGTGGTGGGTCCGAACGCCGGCAGATATTGCACTCTGGCTCTGGTCTCCAACGACGCCTTCTGCATCCCCGCCCATACCGGGACCGCGTCTTTCCCGGTGATTCCCTGCGCGTCGGTCAGCAGGCACGCTTTGAAGGTCAGGTACTGCCTGGCGCGTGGCGCGGGGCCACCCGATGTGGCGACCAGCGCTCCAACGAGCAGTACCGAGGCGACCGCCGTTGCAGAGCCGGCCACCCGCCACCGGACCGATGTGTCTCGCCAGCGTCGCTGCGCTGCCCGCAGCGTCAGCACGGCCGGTCCCGGAAGGAGAGGCGCATGCTGGGCGGCCGGCGACGCTGGCTTGCCCGCATGCTCTCACCTCGTACTTCGTTGGCCGTGGACAGCTACCCGGCTGTTGCGGGGCAGAGCATAGCGGCAAGAATCGGGCAGCTGTCAATACGGCTTCACACCCGAAGCCACCTTCCCAGCAGAGGCGATCCGGCCGAGGGGGTTGCACGACAGTACGTGATTCAAGTCACATATATTTGTGTGCCGATTCGGGTACGGACGGTAATCTTCATGTTCTTGACCTGCACTCTTACCATTCCCTAATGTTAATTTGCCGTGTCCTAATGATGTCCGTTTGGTGTCTGCTTTGGCCTGTCCTGAGTGCGGTGGCTCATTGCGCCTTGTTCGTTCGGTTGCGGGGCGCTAACTTTGCACCGCTCGATGGTTGTTCGGGCCTGGCTTGTTCGCCCCCCGCGGTGCGACCCGATGTGAAAGTCGATGGGACACCGTGCTGGGCTTGGCCTTTTCCTGGGTTTGTGTTGCCGTGGTTGCAGCGGGTTGCTGCTTTCTCATAGATGCCTTTGCCGCGGGTTGGGCACACCGACTGCTCTCCAGATCGATCCGCCGTTCTCGCCCTACCACAGGCCGGTCCAGGTTCGGTTCGCCGGCCATCCGGCGCTTTCCCCGCGGCCTGGTCCGGCGCGTGGCGTTGGTGTCGTTGACGGAATTGGTCTTGTCGATGGCGGCCGAACCTGCAATGGCGGTGGCTGCGGCACCGCTGGGCAAGGGAACCCCGTCCCTTTCGCTACCGGATCTTTCGGATGTGCTCTCGTGGGTCATGGGCGTCCCCTCGCCGAAGTGGGGACGGTTGCCCAGGCAGGCGTCAGGTACGGCAGCGGGCCGAGGTCATTCGGCGTCCGCCGCATCGACCCGGGCGGGGCGGGGCGCCGGGCACAAGCCTGGCAAGGGCCGGGGCGAGCTCGCGGCGTACACCCCCTATGCGCGCGCGGTGAAGAAGGGGAAGAGCCACAGCACCACCGGCTTCTCACCGAAGACCAGCAAGCGGATGGCGGCGAAGTCGTCGCAGGTCTCTGACTACTTCCAGAACACTGACGGCACGATCACCAGGAAGATCGCACAGACGCCGATCAACTACCGGGACGCCACCGGCTGGCAGCCGATCGACACCCGGGTGGCCGCCGGGCCCGGCGGGCGGTGGCGGGAGAAGTCCAACTCGCTGTCGGTGGACTTCGCACCCACGGCCGCCGACGCCGCGCTCGCCTCGTTCGCGGTGGACGGCTCGCACTCGCTTTCCTACGCCCTCCAGGGCGCAGGGAAGGTGACGGGCACTGTGTCCGGGTCGACGGTGACCTACAAGGGTGCCCTGACCGACACCGACCTTGCGCTGTCGCCGATCCCGACGGGCGTGAAGGAGTCGATCATCCTGCGTTCGGCGCAGGCGCCTGTTACCTGCATGGGGGATGGAGGCGGAACTGATGGGGTGGTCAGTCGCGAAGTCGTCGTAAGACTCAACGCATTGATTGATGATCCAATCCTGGGCGGGATCGCCGGGTATGTGCTTGGCGATATTCGACATTTCGCCAACGAATCGTAGAATAATTACTAAAAGCGTCACAGTAAATGTGGCGGTCCCAGTGTTCCGTTCTATCGGTTCATTCGAGGGTTTTGGAAAGGATCTTAAATGTTCATGTCTCGTCGGGTTGGGGTTGCTGTTTCCGGGGTTGTGCTTTTGGTGTTCGGGGTGGTGGTGCTGAAGTCGGGTTCGTTCATTGGTGGTGATCTCCGTTGGCTGGCGCCATTGCGTGTGGGTGCGGGGGTGTATTTTCTGATGGGGGCGGTTGGGGCGTTGTTGAATTCGTTGGCGCCGGAGGTGGTGAATTATGGGGTGCTGGCGGGGGCGAGGGCGGCGGCGGGTACCAGTTCTCGGAAGCCGGGTACGAGGTTGGCGGAAAGACTGCGGTTCATCCGGCCGGAGGTGACGGAGCGGGACATCGCTCATCTCGGGGCGGGGCTGAGGATCTATGTGAGGGCAGCCCGGCTTGTGCTCGGATCCAGGACGGCGGGGCAGATCCTGCTGTCGGCTCCGGTTGCGGGCCCGGTGGAGATGTGGTGGCGGCCGGGTGTGGGGGCACTGGAGAAGCTGGCGAGCCCGTACCAGGCGGACCTGGTCGATGTTGCGATCCCATGGGCCTCGCGGGTGTTCCTGGGCTACAAGGCAGCCGTGCGTCTGAAGGCCGGCGACTGGGATTCGGTGTGCCATGTCCCCACGAAGGACGCCGTGCTGTTGAGGCACGTGGCGGCGGCCTCCAGGCTGGTCCCGCCGGCTGAGCAGTCGTCGGTGGTTGGTTCGAGTGGTCCGGTCGGCGCCGCACCGGCCCCGTACCCCGTTGTTCCGGTCCCTCTGGTGTCCGCCTACGTGCCGCCGGCCATGCCGGGGACACCCCCGCCGTACCCGCCGCAGATGGCGGCCGTGCAGGCGATGCCGCCGGTGTATGCGAATCAGCCGGTGGCGATGCCCGGGCCCGTGTGCTGGGGAGCGCCGCAGGCAACGCCCGTCCGCCGCCGGACGGGCCTGCTGATCGTCTCTGTCGTGCTGGCCACCCTGTGGGGCCTGATCGCCCTGATCGGCACCATCGCCATCGCCACCGACAACACCGCGGGCGCGGCCGAGTGGGTGGTGGTCGCCGCGACCTGGATCATCGACGCCCTCCTCGCCCTCCCCGCGTTGATGATCTCGCGCCGCGGTTCGCGGTGAGAGGTGTTGCTCGGCGTGCCGCGGTGGCGGCGATCTTCCTGTGGCCTTCGCGCTGAGGAATTGGACGCAGTACGAACATGCCCGGCAGGGCAGGAGAAGGGTTCCCCCATGTTCAATGGCAGACTCACCGGTTCCATCGGCATCGTCGGCGTAGCCGGGACGGTGCTGTTGACCAGCGCCTGCGGTGTGGCCGTCAAGCAGCCCGCTGCCGGGCGGAGCGTTGCTCCGGCCTCCACCGCCGGCAGAGCCGGTGCGCAGGTGCAGGTGCTGACGGGCGCCAGGCTGAATGCCCTGTTGTTGTCCGGGAGTTCCATG
>JAOPYM010000074.1 GCA_025964615.1 Actinomycetes bacterium
GGTCATCTGCGGGAGTCGAGGGTGGCCCGGGCCTGGCGGAGAGCGTTGCGGTAGTCCTTGTTCTCCGGGCGCATGGCGACCGCGAGGGCCAGGTGCTCCACGGCCGCCTCGAAGTCGCCCAGCCTGCTCAGCGTCAGGCCGAGGCCGAACAACGCGTAGTCCTCAGTGGGGTTGCGCTGGACGATCCAGCGGAAGCTGTCGGCCGCTTCCACGAACAGCCTCGCCCCGAACTGTGCCCTGGCCAGGGCCTCGCGCACACTCAGCGAGGTCGGCTCCGCCTCGGCCGCCCGCCGCAGCAACTGCACCGCAGCCGCGGCGCTGCCCGCGGTCAGCAGATCAAGGCCTCTGGTGTACCACTCATAGACGCTCCCCTCCGGTTCTTGAATCATCCTGTAGGCCTCCCTGACGACTGCGACCCAGCCTCCGTGATTACCATGCCCACAGTGGATGACGATCTCCCCTCCGGTCTCAGCCCGGAGGAGTTCAGCGCCTGGATCTTCGGCGCCGCCGAGCCCTTCGACGACGCCGGTCTGGAACTGGCGCCGTTCCGAGGCGTGCGCTTCGACCCTGAGGTAGTCGGCGACCTGGCCGCCGTCACCACCCCGCCGTACGATCTGATCGACGACGAGGCCGTCCGGCGGCTGCGCGCCGGCGACGTGCACAGCGTCGTCCGGCTGATTCTCCCCGACCCCGATCCGCCCGGCTACACCGGTGCCAGCCGCGCACTGCGGTCATGGCTGGCCGAGGGCGCCCTTGTGACCGCCCGGTCGCCGAGCTTGTACGTGTACGAGCAGGTGGGCGGGGGGTCGGTGCAGCGGGGCCTGATCGGCGGGGTCGGGCTGCGGCCCGAGTCGGCCAAGGTGGTGCTGCCGCACGAGAACGTCTTCGCGGGTCCGGTACGGGACCGGCTGGCGTTGATGGCGGCCACCCGCGCCAACCTGGAGCCGATCTTCCTGCTGTACGAGGGGGGGGCGGACGCGGCCCAGATCATCGACTCGCGGGCCGACGGGTCGCCGCCGATCTCGGAGGTCACCGCCGAGGACGGCTACGTGCACCGGCTCTGGCGGGTCGGCGAGCCGGAACTGCACACGCGGATCTCCCTCGAGCTGCGCGGCCGGCAGGCCCTGATCGCCGACGGGCACCACCGGTACGCGACGTACCGGGCGCTGCAGGCCCGGCACCACGCGGCCGGCGACGGGCCGGGGCCCTGGGACTACGGTCTTGCGCTGCTGGTCGACTCGGTGCGATATCCGCCACGATTGGGCGCCATCCACCGCGTACTGCCCACGCTGGCCCCCGAGACGGCTGTAGAGCGCGCACGGAGCGTCTTCCGGGTGTCCGAGGTCACCGGACCGCTTCCGGACGCCCTCGCAACCCTGACGGACGCCCCGGGGCCTGCGTTCCTGCTCGCCGGAGGCTCCCGGATGTGGCTGCTGACCGCGCCGAACGCCGCTGTCTCCGGCCCGCATTCCGAACGGTGGCGGCGGCTCGACACGGCGGTCCTCGACCAGCTGCTCATCGAGGACGTGTGGGACCTTCCCGAGAACGAGCGGAGCGTCGAGGTGGTCCACCACGACGCGGCCGCCGCGATCAGGCGCGCAGACCGCAGCGGCGGCACCGCGGTGATCCTCAACCCGCTCCGGGTCGAGGACGTACTGGCGGTGGCGGCCGACGGGGAACGGGTGCCCCGCAAGTCGACGTCCTTCGGCCCCAAGCCGCGTTCAGGCCTGGTACTGCGGCTGCTCGACACCTGAGGCCGCTCCCTACGATGGGGTGATGGAGACGAGCATCACCCCGCTGGGTTCGGACGTGTACGAGATCGACACCCGGATGGCCGGTTACAGCGGCATCACCGCCGGTTACCTGATCCTGTCCGACCGGCCATGCCTGATCGAACCGGGCACGTCGGGCTCCGTACCCGTGGTCCAGGCCGCGCTGACCTCGCTCGGGGTCGGGCCCGCGGACCTCTCGACCGTTGTGGTGACCCACATCCACCTCGACCATGCGGGCGGGGTCGGCGACATGGCCACGCTGTACCCGTCAGCGGAGGTCGTCGTACACGAGAAGGGCGCCCGGCACCTGGCCTCGCCCGAGCGGCTGATGCGCAGCGCGCGGATGGTGTACGGGGCGTCCCTCGACACCCTGTTCGGCGAGATGAAGCCGACCGACGCCACCCGGATCCGGGCCGTCGAGGAGACCGGCGTGATCGATCTGGGCGGCGGGCGGCGGCTCGAGTCGCACTATTCCCCTGGGCATGCCAAACACCATGTGGGCCTGGTCGACTCGCTCACCGGAGACCTGTACGTGGGCGATGCCGCCGGCATCTACATTCCGGAGACCGCGGACGTACGACCGGCCACGCCCCCGCCGGACTTCGACCTGGACACCGCGCTGGCCTCGCTGCGCAAGTTCCAGGATCTTCGGCCGCAGCGGCTGCTGTTCGCGCACTACGGCCCTGTTCTCGCCGTGGAGGAGACACTCGACCGGTCGGCCGAAGAACTCCGCCTCTGGGTGGAAACGGTCCGCTCGGCACACGACGCAGGGCTCGACCTCGATCACGCGGTGGCGATGGTCAGGTCACGTACCGACCATCGCTACCGCGTGTACGACACGGGCACCGATCCGCAGCTCCGCGAGAAGTACGACCTGCTCAACGGTGCTGAGAGCAACGTCGCAGGAATTCTGCACTCCCTCACGAAAGCCTGATCACTCGGCCGGTCGTTCCGGGGGCGCGTCCTGGAAGGGCACCACGAGAGCGGCATCGCCGACGTCGTGGACCTTCTCGGGTGCGGGTCCCGTCTCGACCCCGCGGAACTCCAGGCCAAGGGCCGGATCCTGGGCCGGCTCTCCCTGCTCGTCCGCCGCCGTCTCCGCCTCCGCTGCGGCCTTCGTGTCCTCAGTGCCGGGTACGTCGGCCCCGGCCCTCTCCGCGTCTGGTACGGCGGAGGGCTCTTCGTCTTCCGCCCCCGTGGCCGGTACGGCCGGGAGCCCCTCGGGCTCGGCCCTCGCCGTGTCCGGAACGGCCGGGAGGTCTCCGGCTTCCGCTTGTTCCGTGTCCGGCATGGTCACGGAGCCGTCGGTCACCTCTGGCTCCTCGTCGTCGACGGTGTCGTAGATCTCCAGGCCCTCGAGATCCGCGTACCGCTCGGCTGCATCGGTCTCGCCGTCCCGATCGGCCGCCGCGGCCCTGGCGAACCAGTCGCGCGCGTCGCCTTCCCGGTCGGCGTCGACCAACGCGTCCGCGTAGGCGTAGAAGAGCCGGGCCGACCACGGCCGGAGCCGCCGATCCTTCAGCTCGGGGATCTGCAGGGTCACCACCGCCGCCTCGTACTGGCCCAGGTCACGCCTGGCACCCGACTCGACGATGCGCAACTCCACCCGATCCATCGAGTCGAGCCCCTTGGCCTCCGGCGACCTCGCCAGCTCCAAAGCCCGTTCGGGCCGCCCGAGGCCACGTTCGCAGTCGGCCATCACCGGAAGATAGGCGTCCTCCCGGCCCGGCAGCCTGCGTGCGGCCCGGAGCTCGGCCAGCGCCTCCGCCCACTTGCCCGCGTGGTACGCGGCCAGTCCGCACGCCTCGCGTACGACACCGACCCGCGAGGCCAGCCGGCGTCCCGCTAGGGCATGCAGATAGGCCTGATCCGGATCGTCGTCGAGCAGCCGCCCGGCCATGACGAGATGACGGGCCACCCTCGTCGCCAGGTCCTTCGGCAGCGTACGCAACTCGAAACGGGCGTCGCCGTCGAGCTCCTCGCCGGTCACCTCTTCGGGCACCACCGGATCGTTGTGCTGCGGCCGGGGACGCTCGATCTCTGCGCGCTGGCCACCGGTCCGCCCGCCGGCGTCCCTGCCCACCGACCGGTCACGACTGTCGGGCCTGCCACCCGCCGCGCCCCTTCCGCCAGTCCGGTCACGGCTTTCGGGCCGACGGCGGGCATCACCGGGAGGACCGGACGAACGCCGCTCACCAGAGGGCCGGCGGTCTCCCGCCGGAGCACCCCGGCGATCGCCGTCACGCGACGGCCGCCCGCCGCCCGCCCGCTCCGGCCGGGGGCCACCAGAGAAACGCGGCTCGCCCGTCCCGCCTGACCGGTCCTGAGGCGGACCGCCATAGGAACGACCGCCCTGCGGCCGCTCCCGACGCTCCTGTCCCGGACGATCCTGTCCCGGTCGCCCCTGCCACGGACGATCCTGTCCCGGGCGATCCTGACGCGAACCGCCACCCGGACGACCCTGGTAGCCACCAGCCGGGCGATCCTGACGCGGACCCGCGGACCGGCCGTCGCCCGGTCCACTGCGGTCCTGCCACAGACGATCCTGACGCGGCCGATCCTGGCCGAACCCGCCCTCACGCCCGCCACTGCTTCGGTCCTGACGCGGACCGCCGCCCGCCCGGTCGGGCCTGGGCCCGCCCGTTCCGCCCGATCGGTCCTGACGGGGGCCACCATAGGAAGTGCCGCCCTGCGGCCGGTCTTGCGAGGGTCTGTCCTGCCGGTCCTGCGCCGGGCGGTCCTCGCGTGGTGCGCCACCGGAACGGCCCTGGTAGCCACCAGCCGGGCGATCCTGACGCGAAGCTGATGGACCTCCGCCCGCTGAACCACCAGAGCCCCGGTTCTGGCGGTCGTCTCGTCGCTCACCGGACCGAGGCGCGCCCGTACGACCACCCTGCGAGCCCTCGTACCGGCCACGCGGCGGCGAGTCGAATCGTCGCTCACCACCCTGACCCGTCGAGCCTGGCCGCTGGTCACGCGCAGGAGCGCCGTCACGGCGCGGCCCACTGTCACGACGCGGCGCGGCACCCGTCTGGCCCGAGCGCCGCTCACCGTACGTGGATCCCCCGGCTGACCGTTCGCCCGAACCCTCCGGGCGCCCTCGGCCACCGCGAGGACCGCCCTGACCCGTCGAGCCGGCCGAACCACGTGGCCCGGCCGGCTTACGCTGACCGGTTCCACCGGTGGGCCGACCACCGGTGCCCGTGGGCCTACCGCTACCGCCGGTGCGCGCGCTGCCTCCACGACCGGCGGGCGTACGGCCCGTGCCGCTCTTGCCCTGTCGTGCGTCATGCCTGCGGCTGTCGTCGCCGCGGCCTTCTTCTTGCCCGCTCATCACACCTGCACCGTCGTTAGCGACATCGATGGACCTCTGCCCTCTATTTTGCCAGGTCCCAGACATGCGTCGAGGGCCGCCCCGTAAAAGGGGCGACCCTCGGCTCAAGTTGTGTCCGGCGGTGTCCTACTCTCCCACACAGTCTCCCGTGCAGTACCATCGGCGCTGGAGGGCTTAACTTCCGGGTTCGGGATGGGACCGGGTGTTTCCCCTCCGCCAAAACCACCGAAACGCCTACCTCCACCACCCCCGATGTTCTCGG
>JAOPYM010000076.1 GCA_025964615.1 Actinomycetes bacterium
AACTGCAGACCGTCGCCCCGTGGGACGAGGTCACCGAGGAGGCGGGCGAGAACGCCATGCACGCCAGGGAGGCGATCGGCCAGCTGATCATGGCGCTCCGCCAGGTCATGATGGCCGGCACCGAGGAGCAGAAGACCAAGGCACTGGAGATCATTACCGACGCCCGCAAGAGGCTGTACGGGGTCCTCGCCGACGACGGCGAATGATCCCCGCCGGACCTGAGCCCCGGCGGGTACGCCGGGGCTCAGGCGGCCGGGAAGGCGATCAGGCGGGCGATCCGGCCGGGAACGTAGAGCGGCTGCCAGACGAAGAGCGCCAGGTCACTCTTGGTGATCTTCTGGTCGACCGGGAGGTCGGCGGTTCCCCTCGAGTTTCCCCTCAAGCGCATCGCACAGTGAGGTCACCAGAGCGATCACACCCGAGGGCCCGTCCACCACCAGGTCGGAACGCGCGGCCAGCTCGGTGACCTCGGCCGAACCACTGCAGACCTTCACTGCGGGAATCGCCATCTCGTCCATGGCGTCGTACGCGGCGAGATCGCCCAGATCGTCACCGGCGAACATCACCGATTTCGAACCGCGCTCGGCGCACAGAGCGCGCAGCGCGACGCCCTTGTCCATCCCCGGCGGCCGCAGCTCGAGGACCAGCCGGCCGGGCTCGACGATGAGCCCGTGCCGCTCGGCCAGCGCGATCAGCACGCTGCGCAGCCGCTCCAGGGCGACTTGCGGCTCCGCGCAGCGGCGGGTGTGCACCGCCAGCGCATGGCCCTTGTCCTCCACGAACACTTCGGCCGGTGCGCCCGCCGCCGCGAGCACCCGGGGCAGCTTCTCGCGGACCGCCGCCACACCGGGTGGCGGCGGCGCGGTCGTCAGCACGCCGCCGGCCCACCGCTCCAGGCCGTACTGCCCGAGCACGATGAGCCCCTCGACCCGCTCGAACGAGCCGTACTCCACGGCGACCGCGGCCGGCCGGCCGGTGATGATCGCCACCGTGCCCACCAGCGGGGCCAGCCGGGCGAGTGCGGATGCGGCCTGGGGGTGGGCCCTGGCCGCCGCCGGATCGTCGACGATCGGCGCGAGGGTCCCGTCGAAGTCGAATGCGATGAGTGCGCCGGCCGGGTTCCGCAACACCGCCGCGTACCCCTCCGCGCCTTGGCGGGTGGTGGGTTTCATCTGACCAGTTTCGGTCACGTCACGGCTGAATGCCGAAGCGCCGGGCGGCGCGTTGCCGCTGGCGCTGCGACCGGATCCGGCGCAGGCGCTTGACGAGCATCGGATCGTGCTCGATCGCCTCGGGCCGATCGATCAGGATGTTGAGCAGCTGGTAGTAACGCGTCGCCGACATGTCGAACAACTCGCGGATTGCCTGTTCCTTGGCTCCGGCGTACTTCCACCACTGTCGCTCGAAGGCGAGGATCTGGCGGTCACGATCGGAGAGGAGATCGGCTGGGAAGGCGTTGGGGTCGTCTACGGGTGCTTCGTGGAGCGGGTCGGAGCCCTCTCCCGAGGCGTTCGCCGCACGCATCAGGTCCCCTCTGTGGTCATGTGATCCCGGTCGTCCGGGTTCGGCCCGTGTCACTCTAGCGACCCGCACCGACTCCGTCCGCCGGTTCGCGTGTAACGACGGAACCCATCGCAACGATCATGGGGACCACGACGAACATCCTCGGGACGTAAATATCCGGTAAAGCGAGACGTCCGGCAAGGTAGACGGCATGATCCTCCGCATGGGTTTCTCACGCTCCGACTGGCGACTGATCGCACTGGCCACCGTCGCCACTCTGGCCGCCGCCGTCACGTACTACGGGAGGATCGGCGGCTCGATCTCGCCGTTCATCATCTCCGCGATCTCCCTGGCCCTGCTCGCCAGCCTGGTCGGCCGCAGTGTGGAAGGGCTGGGCGACCGGCTCGGCGCGGGCGCCACCGGGGTCCTGCAGAGCGCGCTCGGCAACCTGCCCGAGCTGTTCGTCGTGCTCTTCGCGCTGAAGGCGAAGCTGTACGAGGTGGCCACGGCCACGATCGTCGGCTCGATCCTGGCCAACGTCCTGCTGGTGCTCGGCCTGGCCTTCCTGGTCGGCGGCATCAAGAACGGCACCCAGACGTTCGGCCAGGGCTCGGCGAAGACCATCTCGATGCTCCTGGTGCTCTCGGTCGGCGCCCTTCTCGTACCCGCGCTCACCGCCTCGCTGCACACGCCCGCAGCCGGCCACGAGCGCGCGCTCTCCATCATCGTCTCGATTCTGCTGCTCGGGCTTTTCGCCGCCTCGCTGCCTGCCTCGCTCAAGCGCCAGGAGGCCGAGCACCACACCCCGGACGAGGAGCAGGCGCTGGGCGCGCCCTCGTGGCCGCTCTGGGTCGCGATCGGGATGCTCGCCGTCACCGGTGTCGGCGCGGCGTTCGTCTCCGACTGGTTCGTGGGCGGGCTGACGCCGGCGATGGACTCACTCGGCATCTCACAGACCTTCGCGGGTCTGGTCATCGTGGCGATCGCCGGCAACGCGGTGGAGAACGTCGTCGGCATCCAGCTGGCCGCCCGCAACCAGTCCGACTACGCCCTGTCGGTGATCCTGCAGAGCCCGCTGCAGATCACCCTGGTGGTGGCTCCCGCCCTGGTCCTGCTCTCCCCGCTGGTCGGCGCGTCCTTCACCCTGGTGCTGTCACCACTGCTGATCGCGGTGCTGATCCTCGCCGTGGTCGTGACCGTCATCGTGGTGCTGGACGGCGAGTCGAACTGGCTGGAGGGCGCCGCGCTCATCGTGTTGTACGGGATCATCGCGGCCGCCTTCTGGTGGGGGTGATCAGATCTCGGCCTCTTCGAAGATCTTGCTGACGCCCTCCAGGTCGATCGGGAAGCGCGCCGCCTCGTCGGTGAACCTGGCGAGCAGACGGGCGAAATGGGCGCGGTCCTCAGGAGTCCAGTCCACCATCAGCCGGGCCAGGAAGGTCCGCCGGTAGCGCTCGGAGGACATCCTGACCCGTACCCCCGCCTCGGTCAGCTGCAGGTTGGCACGGCGGGCGTCCAGCGGCGAAGGGCGCCTGGAGACCAGGTCGGCGTCGATGGCATGGCCGACCAGGCGGCTCGCGGTGGACGGGTCGATCTCAAGCCGGTCGGCGACCGCGCCCACCGTCACCTCGGCGGCGCCCTCGTCGCAGAGGCCGTCGACCGCGTGCACGACCATCAGGATCGACATCTGCAGCGGCCGGGAACCCGGCGTCTCCTCACGGATCTTCCGCATCATGTCAGGCTTGGCCCAGATGCGGCGCAGCCGGAAGACCGCAAGGCCGATCTCGACCAGGATCGGGTCGTCGAGATCCATGTCCGTCTCCATCGGGGGCCTCCAGGTTGATATCTGTAGAATACAGATGTACAGTACATATGTACCATACATCTAGTTTGTTCACGAGGGAATCAATTGAGCGACCTTAACTCCCCGGCGGCACCGGTCGGCTTCTCGCGGCAAACGAAGATCGTCTTGGTCGGGCTGATGCTCGGCATGCTGCTCGCGGCCCTCGACCAGATGATCGTGTCCACTGCCCTGCCTACCATCGTCCGGGACCTGCACGGCCTGCAGCACATGTCCTGGGTCGTCACCGCGTACCTGCTCGCCTCCACGGTCCTGATGCCGCTCTACGGCAAGCTCGGCGACCAGTATGGACGCAAACCGATCTTCGTCTTCGTCATCGTGGTCTTCCTCATCGGGTCGGTGCTGTGCGGGATGGCGCAGTCGATGACCCAGCTGATCGCCTTCCGGGCGATCCAGGGACTCGGCGGCGGCGGCATCATGCTCAGCGCCATGTCCATCGTCGCCGATGTGGTGCCACCCCGTCAGCGGGGTCGCGTCCAGGGCGTCTTCGGCGCGACTTTCGGCCTGGCGTCGGTGGCCGGCCCGCTGGTCGGCGGGTTCTTCACCGACCACCTGACCTGGCGCTGGATCTTCTACATCAACATGCCGCTGGGCGCCGCCGCGCTGCTGGTCGTCGTCTTCGGCCTCAAGCTGCACAAGCCCACCGGCAAGCCCAAGATCGACTACGTGGGCGCCGTGCTGGTCGCCGCGGCGGTCGCCTGCCTGGTGCTGCTGACCAGCTGGGGCGGCACGCAGTACGCCTGGAGTTCGGCCATGATCATCGGCCTCGGCATCGCGAGCGTCGGGCTGTTCGCACTCTTCGCGCTGGCCGAGGCACAGGCCCCCGAGCCGATCATCCCGATGCGGCTCTTCCGCAACCGGACCTTCAGCGCCTCCAGCGGGGTGAGCTTCTTCGTCGGCTTCGCGATGTTCGGGTGCATCTCGTTCCTGCCGCTGTTCCTGCAGATCGTCTCGGGCGCCAGCGCCAGCAACTCCGGCCTGCTGCTGCTGCCCCTGATGGGCGGGCTGATCGTCGCGTCGATGATCTCCGGGCAGCTCACCAGCAGGACCGGTCGCTACAAGGTGTTCCCGATCGTCGGCACGGCGCTGGCCACCGTCGGTCTGTTCCTGCTCTCGACGATGGACATGCACACCTCCCGGGGCGTGTCCAGCCTCTACATGGTGGTGCTGGGCGGCGGGCTCGGGCTCGTCATGCAGACCGTCATCCTCGCCGTACAGAACACCGTCGACCGCCAGGACATCGGCAGCGGCACCTCCACGGTGACCTTCTCCCGCCAGGTCGGCGCCTCGGTCGGCGTCGCGGTCTTCGGGGCGATCTTCAACAACCGGCTGCAGACCCTGATCGCCGCGCACCTGCCGCACGGCGTCAAGGCCCCGGCCACGTCGTCGATCTCCCGGGCCGTCATCGACCAGCTGCCCCCGCAGGTGCGCGACGGGGTACTGACGGCCTTCAGCACGGCGCTGACGGACGTGTTCCTCTACGCCGTACCGTTCCTCATGGTGGCGTTCGTCGTCGCCTGGTTCCTCAAGGAGGAGCCGCTGCGCGGCGCTCCCGCCGCACCGGCCGCCGAGGCCGTCACCGAACCCGCCACGGCGCACTGACGGGCCGCCCGCACGGCCAACCGGCCGTGCGGGCGCCTCACCACCACGGGGGGCGGAACTCCTCGTCGTCCCCGCCGGCGTCCTGCTGCGGCGGCTGCTCGCCGAGTGGCTCGGGCTGCTGGGTTCCGGCCATCGGCAGCGGATCGTTCAGCGGATCGAAGGCGACGAGCCTCCCCGTCGGCGACTCGTCGCCCACTGCCGGGCCGTCCACCTGATGCCCGTTGCCGTTACCCTTGCCGTCCCGTACGACCTCGAAGGGCTTGAAGGAGTGCGCCACCGGAGGCGGTGGTGGCGGGGTCAGGTCCTCCCTCTGCCAGGAAGTTGGCGCGGCGTACATCGTCGGCTCCTGCACGCTGACCGGGACGGGCACCTTCTCCTCGGGCCCGGGCCCGGGCTCGGGGTCCGGTTCGGACTCGTCGTCGGGCCGCCGGCGCTGCAGCCAGCCCAGGATCAGCCCCGCCAGGACCAGCCCGCCGCCCCCGGCCAGAATCGCGATCAGCAGCAGGTTCAGCGACTTCTCCGGCGCCGGGGCCGCCACCGCGGGCTGCGTCGCGACCGGCGTGGGCGACGACGTGTCCAGGCCGGCCCCGCCCTTGTTGATCTTGTACGCCGCGACCACCGCGCCGGGAACATCCAGGACGCCCGCACCCAGCCAGTCGCTCTGGCCGCCCACCGGCTGGTGCGAGGCGCCCTGCTCGATCGCACTGCGCACCTGGGCCGGCGAGAGCTTGGGATAGCGGGACAGGATGAGGCCGGCCGTCGCCGCCACCATCGCCGACGAGGGGCTGGTCCCGGTGCCGTTGGCGTACTTGGTGGCGATGTCGTCGCCGCCCATGATGTCCTTGCCCGGGGCCGCCACCGAGACGTAGCTCTGGTGGTTCGAATCGGTCCACGGTTTGAGCTTCTGGTCCACCGCGCCCACCGCGATGACGCCCGGATAGGCGGCCGGGAAGTTCTTGCGGTTCGGCCCCGCGCCGTCGTTGCCCATCGAGGCCACCAGCACGACGCCCTTGCTGAGCGCGTAGTTGACCGCGTCCGCACCGACGGGCTGATTGCCGTCGAGGAGCACCCCGCCGCCGATCGACATGTTGATGACCTCGGCCCCGTGGTCGACCGCGTACCTGATCCCGTTGGCCACGGCGTCATGGCTCTGCGCGACCAGCGTCCGGTTCTGCCGCAGCGGGTCGTCGCTCTCCCAGGTGACCCTGATCGAGAGGATCTTCACCTTCGGCGCGATGCCCAGGACCCCCGAGCCGTTGCCGACGCCATGACCGTGCCCGGCGATGATGGTGGCCATCGCGGTGCCGTGCCGGCCCCAGTACCTGCTGCCCGGTGCGCGCCCGCCCCCGGTGTAGTCGGGGCCCTGGATCACCTGCCCGGTCAGGTCGGGGTGGTGGCCGTCGACCCCGGTGTCCAGGACCGCGACGGTGACGTTCGCGCCCTTGGACCAGCGCCACGCCTTCGCGGCCTTGACCGCCGTCAGCCACCATTCGCTCGTACGGATCGAATCGGTCGGTACGACGGGTACGGATCGGGCGACCGGTACGACGACCCTGGGTGACTCCGCCGAGACGGGAAGGGTGACCGCGGTCAGCACGCCCAGGCAGGCCAGGGAGACCGCCACCGCACGGACACCACGGAGGTAGCCGTCCTCGGATGCCACCGAGCCTCCTCCTGCCGGACCGATACGGTCGAATGCGGGGCCCATTCTGCCACGGGACGCGCGCGCCTCCGGGTCCTCCGCGTATTCAGGTCGGACAGTACGGCATATCCCCTCACATGACCTGCGACGCCCCTCATGTGCCCCTCTATGGGTCCGTCCGGTCCACCGGATCGGCCGGGGCCTCTACTCGACCGGCGGCCGGCGCCCCGGGTTGAGCAGCGGCTGCCTGAGCAGCCGCGGCCCGCGCCTGCGCGCCTCGCTGGGCTATGTCGCGGGCCTGCTGCATCGCGGCGTCGGACGCGGCCCGGCCCACCCCGAGATTCGCCGGAGGCCGCCAGGAAGTACCGTTCAGAAGGGTGAAGACCGGGTCGGGGGGCAATTCCAGATGCGACGGGTCGTCCGGATCGACCAGCACCTCGAAGCGGGTGCCTGGAGTGATGGGCACCATCGGGGCTTTGCGGCTGAGGTGCAATTCCGCCTGATATGGCGTGCCGTTGCCAGGCTCGACTCGTACCGTCATGACCCTCGAGGAGGTACGGCTCTCGTTCCCACCGACATTGATCTGGAAGGTCCGCCCGAACCGAATATCGATCAGCTCGGCTGTCGCTCTCATGCCGGTCGCCGGAAGATCTGAGTGCTTCTTTCTACCGAACATTCCCAGATAGTAGTGATGTCCGATCATGGCATGCAAGAGTCCCGGTCCCCTGTGATCTCCTGATCACGGACCTCGTCGAAGACCATCCGGTCGCTGACCCGTCAGCGGCCCCTAACGAAGATCGGTTAGGGGCGTTTTGGCTGTTCAGAGGTAGAGCCTCCTATCGGATTCGAACCGATGACCTACCGCTTACAAGGCGGTTGCTCTGGCCGACTGAGCTAAGGAGGCGAGCCTGCCGGAATCTTAGTAGATCCCGGGCAGGTGACGCGCGGTTCAAACGCCGCGTGGGCGGAGGCGAACTACGCCTGGGTGCGCAGGCGGGCGATCTCGTACAGGGCGATGCCGGCGGCGACGCCGGCGTTGAGGGACTCGGCCCTGCCGCTCATCGGGATGTGCACGAGCAGGTCGCAGGTGTCGGCGACGAGACGGGCCAGGCCCTTGTCCTCGGAGCCGACGACCAGCACCAGCGGGCCGTCGGCGAGCTTGAGGTCGCCGACCGTCATGCCGCCGGCGGCGTCCAGGCCGACGACGAAGGCGCCGGCCTTCTGGTACTCCTTCAGCTGGCGGGTGAGGTTGGTCACCTGGGCCACCGGCAGCGACGCCAGGGTGCCCGCGGAGGCCTTCCAGACGCCCGCGGTGACGCCTGCGGCGCGGCGTTCGGGCACGACCACACCGGTGGCGCCGAAGGCCGCGGCGGACCGGATGATCGCACCGAGGTTGCGCGGGTCGGTGATGCCGTCGGCGGCCACGATCAGCGGGACGCTGCCCTGCATCAGGTCGTCGGCGTGGGTGTAGCGGTAGGCCCGTACCTGCAGGGCGATGCCCTGGTGCACGGAGCCGTCGGTGAGGCGGTCGAGCTCGGGCTTGGCGGTCTCGATGAGCGGGATGCCCCGGTCTGCGGAGAGCTGGATGGCCTCCCGGACCCGCTCGTCACCGCCGGGCATGACGTACAGGGTGGTGCCGGGCACGCCCGCACGCAGGGCCTCGAGGACCGGGTTGCGGCCGGTGACCAGTTCGGGGGCGTCCGGGCTGCGCCTGATGATGCCGGGCGCGCCGCGATCGGTCTGCGCGCCGCTCTGGCCGGACGCCGAACGGGTCCCGGGGCCCTGGGTGGAGGTGCCGGTACGCTTGGCGGACTTGGCCGCCTGGGCCTTCTTGCGCCGCTCGTTCCAGTGCCGGTCCTCGGCCTTGGGAGTCGGTCCCTTGCCACGACGTTTGGCCGTCATTGTCTCGCCCCTCACAGATGATCAGGGCGGAACACGCGCCCCCTACTGGTACCAGGGTACGGTGCTCAGCCCGTTGAGGCGCCCGGGTCGAGACGGTCCTCGATCCTGGCCAGCCGTTCGTCGATCGCCTCGAGCCTGGTGCTGAGGTCGACGAGACGGGCCAGGATCTCCGACGTCGAGGCCCGCTCGAACGTGACGGGCCTGGGCGCGCCGATCTCCTCACCCGAACCGGATTCCGGAGCGGGTTCGCTGTGCACGAGCCGGAGTACCTCCTGGCGGGCCCGGTCGGCGCCGCCGCCGATCCGGTCGAGCACCTCGATGGCCGGGCCCTGGCCCTCACGGATCAGGCCGAGCAGGATGTGCTCGGTCCCGATGTAGTTGTGGCCGAGCTGGAGGGCCTCACGCAGGGACAGTTCCAGGGTCTTCTTGGCCCGCGGGGTGAAGGGGATGTGACCGCTCGGCTCGGATTTGCCCCGGCCCACGACCGTCTCGACCTCGGCCCGTGCCACCTCGAGTCCGATGCCGACCTCGTCCAGCGCCCGGTAGGCCAGGCCCTCGCCCTCATGGAGCAGGCCGAGCAGGATGTGCTCGGTTCCGATGTAGTGATGGCTGAGCAGCCTGGCCTCTTCCTGGGCCAGCACGACGACTCGCCGGGCACGATCGGTGAACCGTTCGAACACGGGAACCACCTCTGGGTCGGATCCCTCGACGGTACGTCCCTGGAGCCGATCCCGACAGTCCTCGGTCTCAGGCGCGTTTGAGTTCCCAGCGGGCGCCGTGCGGGGTGTCCTCCACGAGGATGCCCGCGGCCGCGAGCCCATCCCTGATCGCGTCCGCGGCGGCGTAGTCCTTGCGGGCCCTGGCCGCCGTGCGCTGCTCGAGGACGACGGCCACCAGCGCGTCGATGACCGGCCGCAGGTCCTCCTCGGCGTCCTGCCCCCACGACAGCGGGTCGAGCCCGAGCACCCCGGTCATGGCCCGAACGGCCGCCAGCCGCTCCCTGACCACGGCGGACTCGCCCATGGCGAGCGCGTTGTTCCCCTCACGCACGGTCTCGTGTACGACGGCCAGGGCCTGCGGCACACCGAGATCGTCGTCCATCGCCGCGGTGAACGGCTCAGGCAGATCGCCGGGCTCGGTCGCGCCGACGACCTCGGTGGCCCGCGTGACGAACCCCTCGATGCGCTGGTACGCGGCGACCGCCTCGGCGAGGGCACCGTCGGTGTAGTCCATCAGCGACCGGTAGTTCGCCGCGACCAGGTAGTAGCGGATCTCCACCGGCCTGGCCTGCTTGAGCAGGTCGGGCAGGAGTACGACGTTGCCGATCGACTTGCTCATCTTCACGCCGTCGACCGTGAGCAGCCCGTTGTGCAGCCAGTACCGGGCGAACCCGTACCCGGCCGCGTTCGCCTGGGCGATCTCGTTCTCGTGGTGCGGGAAGATCAGGTCCATCCCGCCGCCGTGGATGTCGAAGGTCTCACCGAGGTACTTGGTGGCCATCGCGGAGCACTCCAGGTGCCAGCCGGGACGGCCGTCGCCCCAGGGCGTCTCCCAGAACGGCTCGCCCGGCTTGAACGCCTTCCAGAGCGCGAAGTCGATCGGGTCGCGCTTGCACTCGGCGTTGGGGGTGTCCTTGGGATCACGCAGGTGATCGAGCCGCTGGTTGGAGAGCGGGAGGACCCCGTCCTCGCCGACCCAGGCCCGTACATCGAAATAGACGTCGCCACCGGCGGCGTAGGCGTACCCGGCCTCGATCAGGCGGCGCATCAGGACGATCATCTCGGGGATGTGGCCGGTCGCCCGCGGCTCGATCGTGGGCGGCAGGCAGCCGAGCAGGTCGTAACCCTGCCCGAAGACCCGCTGGTTGGCCTCGGCAACCGCGAACCACGGCACCCCGGTTGTCGCCGACACATCGATGATCTTGTCATCGATGTCGGTGATGTTCCTGGCGAAGATCACCTCGTACCCGGACCTGGTCAGCCAGCGCAGCAGCACGTCGTAGATGACGCCGGACCTCAGGTGGCCGATGTGCGGGGAGGCCTGCGGGGTGGCACCGCAGACGTACATCCCGACCCGGCCTTCGCGCAACGGCTCGAAGGGGCGGACAGTACGGGTGCTGGTGTCATAGAGGTGCAGGCTCACGGAATCAAGGGTATTGGAAGTGACCAACGCTTTTCTGTCTGAGCACCGACCTGCTGAGCGCCATCAGCGCGACCGCGTTGGGCACCCGGCCCACGGTCGCCGCTAGCGCGACCACATCACCCGGGCCGTGCACCGCGACGACACCGTTGTCCATGGTCACCTCTCGGACGTAGGCCCACGGGATCAGCTCACCGTCCTTGGACACGCCGAGCGGATCGATGGTGAACGGGCCGAGGCCCACCGAGCCGCCCGCCGCGATCACGTCCTGATACGCGGGTACGACCCGTGCCGTCACCTCGGCGACCATCGTCTCGCCGAGGTCGCCCAGATCGGGCAGCTCCGCGCCGAGGGTGGTGCTCCGCCCGTCGGAACGCTCCACCATGAACCGCCAGGCCGTCCTGCGCCGCTTTGAATGCTGTACGGCCGTCACGGTCACG
>JAOPYM010000123.1 GCA_025964615.1 Actinomycetes bacterium
GCCAGGCTGGTGGAGGGCAACAGACGCTGGGTTTCGGGTGGCCTGCAGCATCCTGATCAGAGCATCGTTCGCCGCCGTGAGCTCGCGTTCGCGCAGTATCCATTCGCCGTGGTCGTCTCGTGCATCGACTCGCGTGTGCCGCCGGAGACCGTCTTCGACCAGGGGATCGGCGACCTCTTCGTCATCAGGACCGGCGCGTAGACCATCGATCGGCTCATCACCGCATCGATCGAGTACGGTCCGGTCGAGAATGGCACCCCGCTCGTTGTGGTCCTCGGTCACCAGCGATGCGGCGCGGTCCAGGCGACAGTGGACTCGATCGAGAAGAATGAGCACCTGCCGGGGAACCTGGGCGCGATCGTCGACGCGATACGGCCCGCCTATGAGGAGGCCCACGGCAAGGGCGGTGACATCGTCGACCAGACGGTCCGGCGCCAGATCCTGCGAACCGTGGCAGCTCTTGAGGGTGACGCGGTGCTGGCCGGACATGTGCGTGATAAATCGCTCGGAATCGCCGGCGTCTACTACAACCTGGACACCGGGCAAGTCTCCGTCCTCAAGACAGCGGGATTCATCCCGAGCTGAGCCGCGTTCCGCATGTCTTCAAACAGCCGGTCGCCTGATGCAACGCCCGGGACAGCCCTACCTGCCAAAGACCAAGACCGGCGGCCTCGGCATCGGTCAGATCGGCGATGGCGGTCACGTGCCGCCTGGGCAGGAGCACCAGTCATCCCGGCAGGCTGGTGCCGAAGGCGTGCGCGACGCGCCAGTACTCATCGGCCGCGATCAGCGCCCGTGGGGGCAGCGAGTCGAACCGCTCCTCGTCACCACAGGAATAGCAATCCGCATCGGCCATCACGGTCCGCTTCAGGCCCAGGCCTGCGCGCTTGATCCCAGCCGAGAGAAGCCGTCAGCTTCGATGGCTGAGGCTGCTTCCTCAGCCATCGTGGGCTCCGGTCTTGACCCCGGCCATGAACGTACGCCAACTGGCGGCACCGAAGGCGATCGCATCACCATCGGGGTTCTTGGAGTCGCGGACAACGATGCCCAGGGCCGTACCAGCGAGTTCAACGCAGTTGTTGCCC
This sequence comes from Actinomycetes bacterium, assembly GCA_025964615.1. Lineage (GTDB taxonomy): Bacteria > Actinomycetota > Actinomycetes > Streptosporangiales > Streptosporangiaceae > RYN-227. The sequence goes on from JAOPYM010000123.1 coordinate 1,086, forward strand.
TCGGGGCTGCTGTGGCTGCTCATACGCCAAGTCAGGCCAGGTTCACTGAGGTTCGACATGTGGCTGGTACTGCTCCTGCCCGATTGCGGTAATGAGCGCCGACGACTTCTCTTCAGTGAGCGCCAGGTCGGTTATGTCATCAAGTATCGCATTACAGCGGGTTACTTGTTCGACGTCCTCAACGTAGATGCCACCGGCCACGGTCTCCAGGTAGACGACGTGCGGGTCCTCAGGCGGTGGAAAGGCAAAGATCACGAACGAGCCCTCACCGAGCGCCGGGTGAAGGCCGACCGTCTTCGGCAAGACGCGGATGCTGATGTTCGGCTTCAAGCCCAGTTCCACGAGCGCGTTGAGCTGGCGGCGCATCATCTCGGCGCCGCCGACAGGACGGCGGAGCACGGCTTCGTCGAGGAGTACGGACAGGTGGGGAGGGTGTTGCCGCTGTAGGAGGGTCTTGCGATGCATGCGTGCCCGCAGGCGCTCGTCGATGACTTCCTCACTGGTCTGGCGGCCCGCGCGGATCAACGCGAGGGCGTATTCCTCTGTCTGGAGGAGTCCGGGGATGAGCTGGGTGTCCCAGCTCCGGATCTCGCCTGCCATGTCTTCGAGCTCTGCGAATGCGCCCGACAGGACATCGTCGTAGGCGGCCCACCATCCGCGCTTGTGCACGTCGCGGGTCAACTGGAGCAGCGCGAGTCGTCGCGCATCGTCACCGCCATAGAGGTCCAGCATCTCGGTGACCTCAGAAATCGTTGGTCGTCGTGCCGCCGTCTCGAACTTGACGAGCTTGGGGCGTGACCAGCGGAGGGCGACCGCCGCCGCGTCGGGAGTCATTCCCGCGTGTTCACGCAGCCTTCGAAGCTCGGCACCAAGACGTCGGTGCCTGACGGTCGGGCTGTGGTCAGGCGTCGGCATAGCTCCCCACTCTCACATACGGCGTTCAGATCATCAGGCTGTGACCAAATACAGGAATTGTGAACAGTTCATAGACTTGGATCGTAGTTCACGACATGATGTCAGCAGATCGACGCTCCTCCGTACAGTTCTCGACACCGCTCGGAGCGGTCGAGACAACCATGACGATCTGCCAACGGAGGCGGCTCCGCATGACGACCGGCAACCCTCTCGACATCCCGCACGGTGGTTCCTGCACCTGGCAGTTGCCGCCCGACGCGACCAGCGCGTCGCTCGCCCGATCCCTGCTGACCTCGGCGATGACCGCGCTCGCCTTCCCCGGCGAGACCATCGACGACGCCGTACTCGCCGTCAGCGAGACCACCACAAACGTCTACACACACTGCCTGCGGTCCGGCACCTACGACCCGGCCAGCTCCCCCGAACTGTGGATCTGGTCCCGTACCCAACCCGAACCCCACCTGATCGTCGGCGTCTTCGACACCTGCCGCGACACCCTCCCCGAGCCTTCGACCGGCGACCTCCTCGAAGAGAACGGCCGCGGCCTCGGCATCATCAACACCCTCACCGCGGCCTGGGGAAGCCGCCCGACCCGGTCCCGCCTCGCCGCCTGGCCCATCCCGGGCAAACTGGTCTGGTTCACGGTCCCGCTGCCGTGCACCTGGCCGCGTACCCGCCCTACAATCGACCCCGCCTACACCGCCCAGCGATTCCACGCACTCCTGACCGCCCGGGGCATCGACGGCATCATCCGCAACGACCAGGCCGGCGTCTCACTCCTCGCCATCCCCGGCAACCTCAACCTCTGGGTCTACCCCGACCGCTTCACCCTCGACGACCCCACCGGCACCAGCACCACCCGCCCCCTGCAAGACCTCCACGACCTCACCGAAACCGTCATCACCCACCTCGAACACCTCACCACCAAGACAGCCTGAGGCGAATGGGCCTGGGCAGCGGGTCTGGTTCGCGGTCCCGCTGCCGTGCACCTGGCCGCGTACCCGCCGTACGATCGACCCCGTCTACACCGCCCGGCGATTCCACGCACTGCTGACCGCCAGGGGCATCGACGGCATGGAACTACACCATCCACCCGAATACCACAGCAAAGATCACCGACGAACCAATCGGCAACGTTAATTCAAGCTGAGCCCTAAGTAACGTCTGGGCGTGCGGCGAATGGTGCTGTTGATCTACTTAATGCACTCCGCGTACACGGTGATCGAGCCGGTCGAGGACGCGCTCACGTTCACTTCGGTCACCCATGCGTTAGCGGGATCGCCGGGCAAAGTCGGCTGATACCCATAAAGGTCGGGCCGGCCCGTGGCGGGGTACTGGCCGACGACCTCGACGTTCTGCCCCGTCTCACCCGCAAGCCAGTAGCCGTTCTTCAGTATGTAGCCGCCGCCAGTGGCGTTGTAACCGGTGGGACAGGCGGCAACCGGGAATGCTTGTCCATTAGCGGGAACGAAGGTGTAGTCCGTGGTCGCCGTGACGGCTGTTGCTGCCCCGGACGGCCCCGCAGGCCCCTGCGCGCCGGTGTCGCCCTTGGGGCCTTGCGCCCCGGCGGGTCCAGCTGGTCCTGCCGGTCCCGTGTCACCCTTCAGACCTTGCGGACCTGCAGCCCCGGTGGCGCCGGCGGCGCCGGCAGCTCCTGCCGGTCCGGTGGGTCCGGTCTGGTTCCAGGTGATCTGCTTGTCGCGCTGCCGGCATGTCGGCGCTTTGCTGGGGTTGATGTGCACGTTGTAGACCGCGCCGGCGCTGCTCAGGCAGCCTTTAAAGACATTGGCAGAGGGAGCGTTGGCGGCCAGGGCAACCGCGGAACTGCCGCCCGCGAGCAGCGCGACCGCTGCGCTGCCGATCAGGACGCGGCGGGTCATTCGGATTCGTGTCATGGGAACTCCCCGGGAAGAAGTGCCGAACCGGTTCGGCTCCAACTGTGGTCACGTCCGAGTAGGTGGTATACGAGACGACCACCGCGTGAATCTGGTCGTATCTAAGCAGAAAACGCATCGATCGTCACTTCTGCACCAGAAATATCGAGGGAAGCGCACCGAGAAGCGGTGCCCCTACCGGAGGGAGAGCTGATGAAGCTCTATGTGGACACCAACGCCAAGCAGGTGATGGTGACGAGGGAGCCGGAGGCGGAGCTGGACGACAAGGGCCACCAGAAGAGCGAGCGCGACACGGTCCGTCTGCTGTGGAGGACCCAGGTGTTCATCCAGGACAAGGAAGGGGGAGAGGTGATCGTCGTCACTACGGCCGGGGAACGGCCGAACGTGAAGGTCGGTCAGCCTGCCACCCCGTCGAAGCTGGAGGCTGCCGGCGTCGGGTTGATTGTCAGTGGTCGGCGTCGAGTTGATGAGAACAGGACGGGCCGGTACGGCGACGTTCCTGTTGAGCCGGAGATGTTGTCCGTCGATCGGCCGGATTGTTGGGCCCTGGCTTTGGCTCAGATCGCTGACGCGAGGTGCCGGCGGGCGGGTGTCCTATAGCCTTGAGCGCAATGAATGTCCAACTGCTGCGCGACCTGATCGAGATCCCGACGCCGTGCACGCCGGGGACTTCGTACTGACCCTGTCGAAGGGGGTCGGCGAGGACTCGACGATCCGCGACTACGTCGTGACCGAGCAGCTCGCGGCCTGTTTCGACGACGCGCTCGGCCTGATCCAGTCCTCCGTCGAGGGCCGTACGTCCCGGGCCGCCTATCTGGACGGCTCGTTCGGCTCCGGCAAGAGCCACTTCATGGCCGTACTCCATGCCGTACTGCGCGGCGACCCCGAGGCGCGCGGCAAGAAGGGCCTCGTCGAGGTCGTCGCCAGACACGACACTGCCGGATCCGCGCCCGGCCGACCTCCAGCCGGTGGAGGACGCACTCGACCGGCTACGGGAGCACCTCCTGCTCGCCGATAACCTGCTGGAACGCGTCGCCCGGCCCGCCGCCGAGCGCGGTGCGCCACTGGTCATCGTGCTGGACGGGATGAGCACCGCGGCGGCCTGCTCACTGGCCGAGGACATCGCCGCCACCCGCGCCTGGACCGAGGTGGTCCGGCACGCGTGAACCTCACCGATTCCAAGCAGGCGAATAGCGACATAGGCGACGGCACCAGCCGGAGCAACCCGTGCGGCGTTCGAAGCCTGTTTCAGCCGCTCAGCGGGCTGGAGCGGTAGGTGCGCCACACCGTGATGTCGTAGCCGATCGCGAGGGCGGCGCCGAGCAGCAGGGGTGCACCGGCGAGGCCGAGCGGGCCGGTCAGCAGGGCGGTCGCGGCGATCGGGCTGATGGAGACCGCGATGCTGCGGGCGACGCTGGTCATGCTCGCCGCCGCCGTGCGGTCCGATGGGTGTACGACGGCGGCGGTGAAGGCCTGACGCGCCGGTACGTCGATCTTGGAGAGGGTCTGCCGGAGCAGCAGCAGGGCGACCGCGCCGCCGAGGTTCGGCGCGAAGGGGACACAGGCCAGGACCAGGTTGGAGGCGAAGTGCGGCACCAGCATGGCGGCGAGCAGCCCACGGCGGGCGGCCAGCTTGGGTGCGGCGAGCTGGGCGAGCGCGGGCAGCAGGTTCGCGGCGAAGAACACCAGGCCCAGCTGGGCGGTGGTCGCCCCGTAGCGGTGCGCGAACCACCAGGCGAGCACTGCCTGTACGGCAAGCCCGCCGGCGAACGCGTCGACCGCGAACAGGCCCGCAAGACGGCGGACCGGGCGGGGCAACCGCGCCGTGGTCGTGGACTTGGCCTCGTCGGCGGGGCGGGGCGGCGCTTCGACGGCGGGCGACAGCCGCAGGAAGAGCACCACCGTCGACGCGGCGAGCAGCGCGTACAGCGCGAACGCGGCATCCCCGGGCTCATACGTGTTCTGTAGTCCCAGGGCTGAGGCGACCAGACCGCCCAGTGCACCGGCCGCCAGCGCGGTCACGTTGTAACGGGTGAACATCCGGGTCAGCTGGGACGGTTCGCAGATCTGCGCGAGGATCGACTGCTCGACCCCGGAGAAGGGAGTGTTGTCGTTGGTCGAGGGCGAGATCGTACCGACGAACGCGGCGGCGACAAGCGCCGGGTAGGACTCACTGAAGGCGAACACCACCCCCGCGATCGCCATCAGGCACCCGCATACGATCAATGCCCGGCGGCGGCCCCAGTGGTCGGCGAACAGTCCGAGGAGCAGGCTGGAGAGCACCGAGCCCGCCGAGGCGGCGGCCAACAGCAACCCGGTCTGCCATGCGGCGTCACCATCCTCGGTCAGCATGGCGGCCAGCAGGACGCTCGTACACCCGTACCCGAGTGTACGCAAAGCGCGCGCCGCGATGATCAACCGCGCGTCGCGCTCCGACAGGCCTCTGACCTCGACTTTTGCCACTCCTCAATGGAGTGGTCGGCCAATGCGTCAGGAAACTTCCCACGCCGGGCCTTGACCAGAAAAGCACCGTGGACCCGTCCATTCCGCCAGGCGACAGCGCACATCTCGCCCTTTTGTGACACTCAAACGGGCCGGGGCACTACAGTGCTCGGGTTGTCCGAAAAGCCCAGAGGAGCCCCTTTATGTCCTATCCCAAGCGTCTGTCCGCCGTGGCGGTGGCCGCCATGTTCGCGCTGACCGGTTGCGGGTCCAGCGTGGCGGCCGTCCGCAGTGCCGCACACACGAAGGTGAGTGCGCCGTTGTGGCAGGCCGATCCGAGTAAGGGCCTCAAGTCCTTCGAGGGGGTAGAGACCAAGCCCGGCGCCGTGACGGTCGTCAACAGCATCTACGGGAAGGCGTACAGGTTCGCCACCTCAGGCGTCAAAATCGACGCGAGTACGCGGGTCCGGGTGGAGAGCAGGGGCCAGCAGACGGCCGGCGGATCGCCACTGCGCTTCTCCCGGGACGGCGACGTCTTCTATGTGGGATGGCGGTCGATGTGGGGACCGCTGCCGACCAAGAAGGGCAACTGGGTCGTCCTGTGGCAGCTCAAGGACTACGGCAGCGGCGCGGCCACGCCTCCGTTGTCCATCCGCGCCCGTGGCAACGGCCAGATCGACCTCGAGTACGCCGACCCGGCGCTGAAGACGACACAGCTGTGGTCGGCTCCGCTCACGCTCAATCATTGGAACAGCTTCGTCATCGGATTCAAGGTGTCGAAGAACCCGTCCAAAGGCTGGGTCCAGTTCTGGTACAACGGCAAGCGCCAGACACTGACGGGGGGCACCACACAATTCAAGGCCGCCACACTGCGCGCGGACTTCGTGACGGACAAGTGGGGTGTCTACCGCTCCGACGGTGTCACCGGCGCGGCGACCGCCTGGCTGAGCAACGCACGAGTCGGCCTGAGCTACGCCTCCGTCGCGCAGTGACCGCCTGACTTCCCGGGGCCGGCTGCGAGGCCTTCGAGCAGGGTCACCGCGGACGCGGGTCCGGGCATGGTGGCGATCTCGTCTCGCAGGCGTTCGGCCGCCCGGCGGTAGGCCGGGTCCGCGAGTACGGCAGAGGCCGCATCGCGGACGGCCTCCGGGGTGGCCCGTACCGCGTCGAGGACCCGCGAGACTCCGAGGTCCGCGCAGCGCGCCGCGTTGTGCGGCTGATCGGCGCCCATCGGGATCAGCACCGACGGCAGGCCGTGGGCCAACGCGCCGATCACGCTGCCAGATCCACCGTGTGAGACGACCAGATCGCAGTTGGGCAGGACCGACGACTGCGGGATGTACTGCTCGATGCGCACGTTGGCGGGCTGCGGGCCGAACTCCGCCGGATCGATGTGACGTCCCACGGTGACGACAAGGTCGGCCGGCAGGTCACGCAGACCGGCGAGCACCCGCGTGAAGAGGTCTCCGGACTCCATGTTGAAGACCGTACCGAGGGTGAAGTAGACGGTCGGGGCCCAGGACCGTCCGGTCCCGCTAACCGTGGGAACAAACCGACCGGCGGGGACGGGCGGATCTGCGGCGACGTGCGGACGGAGGGGGTGCGCGGTGGCGGGCAGCGGAAAGGCCGGATCGCGGAAGCCGGGCGGAAACGGCGACAGGACGAGATGGCGGCTGAGCATCGCCAGCTCGGGGTCGGGCGGCAGTCCGTGCTCGGCGCGCAGTTCGTTCAGCGGCTCGGCGATGAGCGCGGTGCGCACGAAGGAGCCGGCGGCGATGACGAGCACACTCGCGTACGGCAGGCCGAGCCGTTCGGCGGCGATCATGGCACCGAAGTCGACCTCGTCGCACACCACCAGGTCGGGCCGCCACTCGGCGCACAGGGCGAGGAGGGCGGTGGCCCGGTCACGCGCGATCCGCGAGGCGAAGCCGTCGCGCAGGTCGCGGTCCTCCCGTTCGGCGTTCAGCTCAAGGAGCGGGAGCCGCTCGGGCGTACCGAGGTCCACGCCCGTGGCGAAGCCGGTGAAGCCCGCGGCCTGGACCGTCGGGAGCATCGAGGGCTGCCCGGCGAACGCCACGGTATGGCCGACGGCCTCGGCCGCGCGGGCGACCGGGACGAGCGGTTCGAGATGGCCGTTGCCGCCGACAAAGGTGAACAGGATGCGCATGTGCCCGATCCTGGGATTCAGGG
>JAOPYM010000529.1 GCA_025964615.1 Actinomycetes bacterium
TGCTGAGGCCGGCCAACACGCGGAGCAGCGGTACCCACACCGAACCCCTGCCCGGGGTCAGCGCCACATGCAGGGCCACCGCGCCGGCGAACGCGACGAGGCCGAAGGCGATGAAGTTCGCCTGCTGTACCCAGCCGTCCGGTCCGAGGGCGAGCGCACTGATCGGTTCCCGTACGGCGCTGTACCCCGGGCGCAGCGCGCCCGCGATCGAGTAGGTGAGGGTGAACAGCACGCCGCCCACCAGGCTGATCATCAGCAGCGCGCGGTGCAGCGGCGAGCCGGGGGTGAGGTGGTAGCGGGGGCGCTCGACTGCGGTGAGGGTGAGAGCGGTCATGCCGTTCGGGGTCTCCTTCATGTCACCAACGCTAGAAAGCTGCGGGCAGACCGGGCAGTGCCGCGGCGTCACAGCTCTGCCATGACATTTCTCAGGTCTTCTCATCCGGCGGCGAGGGCCGTACCGTCGCCTCCGAGAGATCGAATCGAAGGTCACGATGCAGCAGCCCTCCGCCCTCACCACGTTCCTGACCCGTACTCCGACCGGCACCGGGCGCCGCCGCCACCTGGCCTGGCTCGGCTGGGCGGTCTGGCTCGCCTTCCTCGGCTATCCCATCGGGGACCTGGCGGGGCGCCACTTCGGGACGGCCGCGACGGTCGGGGCCGCGGTGGGACTCCTGGCCTTCGCCGGCGTGTACCTGCGCCTGCTGTGGCTGGCCCTGATCGTCAAGGCCCCTTATGCCGCCTGGATGATCGCCCTCGTCGTCCTCGGGTCCGGGCAGGCGCTCGGCCTTGGCGGCGGCTGGATCTCTCTGCTGATCTTCGTGAGCGTCGTGTGCGGCGCGGTCCTGCCCCGGCGCTGGGTACTGCCCTCGGTGAGCGTGACCACGGTCGGCGTGCTGGTCGCATACTTCCGCACACCCGGCAGCACCTGGCCGCAGGCGCTGAGCCAATCGGTCCTGACCTTCTTCCTCGGCCTGACGATGATGGGTTCCCGCAACCTGCTGACGCTGATCGCCGAGCTGCGCCGGGCCCGGGAGGACCTCGCCTGGCTCGCGGTGACCGAGGAGCGGCTGCGCATCGCCCGGGACCTGCACGACCTCCTCGGGCACACCCTGTCGGCCATCTCGCTGAAGAGCCAGGTCGCGCGCCGCCTTGTCCACACCGATCCCGGCGCGAGCGCCGGTCAGCTCGCCGACATCGAGCAGGTCGCGCAGCGGGCGCTGGTGGAGGTACGGGAGGCGGTGTCCGGGTACCGGGAGCACAGCCTGTCAGGTGAACTGGACAGCGCGCACTCGCTGCTGGCGGCCGCCGGCATCGAACTCACCGTGCACGTGATCGGGCCACCGGTCCCCGCGGCCGCCGGCGAACTGCTCGCCTGGGTGGTACGAGAGGCGACCACCAACGTGCTGCGGCATTCCCGCGCGAGCTCCTGCGAGGTCACAGTGCGCTGCGGTCCCGGCGACATCCTGCTGGAGTTCGTCGATGACGGGGACGGCCCGATCGAAGGCGATGGTCCGGGCGGTCACGGACTGGCGGGCCTGGCCGAACGGATGGCGGAGCTGGGCGGCACCCTGGAGACCGGTCCGGCGCCGGAAAAGGGATTCCGCGTGACCGGCCGCCTCCCCGCCACCGCCGTACTGGAGTCACGATGATCAGGATCCTGATCGCGGAGGACCAGGGCATGGTGCGCGACGCGCTGGCCACGCTGCTCGGAATGGAGCCCGACATGCAGATCGTCGCCCAGGTCGCGACCGGCGACGAGATCGTGTCCGCGGCGCAGGCGGCCCGGCCGGACGTCGCGCTCCTGGACGTCGAGATGCCCGGCACCGACGGGTTGTCCGCGGCGGCCGTACTCCACCGGGAACTCCCCGGCTGCCACCTGCTGATCCTCACCACCTTCGGGCGGCCCGGCTACCTGCGGCGGGCCATGGACAGCGGTGCCAGCGGCTTCGTGCTCAAGGACGGCCCCGTCGAGGATCTCGTACGGGCGATCCACCAGATCCTCGGCGGCCGGAAGGTCATCGACCCCACGCTCGCCGCCGCCGCGCTGTCGACCGGCCCCAACCCGCTGTCGGTCAGGGAACGCGACGTTCTCACCGCGGCCACCGACGGCTCCACCGTCGCCGAGATAGCGGGCCGGCTATATCTCTCCGAGGGAACCGTCCGGAACTATCTGTCGGCCGCCATCGGAAAGACCGGAACCCGAAACCGCCTCGAAGCCACCCGCACCGCCACCGACAACGGCTGGATCTGAGGCTCGCCCCTACCGCTGCTCGGTCCAGAAGCCCGCGTGGACGGCGGCGGCCTCGTCGTAGAAGTGCGGGCCGCTGACCGAGATCTGGCGCTGGCCCCGGGCGAACACCTCCTCGCACGACAGGGCCAGCCCCGGGTTGCCCGGATGTGAGCGGGTGAGCTCGAGCAGCTGGGTCTCGGCCAGCGCGTAGACGACCCGGCCGATTCCCGCCCAGTAGATGGCGCCCGCGCACATCGCGCACGGCTCGGTGCTGGCGTAGAGGGTGTACCCGCTCAGGTCCGTGTGCAGCCGGCCGCTGAGCCGTACCAGGTTGGTCTCGGCGTGCCCGGTGACGTCGTCGCCGGTCACCACCGTGTTCTCCGCCTCCAGCACCTTCGTGCCGGACGGATCTGTGAGCAGCGAGCCGAACGGATGGTTGCCGTTCGCGCGGGCCCGGGCGGCGATCTCGATTGCAGTTCGCAGATGCGCCTCATCACCCACCCTGATCATGTTCACCCGCCCAAGCCTATCCACCCCGGGTCGTGGCGCCCTGCGGGTCCCCGGCTGCGTCACCCACACCACCGGGAACGGGCAGAAGATCCATGGGCACGAAGGATACCGGCCACCTGCCGCCATGCGGCGCGCCATCCAGGCCCGAGACGAGACGTGCCGCTTCCCGGGATGCCGGCGGCCCGCCATCCAATGTGACCTCGACCACACCCTCGCCCACCACCTCGGCGGGAGAACCTGCCCCTGCAACCTCGCAGCCCTGTGCCGCCACCACCATCGGGCCAAGGGCTCCGGCAGATGGATTCTCATCCACCTCTGGCCAGGCGTGCTGCTGTGGATCAGCCCCACCGCCCACTGGTACCTCACCGGCCCGGACCCGTGATCCGTACGCCCCCGCCTGCAGGGATGAGAGAGTGGACGGCATGACCGGGCGAGTCGTGATCCATACCGACGGGGCGTGCAGTGTCAATCCCGGGCCGGGCGGCTGGGGGGTGGTCCTGCGGTACGGCGACCAGGTGAAGGAGCTCTACGGCGGCGAGGCCGACACGACCAACAACCGGATGGAGCTGATGGCCGCGATCCAGGCGCTGGAGAGCCTGACGCGGCCGACCTCGGTGCACCTGCACACCGACAGCACCTATGTGCTCAACGGCATCACCAAGTGGGTGGCCGGGTGGAAGCGCAGGGGCTGGATGACGGCCGGGAAGACGCCGGTCAAGAACGTCGACCTCTGGCAGCGGCTTGAGGCGGCGGCGGAACGCCACGAGGTGCAGTGGACCTGGGTCCGGGGCCACGCCGGGGATC
>JAOPYM010000179.1 GCA_025964615.1 Actinomycetes bacterium
GTGACGTGGAGCCCTGTCCCTCGCGAGGGACAGGGCTCCACGTCATGCCGGGCACGAGGCCTCAGAGACTTGCCGAGCGACCGGTCAGGCCGCCCAGGAAGTCCCCGTCTCCGGTGCTGGAGTGCACTATCGACGGAGACGACGGCGCCTTCGGTTCGACCATCGCCGATGCCCTCCCGGCCGTTCGGGGCCGGATAGAGCCGACCTTGGGCTTGGCCGCCGCCGCCCTGGCGGTAGTGGCCTTCGGCTTGGCCGCCGCCGCGCCGACCTTGGCCTTGGCAGCCGTGGTCTTGGCGGCCGTCGTGGTCTTCCTGGCGGCGGTGGCCCTGGGCTTGGCCGCCGCCCGGACCGTGACCTTGGTGGTGGCCCTGCCGGCCGCCGCGGTCTTCTTGACCGCCACCGCCCTCGGCTTGGCCGCCGCCCTCGTGGTGACCTTGGCCGCCGGCTTCCTTGCCGCCGCCGTGGTCGTGGTCCTGCGCGCCGCCGGCTTCTTCGCCGCCGCGGTCGCCCTCGGCTTCGCGGCGGCCCTGGCCGCCGGAGCCTTGGCCGCCGGTGCGGTGGTCTTGATGGCCGTGGCCGCGGCGCTCATGGCCTTGGCCGCGTCGGCCATCGCCTTGGTGGCGCTGGTCATGGCCTTGGTCATGGCCGTCATGGCCTTCGCCGACGAGGACGCCTGGGTCGCGGCCGACTTCATCGTCGTCGCGGCCGAGGCGGCCTTGGTCGCGGCCGACGACACCTTGGTCGCCGCCGCCGATCCGGTCGTTGCCGTTGTCCTCCTGGCGACTGGTCTCTTCGCCACCACCGTCTTCTTGGCTGCAGGCTTGGCGGTACTGGCCTTGGCCCGCGTACCGGTCGCCTTGGACGTCGCCGTTGATGCCGTCCTGCGGACGGTCGTCGTGGCCTTCCTGGTTCTGGTGGCCGCCTTCGCCACCGTCCCCCGCTTGGTCGCGGCGGACTGCGTACGAGTGGTCGTACGTGGTGCGGTCTTGGTAGGCACTGATCTACCCCCCGTGATGATCAGTTACGGGATGTTGTATTCCGCAGTTGTCGTGGTTTTACACACTGAGATGCGGAAGACCCGCCGTGAGGTCGTCCTCGCGGCGGGTCCCATGGCTCACATATCACTCCGCGACGGCCGCTTCCTCGATCGTGCGGCGGGGTCCGGTGAACCACTTGCGGGCCGACAGGAACCACCACGCGGTGAGGATCAGCAGCGTTCCGATGACCACGATCGGCGCGTAGTTCACGGTCGTCCAGTCGAAGCCGCTGTGGAACGGAATCCCGGTCGGGACAAGCGGCATGATGAAGTACACCGAGATCACCGCGATCTCGATGACGGCGACCAGGCACATCCACTTGTACTTCGCACCGAGCGTCCACGGACCGGCCTCGAAGCTGGATCCGGCCTTCCAGCGCAGGTAGATCGGGATCATGAAGGCGAGGTAGAGCCCGATGACCGCGATGGAGACCACCGCGTAGAACGCGAGCGGGGCGCCCTTGTGGTTGTACAGCGCGGGCAGGGTCAGCACCAGGCCGGCGATGACGCTGCCGATGATGGCGTTACGCGGGGTCCCGTTCTTGTCGACCTTGGACCAGAGCCGCCAGCCGGGGATCGCGCCGTCCCGGGAGAACGCGTACGTCATGCGCGACATGGCGGTCACGCAGCTCATCCCGCAGTAGAGCTGGCCGATCACCGAGATCGCGATGACGGTCTTGGCCAGCGGCCCGCTGAGCGCGTCCGAGATGAGCACGTTGATCGCGCCGGAGTTCTTGCTGATGTCGGCCACGTTGTTCGCGGCGAACAGGAAGGACAGCAGCAGGATCCAGCCGCCGATCGCCGAGTACGCGATGGACTTCCAGAGCCCCTGGGCGGCGGTCTTGGCCGCACCGTGCGTCTCCTCGGACACGTGCGCGCACGCGTCGAATCCGGTGATCGTGTACTGCGTGAGCAGGAAACCGAGCGGCAGCACGTAGAACCAGAACGTGCCGTGCCCGAATCCCGAGTTGTTGATCTGCCCGGTGAGCACGAAGCTCGCGCTCTGGTGCTTGCTCGGCCCGAAGATCATGATGAGCACGATCACGGCGACGCCGAACACGTGCCACCAGACCGAGATGTTCTGCAGCACCGCGACCAGGTGATGGCCGTAGATGTTGATCAGGGAGTGCAACGCCAGGATGCCGGCGAAGAGCACGAAGACCCAGGTCAGGCTGAGCGACCAGCTCGCGTTGAACATGCCGAGCAGGATGTTGATGAACGTCGCCGCGCCGTAGTCAACCGAGGCGGTGACCGCGATCAGGCCGATCAGGTTCAGCCAGCCGGTGAACCAGCCGTGGATGGGCCTGCCGAGCTTGGACGCCCACCAGTAGATGCCGCCCGCCGTCGGGTATGCCGAGACCAGCTCGGACATGCAGAACCCGATGATCAGGATGAACGAGGCGATGATCGGCCAGCCCCAGGTGATGGCCACCGGGCCACCGTTGTTCCAGGCCTGGCCGAAGGTGGTGAAGCACCCCGAAAGGATCGAGATGATCGAGAAGGAGATCGCGAAGTTGGAGAAGCCGCTCCAGCTACGGGACAGCTCCTGCTTGTATCCGAGTTGAGCGAGCCGCTGGGCATCGGCATCGAGCCCAGGAGCTTCGGTTGTCGCCATTCAGACCTCCTCAGAGGGTTATTGGGGTCCCCCGACCGCATCGATCAGCCCGCCGAGTTCGGCCGACTCCAGGTCCCTGACGGCTTGGGCCCATTTGTCGGCCGCCTCCGCCCAGTAGTCGAAGTCGGTCACGCCACGGGACAGCAGCCCGTGGTGGACCGAGAACCACAGGGTCCAGGCATAGTTGGACGCCACCAGGTAGAGCCGGGCCCTGGCAAGCAGCGCGTCGCTCATCGCGCCGCCGAAGTAGGCCTTGACCAGCGCCTCGACCAGGTCGGGCGAGTAGTCGGCCTCAGCGGCGATGTCGCCGAGCTCGAACGCGGGGTCGTTCATCCCGGAGAGCTGGTAGTCGATGATCCGGATGTCGGTGCCGTCGTCCATGAAGTTCTCGGGAAGCAGGTCGTTGTGGCAGGGCACCCGGGGCAGCGGCCTGCGCCGCAGGGCCTGCTCGATCTCCGCGATGACCGCACGGTGATCGGGGTATCCGTCCGGGATGCGCAGTTCGTGACGGTGGCACAGGCTGAGGAGTTCCTCCGCCTTGCGGAAGATGTCGAAGTCGTTGACGAACGGCTCGGCCCTGGTGTGCAGGCGGCGGCAGGCCAGGGCGATCCGCGGGATCGTTCCAGGGTCCCGTACGTCCCGCGCGCTCAGCGTGACGGCGTCGAGGTACTCCAGGACCATCGACGGGGCCGCCACGTTGAAGACCCGTGGACCCACGCCGGTGCGGGCGGCCCGGACGGTGTTCTCGATCTCCTGCTCCAGCGGGATGCCGAGCCCGGCCTCGCTGACCGCCGGATCGAGGATCCGCACCAGGTAGGAGCGGTCGTCCACGTCGGCCCGGATGATCCGGTGGCTCAGCCCGCCCTTGAGCAGGGTGCACGTGGTGGAGTCCCCGGAGGGCACCCCTGCCCGTACGGCCAGCTGTTCGAGGGAGAGCACGATTTGGACTACCCTTAACCCTTTTGAAACACAGCGGCGACCTGCCACGCCATCCGCATGTTGTTCCTGATGTACGCGTTGTTCACGAAGTGTGCGATTACCGCCCGGCCGCGTCAAGGGGCCATCAGAAACTTCTTTGGTCAACCAATAGGTCTTTTGGTATGCCCAATTTTGTGCTACCACTGTCAACGTGATCGACGAACAGGCGGAATCGCTGCGCAGGCGGGCCTGGGAGGGCGTTTCCGACGCCATCCAGCAGGGTGGCTACCAGCCCGGCGACCGGCTGCCCACCGAGCGTGATCTGGCCGACCGGCTCAAGGTCAGCCGGTCCACCCTGCGGCTCGCCCTGCATGATCTGGAACGGGCCGGAATCGTCATGCGACGCCCCGGCAGGGGCGGCGGCACCTTCGTGGCGGCACCCAAGATCGAGCGTGATCTGCGGAGTTTTGCCGGGCTCGCCGAGTACATCAGACGGCAGGGCATGGAGGCGGGTGCGCGGGTCATCGCCGTGGTGCTGACGGTCGCCGAGGAGGCCGAGGCGGAGGCCCTGCAGATCGCCTGCGGGGACCCGATCGTGCTCATCACCCGGGTCCGGCTGGCGGGCGGGGAGCCCATCGCACTCGAGCGGTCCCGGTTCCCGGCCGAGCGCTTCCCCGGCCTGGCCGAGCAGGCGCTCGGCGGTTCGCTGTACGACCTGATCCGTGAGGTGTACGGGCACTCGGCGGAACGGGCGGTGGAGCGGATCGAGCCGGTGGCGGCCGAACCGGAGGTGGCCTCGCTGCTCGACGTCGCACCCGGCACGCCGCTGCTGGCCATCGAACGGATCGCGTACGACGCTTCGGGGATCCCGCTTGAGCACGCCGACGACCTCTTCCGCGGCGACCGCACCCGGGTCGTCGTCTGGACCTCAGCCGAAGACCGCCGCTGACCCCCGCCAAGGCCCCGATCGAACAGGACGAGCCGTACATGAGCAACAACCTCCCCGTACGCGCCCGCATCGTCGTCATCGGCGGCGGGGTGGGCGGCGCGAGCGTCGCCTACCACCTGGCCGAGCAGGGCGAAAGCGACGTCGTGCTGCTGGAGCGCGCCGACCTCACCAGCGGCTCCACCTTCCACTCCGCCGGCCTCGTCGGGGTGCTGCGCGCCGACCCGACGCTGACCCGGATGAACATGTACTCGGCAGAGCTGTACCGCCGGTTGCAGCAGGGGGACAACCCGCCCGGCTGGGTGGAGTCCGGGGGCCTGCGCCTGGCCTGCACGCCGGAACGCCTGGAGGAGATCCGCCGCCAGGTCGGCTGGGCCCGCACGTTCGGGCTGCCGCTCGAGGAGATCTCCGCCGCCGAGGCGCAGCGGCTGTTCCCGCTGATGAGCACCCGCGGGGTCCTGGGCGCCTCCTATCTGCCGACCGACGGTTACGTGGACCCGTCGTCGCTGACGTACTCGCTGGCGGCCGGCGCGCGTGCCGGTGGGGTACGGATCGTCACGCACACCCGGGTGCTCTCGCTCTCGGTCGTGAACGGCCGGGTACGGGGCGTACGGACCGACCGGGGGGACATCGAGGCGGAGACGGTGGTGAACTGCGGCGGCATGTTCGCGGCCGAGATCGGGCGGATGGCGGGGGTACGGGTCCCGGTGGTGCCGATGTCGCACCAGTACCTGGTCACCGAGCCCGTACGCCCGCATGACGGGTCGCGGCTGCCGACGCTGCGCGACCCGGACAACCTGGTCTACTACCGCGAGGAGGTCGACGGCCTGCTGATGGGGGGGTACGAGCGCCGGTCCGCCCCCTGGTCGGTCTCGGGCGGGTTCGACGCGATCCCCGCGGACTTCAACGGGAAACTCCTGTCCGAGGACTGGCCCCGGTTCGAGGAGATCACCGCCAACTCGCAGCTGCGGGTGCCGCTGATGGCCGACGCCGGGATCCGCAAGCTCATCAACGGCCCCGAGGCGTTCACTCCGGACAACGAGTTCTGCCTGGGCGAGACCTCGGTGGGCGGCTTCTTCGTCGCGGCCGGGTTCTGCGCGCACGGCATCGCCGGGGCGGGCGGGATCGGCAAGGTGATGGCGTCCTGGATTCTCACCGGAGATCCCGGGATGGACGTCTGGCACATGGACATCCGGCGGTTCGGCGCGCAGTACCGGTCCCCCTCGTACACCCTGAAGCGGACTGTCGAGAACTACGAGACGTACTACGACATCCCGTACCCGAACCGGGAGCGCTCCGCGGGGCGGCCGCTGCGGGTCTCCCCCGCGTACTCCCAGCACGTCGCCCTGGGTGCGGTGTTCGGCGAGAAGTCCGGCTGGGAACGGGTGGACTACTACCGCTCCAACGAGGCGCTGGGCTCCGAATCGCTGCGCCCTCGGGGGTGGCCGGGCCGGAACTGGTCACCAGCGATCGAGGCCGAGCACACCGCCACCCGTACCGCGGCCGGGCTCTTCGACGAGACGTCCTTCGCCAAGCTCTCCGTCTCCGGGCCCGGCGCCGCCGCGCTGCTCGACCGGCTGTGCGACAACGATGTCGTACGGGACGTGGGCGCGATCACCTACACCCAGTGCCTCAACGCGCGCGGGGGGATCGAGTGCGACTTCACCGTCACCCGGGTCGCCACCGACGACTTCCTCATCGTGACGGGCACCGCGTTCGGCGCGCACGACCTGTCCTGGCTGCGGCGCCACGCCTCCCCGTCCGTCCGGATCGTCGATGTGACCGGGTCGCTCGCCTGCCTCGCCCTCTGGGGCCCGCTGTCCCGCTCGATCCTCGCTTCGCTCTCACCCTGCGACCTGGACGCCTTCCCCTATCTGACCTCGCGGGAGATCACCGTCGGGGACGTGCCCGTGCGTGCCCTGCGGGTGGGATTCGCGGGCGAACTGGGCTGGGAACTGTACTGCTCCAGTGAGTACGGCGCGGCCCTGTGGCGGACGCTGGCCGCCGCCGAGGGCGTCACGCCGTGCGGGTACCGCGCCATCGACAGCCTCCGCCTGGAGAAGGGCTACCGCGTCTGGGGAGCAGACCTGTCCCCCGACCACACCCCCTACGAGGCGGGCTTGGGCTTCTGCGTCAAGCCCGACCGCGACTTCCTGGGCCGGGAGGCTCTGCTTGCCTCCCGTTCCGAAGGACTCACCGTTCGGCTGCGCTGCATCGTCCTGGCTGACCCCCGGGCCGTCTGCCTCGGCAACGAACCCGTCCGGATCGCCGGGCAGGTGGCCGGCAGGGTCACCTCCGGGGTGTACGGCTACACGGTCGGCTCGTCCATCGCCTACGCCTACCTCCCGACGGCCTCGGCGGACGTCGGCACCCAGGCCGAGATCGAGATCTTCGGCTCCTGGGTCCCCGGCCTCATCACCCGCGACCCCCTGTACGACCCCACGAACGCCCGCGTCCGCAGCTGATCGGACCGGCCTGGGACGAAACATCCCCGCCCCTTCGTCAACACCTGCCGGATTCACTCCCGCTGAGGTCGTCTGCCCGTAGTGAGCCAGGCCGACCAGATCTCGACCGCCTCCTCCTTGGAGATGCCGACCAGGTCGCCGGGCTTCATCCCGACTCTGACGATCAAGTTCCGCGCGAGCTTGGCATCCAGGGCAGGGGCGTCGGCCAGTTCGCCCTCGGGCTGCGGCCGTCTGGGCCGCTCCCCTCGGTCGACCGCGGCCCAGGACTGCTCTTCAGTCACTTGCAGCTGGTCTCGGAGAATGTGGGCGAAGAGGTTCGGATCCCCGAGCTGGCCAGCGGGACTCACCGTTCGGCTGCGCTGCATCGTCCTGGAGGACCGTTCACTGGTATCTCATGGATTCCCAGTGGATCGCCCATTACGGGCGGTCTTCCGCGTCGGACTAGGTGCGGTGCTCGTTTCCTTCCGCGTACGCGGGCTCACGCCACCAGCCCGCCCACCCCGACCAGTTACCCGGTCGGGGTGGTAGCGGCGGGTCTTACGGCTGGCTCCACGAGCGTTCACCGAGACCGGGGTCTCGGCCAGGCTTCCGCCAACTGCGGTTCCTGTACTACAGGCCTGCGCCAGGTACTCCGCCGCGAGGGCGGCGAGGTTGCGGGCCGCGCTCTCATCACGGTCCAGCACCAGCGGGCACTCATCACAGTCGAAAACCCGGACCTTGAGGGCCAGTTTGGCTTTCACCGCACCACAGTCCGAGCAGGTTTTGGAGGAGGCGAACCACCGTTCCGCCAGTAGCAGGGTGCCGCCGTTCCACCCGGTCTTGTAGGTGATCTGACGGCGGAACTCCGCGAAGGAGGCGTCACTGATGTGGCGGGCGAGGCGGTGGTTGCGGACCATCCCGGCCACATGCAGATCCTCGACCACCACAACCCCGAACTCACGGGTCAGCGCGGTGGTGAGCTGGTGCAGGCCGTCGGCGCGCAGGTTCGCGACCCGGGCGTGCACCCGGGCCAGCCGGGCCTTGGCCTTCTCCCACCGCCGCGACGGCGTCCGCCGCACCCTGGCCCCGGTCGCCGGGTCGAACCCGGCCGGACCCACTCGGCGTGACAGCCGCCGGTTGGCCCTGCCCAGGTCCTTCAGCGTCGCGTCGAGGTGTCGGGGGTTCGGCTCGTACCAGACCCCGCCTTCGGTGTCGGCGATGACGGCCAGGTGGGTGATGCCCAGATCCACCCCCGCCGCCACCAGCGGCCGGGCGGGCGGGCGCTGGTCGCGTTCCACCTCCACCTGAAAGGAGGCGAACCAGCGGCCGCGTTCGAACCGGACCGTCGCCGACAACACCCGCGCCCTTCCATCAGCGATCCGCCGCTGGAGTTTACGGGTCGACTCGTGGGTTTTGATCGTGCCCAGCACCGGCAACGTGACGTGTTTGCGGTCGGGTTCGACCCGGATCGCCCCGGTGGTGAACCGGATTGCGGGGGTCGTCCGCCGTTTGGTCTTGAACCGGGGGAACCCGGCCTTGGGGCCTTTGCGGGTTCCGGTCCGGGACGCCTGCCAGTTCGACAACGCCGCGTTGAGGTTGGCCAGGCCGGTGTTGTAGGACTCTTTGGAGTTCGCCGCCCACCACCCGTATCGCGCATCGGCGCGTTTGGCCTGGTTCCAGGCCCGCCGCAACCCGGGCAACGACCAGTCCACCCACGGCGTCAGATCCTCCTCGGCGATCCCGTAGGAGGCCTCCGCCGCACGCTGGTCCCAGTTGGCCTTGACCCGGGCCAGCGCCCAGTTGTACGCCACCCGCGCCGCACCCGCATGCGAGACTAATGATCGTAACTGGGCGCAGGTGGGGTCCAGGGCGAACTTGTAGGCCTGGACGACCGACCCCTCCCGGGCCTGGAATTTCCGCACCCCCCAACCGTAACCACCGGGTACGACAAAACCCGGCGCTCGGCAACCGCTACGGAGAAGTATTGATCTCGGCTGATTTTCCACGCAGCAGTTGGCAACCCCCAGTTGCCCTGGTGGTTGGGGTAGCGGGTGCAGATCATCGACCCACAGGTCGGCGTAGGCACGCAGCGCCTCGAAATGCGATCTGCACAGGTATCAGAGGCCGATGGGGTGCCAGATGGTTTTGGTCTCCAGGAAGGCCTTCATGCGGGTGAGGCCCGGGTCGGCCGTCCAGTCGGACTCGGCCGGGCGCAGGACGCGTTTGAGGTTCTCGGCGGCGGCGCGTTCGCACTCGACCGTGAGGTCCGCGGAGGCGCCGGCCAGGTCGAGGGCGTTGACGTCGAGGTGCGAGGCGAGCCAGGGGGCCAGTTCCGCGCGGTGGCCGGTGAGCAGGTTGACGACGCCGCCGGGCAGGTCGGAGGTGGCGAGCACCTCGGCGAGGGTGATGGCGGGCAGCGGGGCGGGCTCGGAGGCGACCACGACGCAGGTGTTGCCCGAGATGATCGCGGGGGCGATGACCGAGACCAGGCCGAGCAGGGGCGAGTCGGGGGCGATGACGCCGACGACGCCGGTGGGCTCGGGGGTGGAGAGGTTGAAGAACGGGCCCGCGACCGGGTTGGCCGAGCCGAGGACGGCGGCCAGCTTGTCGGCCCAGCCCGCGTACCAGACCCAGCGGTCGATGGCCTCGTCCACCTCCTCGGTGGCCGCGTTCTTGCCGAGGCCGGTGTCGCGCAGCTCTGCCACGAACTGGGCGCGGCGGCCCTCCAGCATCTCGGCGACCCGGTAGAGGATCTGGCCTCGGTTGTACGGGGTCCTGGCCGACCAGCCGGGAAAGGCCTTACGGGCGGCGGTGACCCCGTCCCGTACGTCCTTGCGGGAGGCGCGCGAGGCGTTGGCGAGGAAGCCCCCTTGGCCGTCGTTGATGACGTACGACCTTCCCGACTCCGACCGGGGGAAGGCTCCCCCGATGTACAGCTTGTAGGTCTTCCGCACGGTAAGACGTTCAGTGCTCAAGGTAGGCCTCCAGGCCGTGACGGCCGCCCTCGCGGCCGAAGCCGGACTCCTGGTAGCCGCCGAACGGGCTGGCCGGGTCGAACGTGTTGAACGTGTTGGCCCAGACGACCCCGGCGCGGAGCCGCTGCGCCGCCCACAGGATCCGGGAGCCCTTCTCGCTCCAGACCCCGGCCGACAGGCCGTACGGGGTGTTGTTGGCCTTCTCGATCGCCTCCTCGGGCGTACGGAAGGTCAGCACGGACAGGACCGGGCCGAAGATCTCCTCACGGGCGATCCGGTGCGCCTGGGAGACGCCGGTGAAGACCGTCGGAGGGAACCAGAAGCCCTTCTCCGGAAGCTCGCACGGAGGCGCCCAGCGCTCGGCCCCCTCCTGCTCGCCGACCTCGGACAGGTCCCTGATCCGCTGGAGCTGTACTGCGGAGTTGATGGCGCCGATGTCGGTGTTCTTGTCGAGCGGGTCGCCGACCCGCAGCGTCGCCATCCGGGTCCTGAGCCTGGCCAGCACCTCCTCGGCGACCGGCTCCTGGACGAGGAGGCGGGACCCGGCGCAGCAGACCTGACCCTGGTTGAAGAAGATCCCGTTGACGATGCCCTCGACGGCCTGGTCCAGGGGCGCGTCGTCGAAGACCACGTTGGCGGCCTTGCCGCCGAGTTCCAGGGTGAGCCGCTTGGAGGTGCCCGCGACGGACCGGGCGATCTGCCTGCCCACCTCGGTGGAGCCGGTGAAGGCGACCTTGTCGATGCCGTCGTGGGAGACCAGGAGGCGGCCCGTCTCACCCGCGCCGGTGATGATGTTGACCACACCAGGCGGCAGGTCGGCCTGCCGGCAGATGTCGGCGAACACCAGCGCGGTCAGCGGGGTGGTCTCCGCGGGCTTGAGTACGACGGTGTTCCCGGTGGCGAGCGCGGGCGCGATCTTCCAGGCCAGCATGAGGAGCGGGAAGTTCCACGGGATCACCTGACCCGCCACGCCCAGCGGTTTCGTGCCGTACCCGGCATGGGCCAGTTTGTCGGCCCAGCCCGCGTAGTAGAAGAAGTGCGCGGCGACCAGGGGTAGGTCCACGTCGCGGGACTCCCGGATGGGCTTGCCGTTGTCCAGGGACTCCAGGACGGCCAGTTCACGGGAGCGTTCCTGGATGATCCGGGCGATCCGGTACAGGTACTTCGCCCGCTCCCGTCCCGGCATCGGCCCCCAGACGGTCTCGAACGCCGTGCGGGCAGCCCGTACGGCCAGGTCCACCTCCTCAGGACCTGCGCTGCCCACCTCGGCGAGAACCTCCTCGGTGGCCGGGTCGATGGTCTTGATGGTCTCCTTGGCGTCGGTGAACTCGCCGTCGATGAACAGGCCGTACGACGGCCGGATGTGCACGATGTCGCGCGACTCGGGCGCGGGTGCGTACTCGAACATGGGCTCAGTCCAACGTGACGTAGTCGGGGCCGCTGTAGGCGCCGGTGGACAGCTTCTGGCGCTGCATGAGCAGGTCGTTGAGCAGGGACGAGGCCCCCAGCCTGAACCACTGCGGGGTCAGCCAGTCCGGCCCGGCGGTCTCGTTGACCAGGACCAGGTACCTGATGGCGTCCTTGGCCGTACGGATGCCGCCGGCGGCCTTGACCCCGACCTGGCGTCCCTGCTCGGCGCGGAAGTCCCGTACCGCCTCCAGCATGACCAGCGTGACCGGGAGCGTCGCGGCGGGCGAGACCTTGCCCGTCGAGGTCTTGATGAAGTCGGCCCCGGCCAGCATCGCCAGCCACGAGGCCTTCCGCACGTTGTCGTAGGTGACCAGCTCGCCGGTCTCCAGGATCACCTTGAGATGCGCCTGCCTGCACTCGGACTTGATCGCGACGATCTCGTCGTACACCTTCTGCAGGTCGCCGGAGAGGAACGCACCCCGGTCGATCACCATGTCGATCTCGGTCGCCCCGTCCTCGACGGCCAGCCGGGTGTCGATCAGCTTGGCCTCCAGCGGCGCCCGCCCCGACGGGAACGCGGTCGCCACGCTGGCCACCCCGATGCCCGTACCGTGCAGCGCCCGCACGGCCGTCGCGACCAGGTCGGGGTAGACGCAGACGGCGGCGACCCGCGGCGCGTCGCCGCCCGGGTGGGCAGCCTTGGCGCAGAGCGCGCGCACCTTGCCGGGGGTGTCGGCCCCCTCCAGCGTGGTGAGGTCCACCATCGTGATCGCCAGATCGATGGCCTGTGCCTTCGCCGTCGTCTTGATGGACCGGGTGGCCAGCCTCGCGGCTCGCTCCTCGGCCCCCACCTGATCGACGCCGGGCAACTGGGGAAGAGTGAATGTCGGCACCACCCCAGCATCCCCGATGCCCGGTCCCCCGAACAGCGGGCACCCGGCCGACGCCCGCCCGCCCGCTTCGTCAACACCTGCCAGATCTCCCGGAGGTCAGCGGTGCCCGGGAAGGAGGCCCGGGGCCATGGGGATGTGGTGACAGGAGGGGCGGATGTGGTGCGAGGTGAGGCCGCGACAGCTTCTCGGCGCGTCCGAGGACACCGACCAGCCGATCGCGATGGCACCCCCGATCAGCAGGGCCGCCACGGCCAGGAGAATGCCGGCCTCCAGGCCCGCCATCATCGTCTTTCGTCGGCTCACATTCTTAGAAGAGCTGTTCCCGGCCCAAAAGGTTGCCCGACACGCCGCGCAATTCATTTGACCTAGCGCTCGCTTGACCTGCCGGGCGGGCGAACGGGAACCTGGCTTGGACATCCAGAAGGGAACGGTATGGCACTGCTCGACGGACTTCGGGTTCTCGACCTGACGATGTGGCGCCCGGGGCCGTACGCCACCCAGCTGCTCGCCCAGCTCGGCGCCGACGTCATCAAGGTGGAACCGCCCGGCGGAGAGCCGATGCGGATGTTCGGCGGCCACTTCGAGCTGCTCAACCAGTACAAGCGCAGCATCGTGCTGAACCTCAAGGACCAGCGGGACCGGGCCAGGTGCCTGGAGCTGGCCCGGGACGCCGACGTCTTCGTGGAGGGCTACCGGCCGGGCGTCGCCGACCGGCTCGGGGTCGGGTACGACGCCGCCGGCCGGGGGAACGCGCGGCTCGTCTACTGCTCGCTCTCGGGGTACGGGGCGTACGGCGATCTGGCCGATGTCCCCGGACACGACGTCAACTACCGCGCATACACCGGAGCGCTGCCGCCGGACGCGGTCTCCCCCGAGGCCGACGAACTGCCTGTGGCCGACATGGGCGCGGCCACCATGGCGGCCTTCGCCATCACCGCGGCCGTACTGAAGGCCCGGGAGACCGGCCAGGGCGACCGCATCGACCTGGGCATGGCCGATGTGCTGGCCAACTGGGTCGGCACGGTCCCGGCCGCCACGGTGAGGAACGCCGGTACCGGGCCGCTCCCCGGCTACGGCGTGTATCCGGCCAAGGACGGCCTGATCACCATCGGTGTGGTGTCCGAGCAGCACCTGTGGGCGGCCACCTGCCGTGCGCTCGGGCTCCCGGAACACGCGGACGTACCGTTCCTGGATCGGCTGGGCCGGGTCCGCGAACTGGACGCGGAGATCGCTGCCGCCGTCGCGCCGCTGACCCGCGAGGAGGCCGTACGGCGCCTGACGGAGGCGGGGGCGCCCGTCGCACCCGCCCTCACCCGCGACGAGATGATGGAGCTCCCGCACTTCCGGCAGCGCGGGGTGATCGCGGAGGGCACGGTGGGCAGCCCGGTGCGCACCATGATCCACCCGCCGCTGCCACCCGGGCCCATCGCCGGTCTCGACGCCCATCACGGCGAGGGCTGGTCCGGCTGAGCCGGTTCTGTCGGAGGCTGATGGCACACCAGAACCGTGAGTCCCGTTCTCGTCGGCCGAGCCGGGGAGCTCGACCGGCTTGAGGACGCGTTCGCGGCCTCTCCGGGAGCGGTGCTGATGGTGAGGCAGCCGCCACCGCGCACCGGCTCGGCCTGGCCTGAGCCGGCCTAAGGCCCTGCTCGGCCGCGGATATAGGGCACGCGCCGCATGTGCTGGGGAGTGCCTTAGAACGATGCTTGGAGGTGTCAGAGAAGCTTCCAAGGAGGACGACATGCACCCCGACATCACCCGCGCACTGACCGACTACCGTATCGAGATGCTCACCCGGGAGATGCGCAACGCCCGTCGCGCCGGGCGGCACCTTCGCTACCCCTTCCGCCGCGCCTCCTGATCCGGGGCACAGCGGTATGAAGGGCGATGGTGGCAGACCCGGTCTTCGCAGGACGCGAGACCGGGTTCGCCGCGCGGTCGCTGGGACCATCCCGTTCGGCGGCGAGGCGATCAGCGAGTTCGTCACCCGCGTGCATGCGCAAGCCCGCGTGCCCGCCGGTGGCCGCCTCGAGTTCAGCACCTCTGCCGCACGTCTTTTCGTGGCTGTGCGGGCAGGGAGGATCATCATCCCTGCCCGGAGAGTCCTATCGAGCCCTACCGAGCCCTACCGAGCCGAGAGGGCCGGGGCCCGTTTGGGTCCGGTGACGGGAGGCCCCCTCCCACCTTCCTGTCACCGGACCGTCGGACCACACGGGAACTTCAGTGGCTGACCTTGGTGGTCACGAACCGGGGAAGCGCGCGGCGCTCCCTCCGCTCGGAGGAGCAGTCCGCAACCCTTCCGGCCATGCACGAGTCTGCGGCAACGCAGGACGTCCCCGCATCGGGAGACTTCCCGATATGGCTACCTACTTGTGACGCCCGCGCCGCTCGCGCGCCTCACATCGAGTGCAGGGAGAGCGTGCGGTTGATCCGCTCCGCGGTCGCCCGGATGACCGGCACGTTCACCTGTACCTTCTTCAGCCGGTTCGCCCGGCACGAGATCGCAAGGGCCCCGATCACCGAACCGGTTATGTCGGTCACGGGGACGGCGATGCAGCTCGTACCGATCGCGTACTCCTCCTGGTCCAGCGACAACTCCCGGCTGAGCTGCTGCAGCAGCCGCTGTGGCTCGGTGATCGTGTTGGGTGTCAGGTCGACCAGCGGGTGCCTGGCCAGGTAGTCCCTGCGGGTGTCTTCATCGAGCTGCGCGAGCACGCACTTGCCGAGTGCAGTGGCGTGCGCGGCGTCGTCGAAGCCGACCCACAGATCGACCCTGGGGGTACGCGGGCCATCAGCGATGTCGACCATGCGGATCTCGTCGACGCCACACCCAGAGCGTCGCGGAGCGAGGCGAGGCGGGGCCGGATCCTGGTCAGCAGCGGCTGGGTACGGCTCTGGCTGTGCAGCGACTCGAGCCGGTCGCCCAGCACCCAGGCCCCGTCCCCCTCCAGCCGGATGGCGTAGCCCTCGTGGGCCAGCGTCCGGAGCAGATGGTAGGTCGTCGCAAGCGGCAGCCCGGACTCGCGAGCGAGCTGCTTGGCCGGAGCACCACCCGGGTGCGACGCAACCGTCTCCATCAGGTGCAGGGCGCGCTGCACCGACGAGATCAGCGTGGGTTTCCGTGGCTCGTCCATTACGGACAGCGAACCCTTCCAGCAAGTGCCGGTCAAGCGGTTTCCCCCAACCCGTCGACTCCTGGCGGTTCCCCCCCCCCCGACCCCCCCCGGGCGGGCAACGCCCCCCCACAAACAGCGCGGGGGTGGC
>JAOPYM010000222.1 GCA_025964615.1 Actinomycetes bacterium
GGCAATCTGCTGCTCAGCGGTGACCACGCACTGGTCATCACACCGGAATTCTCGCGCTTCCCGCGCAGCGCGCAGACCCTCATGTCGATCAGGCCGCAGCGCACCCGGCTGACCGTCATCGACCTGACCGCCGCGCCGCAGGTCACCGGCACCATGACCGTCGACGGCTCGTATGTCGACGCGCGGCAGGTCGGCTCGTCGGTCCGTATCGTCGTGCGGTCCAGCCCGCGGATCGGCTTCCCGCCACCGCGGCCGCCGTACCCCATCGATGAGAAGAAGGCGATCGACGCGAACCGGCGGATCGTGGCGCAGGCCCCCATCGGGGACTGGCTGCCCGGCTACGAGGTGGACACCGAGAAGGTCCACCGGACCGGGCAGGTGCCCTGCGACCGGGTCGGCCATCCGGTGGGTGCTGCCGGGATGTCGCTGACCAGCGTGCTGACGCTCGACCTGGCGCAGGGGATCGGCGACCCCGATCCGGTCAGCCTGGCCGCCGACGGGACCACCGTGTACGGCACCGGGTCGAGCCTCTACCTGGCGAGCACCCAGGGATGGACCAAGCCGGGCAACGGTGGTCTCACCACCGACCTGCACAAGTTCGACATCTCCGGACCGGGACGCCCCCGGTACGTGGCTTCCGGGTCCGTGCCCGGGACGCTGCTCAACCAGTACTCCCTCTCGGAGTACGCCGGGAACCTCCGGGTGGCCACCCAGTCCGGCTCACCCTGGGGCGGTGGCCCCAATGCGGTGAGCTCGGTCTACGTGCTCGCCCCGCACGGTCCGCGCCTGGAGACGATCGGCAGCGTGGGCGGTCTCGGCAAGGGCGAACGGCTGTACGCGGTGCGCTTCATCGGCCCGGCCGGGTACGCCGTGACGTACCGGCAGACCGACCCCCTCTTCACGCTCGACCTGCACGACCCCGCCAAGCCCGCGGTGACCGGCGAGCTGAAGATCAGCGGATACTCCGCCTACCTGCATCCGACAGCCGACGGGCGGCTCCTGGGCATCGGCCAGGACACCGGTTCCAGCTGGGGTACCCAAGTCTCCCTGTTCGACGTCAACGGCACCCCGAAGCGCCTCGGGCTCGTGCGGATACCCGGCACCCAGAGCCAGGCCGAGTACGACCCGCACGCCTTCCTGTACTGGCCGCAGTCCGGGCTCACGGTCGTCCCGCTGATGGGCGGGAACCGGCCCGGCGGCGAGGTCCTGGTGCTGAGCGTCACCGCCGGTGGCATCCGCAAGGTCGGCGCCGTGACCCAGCCCGGCAGGCAGTACTGGTCCCCGATCCAGCGCTCCCTGATCATCGGCGACACCCTCTGGACCATCTCCGACACCGGCGCCCAAGCCACCGGAGCCACCACCCTCACCAAGCAGTCCTGGATCCCGTTCTAACCGTTGAGTCGTCCAACAAAGGCAGGCGTTTCCCGCGCCGAATCGCGCAACGGTGCGGGAAACGCCACGGGTCAACGGAGGCCGAGGGGGCGGTTGAGGGCCGTTTGGAGGAGACGGTCGACGAGGTCGGGGTAGGGCAGGGCGGTCGCGGCCCACATCTGCGGGAAGGCCGACGTGGGGGTGAAACCGGGCATGGTGTTGATCTCGTTGAGGACCAGGCGGCCGTCGTCGGTGTAGAAGAAGTCGACCCGGCCGAGGCCCTCGCAGTCGAGGGCGTCGAAGGCCTGCACCGCCATCCTGCGCAGCTCGGCGATCACTTCGTCGGGCAGCCGCGGCGGGATCGCCAAGGAGCTGGAACCGTCCAGGTACTTGGTCTCGAAGTCATAGAAGTCATGGGCGCCCGCCATCACGACCTCGGCGGGCATGCTGGCCTCCGCGGGCCCGTCGTCGAGTCCCTGCAGCACGCCGCACTCGATCTCGCGCCCGTTGACGGCGGCCTCGACGATCACCTTGGGGTCGTGCGCGCGGGCTGTCTCGATGGCCGCCTCCAGGTCCTCCTCGCGGGTGACCCTGGTGATGCCCATGCTCGACCCGGCCCGCGACGGCTTGACGAAGACCGGCAGGCCCAGCTCCCTGATCTCGACGATCTTGCGCTTGCGCTCGTCCTCGTTGCGCCACGCGCGGTCGCCGATGATGACGTACGGCCCGACCGGCAGCCCCTGGGCCG
This sequence comes from Actinomycetes bacterium, assembly GCA_025964615.1. Taxonomy (GTDB): domain Bacteria; phylum Actinomycetota; class Actinomycetes; order Streptosporangiales; family Streptosporangiaceae; genus RYN-227. The sequence continues at coordinate 2,120 of JAOPYM010000222.1, forward strand.
CCCAGACGATCTTCATGAAGGCCTTGTCCATACCGACCGCGCTGGCCAGCACCCCGGCGCCCACGTACCGCACCCCGGCCAGTTCGAGCAGGCCCTGGATGGTGCCGTCCTCGCCGTAGGGCCCGTGCAGCAGCGGCAGCACCACGTCCACGGCGCCGAGCACCTGCGGCACCTCACCGGGCGGGACCACGAGCAGGCCACCGGACGAGGGGTCGAACGGCAGGGCCAGCGCCGCGCCGTCACCGGAGACCTGCGGAAGCCTGCCGTCGGAGACGGCCAGCTGCTGGTCGGCCGGCGCCAGCACCCAGCGGCCGTCGGGAGAGATGCCGATCGGGATCACCTCGTAGCGGTCCCGGTCGATGGCCGCCATCACACTCCCCGCCGTGATGCAGGAGATGGCATGTTCGGAGCTGCGCCCGCCGAAGACGACGGCGACGCGGATCTTGGACTCAGGCATGATCTCCGAACCCTACCGTTCGGTCAGACCCCGTAACGTTCCGGCTTCGGGGTGCGGGTCATCAGCTTCAGCATCGCGTCCTCGATCGACATGCCGTGGTGCATGACGGCCGCGACCATCTCGGTGATCGGCATCTCGACGTTGTGCTTGCGGGCCAGTTCCAGGACCGCCTCCGACGACTTCACGCCCTCGGCGGTCTGCTTGGTGACGGCGATGACCTGCTCGAGCGTCATGCCCCGGCCCAGGTTCTCGCCGAACGTCCGGTTGCGCGACAGCGGCGAACTGCATGTCCCGACCAGGTCGCCGAGCCCTGCCAGCCCCGCGAAGGTGTGCTCGTCGGCGCCGAGGGCCGCGCCGAGCCGGGAGATCTCGGCGAGGCCGCGGGTCATGAGCAGCGCGGTGGTGTTGTCCCCGAACCCCAGTCCCACGGCGATCCCGACGCACAGCGCGACGACGTTCTTGACCGCCCCGCCCAGCTCACAGCCGATCACGTCGGTGTTGGTGTAGACCCGGAAGTACGGGGTCATGCAGGCGTTCTGCACCCGCTGGGCGGTGGCCTCGTCCACGCACGCGGCGACGGCGGCGCCCGGCTGCCCTGCGGCGATCTCGCGGGCCAGGTTCGGCCCGCAGACCAGCGCGACCCGCTCCTCGGGCACGTCCGCGACCTCGTGGATCACCTCCGACATCCGGCGGCAAGTGCCCAGCTCGATGCCCTTCATGAGGCTGACCAGGACCGCCCCGGGCGGAAGCAGGGGCTTCCAGTCGGCCAGGTTGGCCCGCAGCGTCTGCGACGGTACGGCGAGCGCGACGAAGTCCGCGCCGTCCAGCGCCTCGGCCGGGTCGATAGTGGCCCGCAGCCGCGCCGGCAGCGTCACACCTGGCAGGTAGTCGGGGTTCTCCCGGCGTTCGTTGATCGCGTCGACGATCTCGGCCCGGCGGCCCTGCAGGACGACGTCACAGCCGGCGTCGGCCAGGATCTTGGCGAACACCGTCCCCCACGATCCCGCCCCCATCACTGCCGCACGCGAGGTGGTCACGGGGTGTTCCTCCGCTCTTCGGCCGCTCGATGGTGGTCGTACAACTGCTTGGGGGGTTCCTGGCCGCGCAGCTCACCGACGAGCCCGGCGATGGTACGCATGATGTCGTCGGTCGCGGCGAGCAAGGTGTCCTTGTCCAGCGGCCGGCCCGCGTAGGCGGACAGGTCCACGGGCGGCCCGGCGATCACCTGCATGGTCCTGCGCGGGAACGGATGGAAGCCCTTCTTGAGTTCCCCGGCGAGGCCCCCCTTTTCGCCCTTCTGGTAGGGCAGGACCTCGTGTGCGCCCCAGCTGGCCACCGGCACGACCGTGGCCCCGGTGGTGAGGGCGAGGCGGGCGGCCCCCGTCTGCCCGGTCATCGGCCACAGATCCGGGTCCCTGGTGCAGGTGCCCTCGGGATAGAACATCAGGCATTCACCGTTGCGCAGCGCCTCCTCCGCGTCCCTGAGCGCCAGGGAGGCGTCGGAGGCATCCCGGTAGACGGGTATCTGGCCGGTCCCGCGCAGCACCGTCCTGACGAACGGGACCTCGAAGAGCGGGGACTTGGCCAGGTAGACGGGATAACGCCCCGACTCGTACACGAAATGGGCGATCGCGAGCGGGTCGGCCTCGGAGATGTGGTTGGCGGCGATGATCAGCCCGCCCTTGGCCGGGATGTTCTCCCGCCCGCGCCACTCCCGCTTCAGCATCCCGAACAGCACCGGGCGCAGTACGGCGATGGAGAATCTACGCCAGCCCGGCGAATACCCGTGGCTCATGCCCCTCCTCACCAACGCCGACTTCAAGTTTCCCGGTTCGTACACATAGTGTCGAGTCGCGATGTCGACTAGTACACACCTCAGGTGGTCCCTGGTGGTCCCGGTCAAGGTGCTGGCCAAGGCCAAGTCCCGGCTTGCCGCCGCGGCGGGCCCGCACAGGGAGGCCCTCGCGCTCGCCGTCGCGGCCGATACGGTGTCGGCCGCGTTCCGCTCCGACCGGGTCCAGAAGGTGATCGTCGTCACCGACGACCCGCGCGCGGCGCGCGCCCTGTCGGGGCTCGGCGCGACGATCGTGCCGGACGAGCCGGACGCCGGCCTCAACGCGGCGCTGTCGTACGGCGCCGGGCACGCACTCGCGGGAACCGGGGTCGGTGCGCTGTCCGCGGACCTTCCGGCGTTGCGCGCCGCCGAGCTGACCCGGGCCCTGGACGCCGCGGCGGGCGCCCCCCGCTCCTTTGTCGCCGACACGCCCCTGCTCGGCACGACCCTCTACGCGGTACGGCCCGGGGCGCCGTTCGAACCCCGGTTCGGTACGGACTCGCGCCTGGAGCACCGGGCTCAGGGGGCCCGCGAGGTCGTCCTCGACGACATCGCCAGCGTCCGCAGGGACGTCGACACCCTCGCGGACCTGCGGGACGCCCACGGCCTGGGCCTGGGGCCCCGTACGTCCGCCGTCGCCGCCCTGGTGTTCAGCCGGGTAGCGGAAACGTCGACAGGGTGATCACGGTGATCACCCCGTCGGTGACGGCGAGGTTGACCCGCTGACCGAAGCGCAGCAGCCGCAGGCCGCCGGCGTCGAACGCCTCCGCGCCGAAGCCCAGCTCACTGCCGTCGTCGAAGAAGATGCTCCCCGAGCGGGTCTGTGCGTCGAAGGCCTTGACGGTGCCCTGCATGGCTCCGAGCCTAGCGCCCGGATGCCACAGCGCCCGGCGCGTCCGGATCGGACACACCGGGCGCTGTGGCGTCCGGGACCTACTTACCGGCGACGAGATTCTTGAAGTCGGCGCCGGCCTTGAACTTGGGCACCGACGTCGCGGGGACGTCGATGGCGTTGCCCGTAGCCGGGTTACGGGCCGTGCGAGCGGGCCGGTCGGCCTTCTCGAACGAACCGAAACCGGTGATGGCGACCTTCTCACCCTTGGCCACGGTCGACTGGATCGTGTCCAGGATGGCGTCCACGGCTTCGGCGGCGGCCTTCTTGCTGCCAAGCCGCTCGGAGATCGCGTCTACCAGATCACGCTTGTTCATGAGTACTCCTCCGGTTCCCCCCTTGCCCGCACGAAACTAGGGGACGTTCGGCGCGGACACAATCACCTGCAAGCAAGAATCACCGTGTCGTAAGCGAATTCCTCGCCTCCGGGCCCTCGTTTCCGATCATCAGGACTTCGCCCGAACACACCTCGAGAGCGCTCAGGAACACGCCCAAGCGGCGCGCCGCGAGCTCCGGATCCCGCTTGGCCAGATCTGTGATGGCCAGCAGGTGCCGGTGCAGCCTCCGCCGGGTCTCGGCCGGCATCGGTGCGACCTGCCGGTGGGCGTCCAGCAGCTGCGCCGCGAGCGTCGTCAGCGCCGGGTCCTCCCAGGTCGGACCGGTCCAGTCCGGCTCCCCGGTCACCGCGAGGCCCCGGGAACGAGTGAACGAGCATGTCTCCCCACCTAAGGATTGTCCCTCGCCGGGGGGCATGCTCGTTCACCCGGGTCAGACCGTGACGGGCAGCCAGGCCGCGCGGCCCTGCTCGAACGAGGTGATGTCCTCGGCGTGCCGCAGGGTCAGGCCGATGTCGTCCAGGCCCTCCATCAGCCGCCAGCGGGTGTAGTCGTCGATCTCGAAGGACGCCGTGAGGTCGCCGGACCGGACCTCACGCCGGTCCAGGTCGACCGTGATTTCGGTGGCCGGGTCGGCCTCCACCGCGGCCTGCAGCGCCTCGACGGTCTCGGCGGGCAGGACGACCGGCAGCAGCCCCATCTTGGTGGAGTTGTTGCGGAAGATGTCGCCGAACCTGGGGGCGATGACGGCCCGGAAGCCGTACTGCTGCAGCGCCCACACGGCGTGCTCCCGGGACGAGCCCGTACCGAAGTCGGTGCCCGCGACCAGCACGCTCGCGCCCTGGTAGGCCGGGTTGTTCAGCACGAAGGACGGGTCCACGCGCCAGGCCGAGAACAGGCCCTACTCGAAGCCGGTACGGCTGACCTGCTTGAGCCAGACGGCCGGGATGATCTGGTCGGTGTCGACGTTGCTGCGCCGCAGCGGTACGGCCCGGCCGGTGTGCGTGGTGAACGCTTCCATGGTGCGAAGAACTCCTTACAGGTCGGCGGGAGCGGCCAGGTGGCCGGCTACGGCGGTGGCGGCGGCGACGGCGGGCGAGACCAGGTGGGTACGGCCGCCCGGGCCCTGCCGGCCCTCGAAGTTACGGTTGGAGGTCGAGGCGCTGCGCTCCCCGGGGGTGAGCTTGTCCGGGTTCATGGCCAGGCACATCGAGCAGCCGGCCTCACGCCACTCGGCGCCCGCGGCCAGCACGACCTCGTTCAGGCCCTCGGCCTCGGCCTGCTCCTTGACCTTCACCGAACCGGGCACGACCAGCATCCGGACGGTCTCGGCGACCTTGCGGCCCTTGAGCACGCCGGCGACGGCCCGCAGGTCCTCGATGCGCCCGTTGGTGCAGGAGCCGACGAAGACCGTGTCGACCTTGATCTCGCGCAGCGGGGTACCGGCGGTCAGGCCCATGTACTCCAGTGCCCGCTCGGCGGCCTGCCGCTCGATCGGGTCGGTGTAGTCCGACGGCGACGGGACCGAGGCATCCAGGGGCACGCCCTGGCCGGGGTTGGTCCCCCAGGTCACGAACGGCGTCAGGGTGGCCGCGTCGATCACGACCTCCTTGTCGAAGACCGCGTCGCCGTCGGTGCGCAGGGAGGTCCAGTACTCCACCGCGGCGTCCCAGTCCGTGCCCTGCGGGGCGTGCGGGCGGCCCTTGAGGTAGGCGAACGTGGTCTCGTCCGGGGCGATCATGCCGGCCCGGGCACCCGCCTCGATGGACATGTTGCAGACCGTCATGCGGCCTTCCATCGACAGGTTCCTGATGGCCTCGCCGCGGTACTCGACGATGTAGCCCTGCCCGCCGCCGGTGCCGATCTGGGCGATGATCGCCAGGATCAGGTCCTTGGCGGTGACGCCGGCGGGCAGCGTGCCGTTGACCGTGATGGCCATGTTCTTCGGCTTGATCTGCGGCAGCGTCTGGGTGGCCAGGACGTGCTCGACCTCGCTCGTACCGATGCCGAAGGCCAGCGCCCCGAAGGCGCCGTGGGTGCTGGTGTGCGAGTCGCCGCAGACCACGGTCATGCCGGGCTGGGTCAGGCCCAGCTGCGGGCCGATGACGTGCACGATGCCCTGGCCGGAGTCGCCCAGCGGGTGCAGCCGGACGCCGAACTCGGCGCAGTTCTTGCGCAGGGTCTCGATCTGGGTACGCGACACCGGGTCGGCGATCGGGGCCAGGATGTCGATCGTCGGCGTGTTGTGGTCCTCGGTGGCGATCGTCAGATCGGGCCGCCGTACGGGCCGGCCGGTCATCCGCAGGCCGTCGAAGGCCTGCGGGCTCGTCACCTCATGGACCAGGTGCAGGTCGATGTAGAGCAGATCCGGCTCACCCTCGGCCCGCCGTACGACGTGCGCGTCGTACACCTTCTCCGCCAATGTGCGGCCCATTAGCTCCACCTCTTCCGTAGGTCCTGCCCGACCGACTCTGGTCCGGCGCCCGACTTGCATCTCACAATCCGAGACGGCAATATCGAGGCATGGACAAGTCTAGCGGAGTCGGCGTACTCGACAAAGCCGTTCTGGTACTCAGTGCGCTCGAAGCCGGTCCCGCGTCACTGGCACAGCTGGTGCAGACGACCGGGCTGGCCCGGCCGACCGCGCACCGGCTGGCCGTCGCGCTCGAGTACCACAGACTCGTCCAACGCGACACCCAGGGCCGTTTCATCCTCGGCCCCCGGCTGGCCGAACTGGCCATCGCCGCCGGTGAGGACCGGCTGCTCGCGATCGCCCAGCCGATCCTCACCCAGTTGCGCGATCTCACTGGCGAGAGCGCCCAGCTTTACCGGCGGCAGGGCGATGTGCGGGTCTGCGTGGCGGCCGCGGAGCGGACAAGCGGGCTGCGCGACACCGTCCCGGTCGGGGCCGCGCTGCCGATGACCGCCGGTTCGGCCGCGCAGATCCTGCTGGCCTGGGAGGAGCCGGACCGCCTGCACCGCGGCCTGCGCGGTGCCAAGTTCACCGCCGCCGCCCTGTCCTCGGTACGGCGGCGGGGCTGGGCGCACAGCATCGGCGAGCGCGAGCAGGGCGTCGGCTCGGTCTCCGCCCCGATCCGCGGCGCCGGCGGCCGGGTGATCGCCGCCATCTCGGTCTCCGGGCCACTGGAGCGCCTCACCCGCTCCCCCGGCCGGCTGCACGCCGCCCCGGTGGTCGCCGCCGCCGAGAAGATCTCCGAGTCGATGCGCCGCAGCGCCGCCTGATCACAGGAGCTCACTGCGCCAGGCGGCGAACCGGACGCGCAGTACGCCGATCTCGTCGAGGTCCAGGTCGTAGTGGGTGTAGGCCGCGTCCGGGTGGAACCGCAGGGCCGCCAGCGCCTCGGCGAACGCGTCCCTGTCGAACCCCGGATCGCGCTCCCAGGCCAGCCTGAGCAGGTCCTGACGGCTCAGCCGCCCGCTGCGCAGGACCGCGTCGATGTCGATGAAGTCGCGGGGCAGGTGCCGGTCGGACAGGGCGGACATCTTGCCCGCGACGGCGTCGGCGACGCCGAGTACGGCGCCGAGGCCCTCGACGATCACCGGAGGTTCGGTCCGCCAGTCGGAGCACAGCTCGATCTTGGTCGAGCCCCCGTCCGGCTCCCGGACCCGGAGCCGGGCGAAGGAGTCGCCGATGATCTCGACGACCACGGCGAGACCGTACGCCTCGTACGCCTGGAGGAGCACCGGCGCGGCATCGGCCGGGCCACCGTGAAAGGGGGTGAACAGGTCCACGTCGTCGGACCACCGGTCCCCGAAACCGTGCTCCTGCAGTGCGTATCCGCCCGCGAGCGCGAACCCGCGCCGGGACAGGACCTTGAGGCCGAGGCGCGTGAGGCGCCGCTGGAATGGGCTCATCTTCAGACGACCGTCCTTACACCGGCCACGCCCTGATGATCAGCCAGGGCACGGCTCCGCCACGTGAAGCGGTCGTGGAGTAAAGAGGTCCGGCCAGACTCCCCGGCGGGGAGCCTCGGAAGTGAAGCCATCTTCGACGTGGGCCGAAGGACGTACCGCGCAAGGGGAATCCTACAACTGATTTGATAGCCTGGGCCGTCATTCAGCACCGATTTCGTCGCTTCGAGAGTGCCATCTTGCCCGAGAACCGCCCATTCGTGAGCCTCACCACCGACTTCGGAGCCGCCTACTCAGGGATCTGTGTAGGGGTCGTGTACTCGATCGCACCCGGCGCGAACGTGCTGGTGCTCAGCGACGAGGTCACCCCGTACGCGATCAAGGAGGGCGCACTGCTGCTGCGCCAGGCCCTGCCGTACCTGCCGGTGGGCGTGCACGTCGGGATCGTCGACCCCGGGGTCGGCACCGCGAGGCAGCCGGTGGCGGTAAGGACCGGCCGGGGCGACGTGCTGATCGGGCCGGACAACGGGCTGCTCGTACCCGCCGCCGAGTCGCTGGGGGGCGTCGCCGCGGCGCACCGCCTGGAGAACCCGGCCTACCGGCTGCCCGGCGTGTCGACGAGCTTCCACGGCAGGGACGTCTTCGCCCCCGCCGCCGGGCACCTGGCAGCCGGGGCGGGGCTCGCGGAGCTCGGCGCGGCGACTGACCTGCTGCCTCTGGAACTGCCCGCCGCGGTGATCAGGAACGGCGTGCTCACCGTCACCGTCCTGTACGCCGACCAGTTCGGCAGCCTGATCCTGTCCGCCGGGCGGCCCGACATCGAGGCCGCGCTCGGCCCGATCGCGCACGGCACCAGGCTGCAGATCAGCTGGACGGGCGTGTCGGTGAAGGTACCGTTCGAGGAGACCTTCGGCCGGGTGGCGACCGGCGACCCGCTGGTCTGGCTCGACTCGTCCGGCCAGGTCGGCCTGGCGGTCAACCAGGGCTCGGCCGCCCGGCGGTTCGGCCTGTCCGCCGGTGACACGCTCACCCTCACAATTGCCTAATGTAACTACCTGACTACTGGTTGTTGCTCATTGGAGGCTCCCGTTGGCTCGCCGTTCCCTGCTGGTCCTCACCGGACTCGCGCTCACCGTCGCTGCCACCGCGTGCGCCCCGAAGAGCAACACCACCGCCCCGACCGCGACCGCGAGCTGCACGAAGGACAAGCTGCACCTGAGCACCCCGGGCAAGCTGACGGTCGCCATCGACAATCCCGCGTTCGAGCCGTGGTTCAAGAACAACAAGCCGTCCAACGGCCGGGGCTACGAGAGCGCGGTCGCCTACGCGGTGGCCGACAAGCTGGGCTTCGCCAAGACCGACGTCACCTGGACCACCGAGTCCTTCGACGCCTCCTACGCCCCGGGCCCGAAGAAGTTCGACTTCGACATCAACCAGATCTTGGTCACCCCGGCCCGCGCCAAGGCCGTCACGTTCAGCGACGGCTACTACGATGTGCAGCAGGGCGTGATCGCGCTCAACGGCACCAAGTTCGCGCACGCCACCTCGATCGCAGGCCTCAAGGACGCGCGCATCGCCGTCCAGGTCGGCACTACGGCGCTGAGCGCGGTACAGAAGCAGATCCAGCCGGCGCACCAGCCGCAGGTCTTCAGCGACCAGATCGACGCGATCAACGCGCTGAAGAACAAGCAGGCCGACGTGCTCGTCGTGGACGTGCCCACCGCGTTCTACGTGACCGCCGCCCAGGTGCAGAACTCCAAGATCGTCGGGCAGCTGCCGGGCAGCGCCAGCGGCACCGAGCAGTTCGGGCTGCTCCTGGAGCAGGGCAACCCGCTGGTCTCCTGCCTCAATGTCGCGCTCGGGAAGGTGAAGGACTCGGGCGAGCTCACCCAGCTCCAGACCCAGTGGCTGAGCGCATCCGCGGGCGCCCCCCTGCTGAAGTGAGCGCCGCAGAGGTGACCCAGGCCTGGGTGAAGAGCGAGCGTCAGCTGGCCAGGGAGTCGGAGCGGCGGCGGGCCGGGCTCCGGTCGGCCGCCGTCGCGACGGCCTCGACGGTCCTCGTGGTGGTCGTCGTCGGGTGGCTGCTGACCGCCTCCCCCGGCTGGCCGAGGGTCCGGTCCACCTTCTTCTCCTGGTCGGAGGCCGGCTCGTCGCTGCCGGACGTGGCGAGGGGGTTCCTGATCAACGTCAGGATGTTCCTGATCGCCGAGCCTCTCATCCTGGTCCTGGGTCTGGCCGTGGCGCTCGTGCGCGGCCTGCGGGCGCCGGTGTTCTTCCCGCTCCGGGCGCTCGCAGTGATCTACACCGACGTGTTCCGCGGCATTCCGACGATCCTGCTGGTGTTCCTGATCGGCTTCGGGGTGCCCGCACTCCAGTTGCAGGGCGCGCCGAGCGACCCGATCGTCCTCGGCATCACCGCCCTGGTCCTTTCGTACGGGTCGTACGTGGCGGAGGTCTTCCGGGCCGGCATCGAGTCCGTACACCCCAGCCAGCGGGCGGCGGCACGCTCGCTCGGGCTGAGCCAGGCGCAGGCGCTGCGGCACGTGGTGCTGCCCCAGGCGGTACGGCGGGTCATCCCGCCGCTGCTCAACGACTTCGCCTCACTCCAGAAGGACACCGCGATCGTCGCGGTGCTCGGCGTGGTCGAGGCGCTCCGGCAGGCGCAGATCCACGCCTCGCTGGACTTCAACTACACCCCGTACCTGGTCACGGCGGCGTTCTTCATCGCGCTGACGATCCCGATGGCGCGGTTCACCGACTACCTCGCCGCGCGGACCGACCGCCGGCGGGCCCCCGGAGGCGGTGCATGACCGACTCGCCGCTACTGCGCGTCGAGGGTGTCTGGAAGACCTACCACCACCATCCCGTCCTGCGGGGGGTGGACCTGGACGTCGCCAAGCACGAGGTGGTCTGCCTGATCGGGGCGTCCGGGTCCGGCAAGTCGACACTGCTGCGCAGCATCAACCTCCTGGAGACCATCGACGACGGGGCGATCCTCCTGGACGGCCGGGACATCACCGACGTCGAGGCGGATCCGGACGAGGCCCGCAAGCACATCGGCATGGTGTTCCAGTCGTTCAACCTGTTCCCGCACATGTCGGTGCTCGACAACATCACACTGGCCCCGATCAAGGTGCACAAGCGGCCCCGGGCCCAGGCCGTCGAGGAGGCCCGCGAACTGCTGGCCCGGTTCGGCCTGGACGCAAAGGCAGGCGAGTACCCCGACCGGCTGTCCGGACGGCCGCAGCAGCGGGTCGCGATCATCCGCGCGATGGCGACCCGGCCGAGCCTGCTGCTGCTCGACGAGGTCACCTCCGCGCTCGACCCCGAACTGGTCACCGATGTGCTCGGCATCATCCGCGACCTCAAGCAGAGCGGCATGACGATGGTGCTCGCCACCCACGAGATGGGCTTCGCGAGGGACATCTCCGACACCGTCTGTTTCCTGCACGACGGCATCCTGCTGGAACGGGGTGCCCCTGAGCAGATCTTCACCGATCCCACCGAGCCCCGCACCCGCGAGTTCCTCCAGCGCATCCTCGAATCCCGCCGCCTCTAGCCCGTTGACTCGTGGCGTTTCCCGCACCGATTCGGAAAACAGTGCGGGAAACGCCTGCCTTTGTTGGACGACTCAACGGCGGGGTAGGGGGAGGGCTGGTGGCGTAGAG
>JAOPYM010000264.1 GCA_025964615.1 Actinomycetes bacterium
CCCAGCTCGTCGGGGCGTCACGGGAGACGGTCAACAAGGCGCTCGCCGACTTCGCCGCCCGCAGCTGGCTGCGGATCGAGGCCCGCGCGGTCGTCATCCTCGACATCGAGCGGCTCCGCAAGCGCTCTAAGTAAGCCCCTTCAGGTTCAGGTACTCCAGCTGGGCCCGTACGGAGAGTTCGGCGGCGGGCCAGAGGGACTTGTCCACGTCCTTGTAGACCAGTTCGACGACGTCGCGGGCGGTCTTCGCGCCCGCGTCCAAGGCGGCCTGCACCTGCGCGAGCCGCTGCCTGCGATGCCCGAGGTACTTGTCGAGGGCGGCGATCGGGTCGTCCAGCTTGGGGCCGTGACCGGGCAGGATGGCCAGCGCGCCCTTCTCCTGCGCGAAGGCCCGCAGCCGCTCGAGGGATCCGAGGTAGTCGCCGAGATTCCCGTCCACCACGGTCGAGCCGTACCCGAGCACGGTGTCGCCGGTGAGAATCGCCCCGTCGGCGGGAATCCAGAAGCAGAGCGAGTCGTCGGAGTGGCCCGGGGTCTCCATCACGCGCAGTTCGAGCCCGTCCAGCCCGAGGACGTCACCCTCCGCGAGGCCCTCGTCACCGAGCCGCTCGCGTGGGTCAAGGGCGCGGACGACCTTACAGCCGGTCAGCTCGGCGAACTTCTTCGCCCCCGCCGCGTGGTCGGGGTGGCCGTGGGTGAGCAGCACCTGCGCCACCTGACGATCTTGTACGGCCCGGACGACGCGTTTGAGGTGCACCGGATCCTTGGGACCCGGGTCGATGACGACCACCCGGTCCGCGCCCGGCTCGGCCACGATCCAGGTGTTGGTCCCATCCAGGGTCATCGGCGACGGGTTGGGTGCCAGGACGCAGGTCGCCCGGTCGGTCCCGGTGCCGTCGATCGCGTTCATGGCCCCCATCTTCTTCCCCTGCGCCCGGGCGAGCAGCCTCGGGGCCGACGAACCGGCCAGCCGGTACATGATCGCCCTGCCCAGGGCATCCGGGAGCCTCACTGACCCGGGTAGTGCCGGGCGGCCTCTTCGGGCAGCACCAGGTACGGCTCCCCGTCGATGATCTCCGCGGTGGGCTCCTGCACGACGACCTCCCGCCGGGCCGCGAGGACCTCGGCCACCGTGCCGTACGCCATCAGGTCGCTGAGCGTCGCGACCGTGGGCGGCAGCATGAACATCTCGCCCTTGTGCGCCTGCTCCACGGCGTCGGCCGGCCGTACCCAGGCCACCCGATCCGCCTCCGTGCTCACGTCGCCGGCCCGCTGGCCGTCCGGCATGGCGGCGACGAAGAACCGGGTGTCGTACCGCTTCGGCTCGATCACCGGGGTGATCCAGTGCCCCCAGGGCCGCAGCAGATCCGACCTGAGCACCAGGCCGCGCCGGTCCAGGAACTCCGCGAACGACTGGGAGCGGTCCAGCAGCGCGAGCCGGTCGGTCTCCCAGTCCGCGCCCGTGGTGTCGTCCACGACCGAGTCCGCGGACTCCCCGGCCAGCAGGACCAGCGACTCCTCGAAGGTCTCCCGGACCGCCGCGCAGACGAGTTCACGGGCCAGCGTCGGGTCGGCCTTGAAGGACACCCCCCACTCCTCGGGGGCCGGCCCCGCCCAGCCGGTGGCGTGCTCGCCGTCCCTGGCGTCCACCGACCCGCCGGGGAACACGTACGCCCCCGGCGCGAACGCCATCGAGGAGACCCTGCGGAGCAGGAACACCTGCAAGCCGTGCTCGGCGTGGTCTCGCATCAGGACCACGGTCGCGGCGTGCCTGGGCACAGGCGGCTGTGCCCTGCCGTCCCGCAGGTCCTCGATCCGCTCCCGCCACTCCTCCGGAAGCCGCAACCCGTTCACCATTCCCTGACCAAACGCTTGATTTCCATGCCGCACAATAACCCCATACCGAATGAGGTTCCGTCAAGCCTGACATTGGCGCTCGCTCCGCTCGCGCGGTGTTCAGTCCAGGCCACGCGCGCCTGAACACTCGGCGATGACCTCGATCTCGACGGGGGCGTTGCGCGGCAGTACGGCCACGCCGACGGCGCTGCGGGCGTGCTTCCCGGCGTCGCCGAACACCGCGCCGAGCAGCTCGCTGGCCCCGTTGACGACCGCGGGCTGGCCGTAGAAGTCCGGCGAGCTGGCGACGAAGCCGACGACCTTCACGATCCGCTTGACCCTGGACAGGTCGCCGACCACCGACTTGATCGCGGCGATCGCGTTGAGCGCGCAGATCTCGGCCAGCGCGGCGGCCCGCTCCGGCGTCACCTCGGCACCGACCTTGCCCGTCTCGGCCAGCTCGCCCTTGGTGATCGGCAGCTGCCCCGAGGTGTAGACGTACGACCCGTTCAGTACGGCCGGGAGGTACGACGCCAGGGGCGCCACCACCTCGGGCAGTTCCAGGCCCAGCTCGGCCAGCCGATCCTCAACGCTCACAGACCTGCTCCTTCGCTAAGCACTTAGCCGATTTCGCGCTTGAAGTACGCGACGAGGTTCTCCGGGTTCGGCCCGGGGATGACGGTCACCAGCTCCCAGCCGTCCTGACCCCAGTTGTCGAGGATCTGCTTGGTGGCATGGATGAGCAACGGCGCCGTGGCGTACTCCCACTTCTTCATGAGGCTCAGCCTAACGGCGTGCCCCCACCGTCAAGGGCGCTGGTAGGGCTTGTACTCGGCGGCCACCCCGGTGGGGTCCTCGTCCAGAGTCCGCACCGGCTCCACGTCGGGCACCGGCGGCAGCACCGGCGACTCCACCTCGGGTACCGGCGGCAGCGCGGGCGACTCCGCCACGGCCTCAAGAGGTTCCAGCTCCGGCTCGGCCTCGGGTCGCGACGGCTCGGCGTGGGTGGCCCCGCCGCTCATCTTGTCGAAGAAGCGGAGCATCTCGATCGGCAGCGGCATGATCAGCGTGCTGTTCTTCTCCGCCGCGACCTCGGTGACGGTCTGCAGCAGCCGAAGCTGCAGCGAGGCCGGTTCCTTGGACATCTCGCGGGCGGCGGCGGCCAGCCGCTTGGAGGCCTGGTACTCACCGTCCGCGGTGATGATGCGGGCCCGCCGCTCGCGCTCGGCCTCGGCCTGCCTGGCCATCGAGCGCTTCATGCCCTCGGGCAGCGACACGTCCTTGACCTCGACCCGCTCGATCTTGACGCCCCACGGTCCCTCGGTCATCTCGTCCATGATCTCGCGCAGCTCGGCGTTGATGGTGGCGCGGTCGGAGAGCAGGGCCTGCATGTCGGCCTTGCCGATGACCGACCGCAGCGAGGTCTGCGCCACCTGCGAGATCGCGTAGTTGTAGTTCTGCACGTTCACGATGGCCTTGACCGGGTCGACGACCCGGAAGTACACCACCGCGTCCACCCGGACGCTGACGTTGTCCTGCGAGATGCCGTCCTGGGCGGGCACGCTCATCGCGACCGTCTGCATGTTGACCTTCTGCATCCGGTCGGCGACCGGCATGATCGCCGTCAGGCCAGGGCGGCGTACATGCCTGAGCTGCACCTTCCCGAACCTGAACACGATGCCCTGCTCGTACTGCTGGATCACCCGGACCGACGACACCAGACCCATGAACGCCGCGAACGCGACGACGGCCAGAAGAATGATCACCGCTGCTGTCATGGCGGCTCACCTCTTTCTCATGCGGCTACCCGCTGCTCCGACGCGGCAGACCGTCAGCCGGTTTCATCCCCAGCCTAACCAGATGGGCAACGGAGATAGTGGGACTAATCACCCCCCTGTAGCGGGGTACACCGTAAGTCCTTGCTTAGTGAACGATATTCTGGGTCGAGTGAGCGCGAGAGATACCGATTGGGACGGCGTCCGACTGCACGTCGTCACGGGCAAGGGCGGCACCGGGAAGACCACCGTGGCCGCGGCGCTCGCACTGGCTCTGGCCGTCGGCGGGCGCAAGGTGCTGCTGGTCGAGGTCGAGGGACGGCAGGGCATCGCCCAGCTCTTCGACACCCCGCCGCTGCCCTACGGGGAACGGCGGGTCGCGGTGGCGGCCGACGGCGGTGACGTCTACGCCTTGGCCATCGACACCGAAGAGGCGCTCATCGAGTACCTCGAGATGTTCTACAACCTCAAACGGGCCGGCAAGGCACTGAGCAAGCTCGGGGTCGTCGACTTCGTCACCACGATCGCCCCCGGCCTGCGCGACGTGATCCTCACCGGCAAGGCCAGCGAGGCCGTCCGGCGCAAGAACAAGGACGGGTCGTACGTCTATGACGCGGTCGTCATGGACGCCCCGCCGACCGGGCGGATCACCCAGTTCCTCAACGTCAACACCGAGGTCGCCGGCCTCGCCAAGGTCGGGCCGATCCGCAACCACGCCGACGTGGTGATGAGCGTGATCAGGAGCCCGCAGAGCGCCGTGCACTTCGTGACGCTCCTTGAGGAGATGCCGGTCCAGGAGGCGCTGGACGGAATCCACCATCTGGGTGAGAGCGGCATCCCCATCGGCGCGGTCATCGTCAACATGGAGCGGTCCCCGGTACTCCCGAAGGGGGACCTGGACGCGGCGGCCGCCGGCACCCTCGACCTCGACCAGATCACCCACGGCATCAAGGCCGCTGGGCTCGAGCACGATGCCGACCGGATCACCGCCGTACTGGCCCGCGAGGCCGCCGACCACGCGCGGCGCACCGCTCTCGAGGCACGCGAGAAGGCCCGGCTCGCAGACCTCGATGGGCCGCGCTACGAACTGCCGCTGCTCGGCGACGGCATGGACCTGGCCGGGCTCTACGACCTCGCACAGTCCCTCCGGAACCAGGGAGCAGCATGAGGGCGTTCGACATCGACCGGCTGATCGACGACCCGCGCACCCGGATCATCGTCTGCTGCGGGTCGGGCGGGGTCGGCAAGACCACGACGGCCGCGGCGGTGGGGCTGCGCGCCGCCGAGCGCGGACGGGACGTGGTGGTGCTCACCGTGGATCCGGCCAAGCGGCTCGCCCAGTCGATGGGGCTCAGCGAGCTCGACAACAACCCCCGCAGGATCGAGGGCGTCGAGGGCACCGGCGAACTGCACGCCATGATGCTCGACATGAAGCGCACCTTCGACGAGATCGTCGAGGCGCACTCCGATCCGGACCGGGCCAAGCAGATCCTGGCCAACCCGTTCTACCAGTCGCTGTCCTCCAGCCTGTCGGGCACGCAGGAGTACATGGCGATGGAGAAGCTCGGCCAGTTGCACCGGTCGGGCGCCTGGGACCTCATCGTGGTCGACACCCCGCCGTCCCGGAACGCGCTGGACTTCCTGGACGCCCCCGAGCGGATGGGCCGTTTCCTGGACGGCCGCTTCATGAAACTCCTCGCCGCACCCGCCAAGACCGGTGGCAGGCTCGGGGTGAAGGTGCTGAGCGCCGGGTTCAGCATGTTCACCAGCGTCATCAACAAGGTCATCGGCGTTCAGCTGCTCAGGGACGTCCAGACCTTCGTCACCGCGTTCGACACGATGTTCGGCGGCTTCAGGGAACGCGCGCAGAAGACGTACGAACTGCTGCAGACCCCCGGCACCGCGTTCCTGGTGGTGGCCGCGCCAGAGCCCGACGCGCTGCGCGAGGCCTCGTACTTCGTAGAGCGGCTCGCCGAAGAGCGGATGCCGCTCGCGGGCGTCGTGGTCAACCGGGTGCACGAGTCGAGCGGGTTGTCCGGCGCCCGCAGCCTCGCCGCAGCCGAGACCCTGAACGAACGCGGCGACCACCCGCTCGCCGCGTCACTGCTGCGGTTGCACGCCGAGCGCATGCAGCTGTCAGCCAGAGAGGGACGCCTTCGCGACCACTTCACCTCGGCACATCCGACGGTGCCGGTGGCCGCCGTACCCGCGCAGCCCGAAGACGTGCACGACCTGGACGGACTGCGCCAGGTCTCGGCCGACCTGGCCGCGAACAGCGCCGCATAGAACAGAGCCGCATGGAACAGAGCCGTATGAACAGCGCTGCATAACGAGTACTGGTGGTGCCCGGGGGACCCCCGGGCACCACCGTGAACTAACTGGCCACGAGCTCGTCGTCCGTGGTCTCTCGCTCGTACTCTTCCTTGGCGGTCTCCAGGAGACCGCGCCAGGACGTCACGTCGGGCCGCCGCCGCATGAGGGCGCGACGTTCCCGTTCGGTCATGCCGCCCCAGACGCCGAATTCAATTCGGTTATCCAGTGCGTCCGCCAGGCACTCTGTCCGCACCGGACACCCACGGCAGATGAGCTTGGCCCTGTTCTGGGCCGCTCCCTGCACAAAGAGGGCATCTGGGTCCGCGTTACGGCAGGCGGCGCGGGCAGTCCAATCGGTGATCCACATCGTGGCCCCACTCCCCTAGGGTCTGCTGTGTGATTGCGCTTGGCCAGACGGGCGCGGACGTCGGGCCGCCAAACGAAAGCCGTGGGGAAGAACTTACGGAAGCCGCGCGAGATTCAACAGACCCCAATGGACCCATTCTCGATATAGCCCATCGCCGGATCGGACTAGTTACCTGTAAGCGCCGCGCGGTCACGGTCGTGACGGGTGTGTCACGGGTACGGTGGACGGGTGTATGAGGAGAGTCACAACAACCCCTTCACCCGGCTGTTCAAGCTGGTCGGTGTGAGCGCGGTCGCAGGCGTGCTGGTCGCGTTCGTTGCGCTGCCGGGAGTGGGGAGCATCGGGCTGACCGCCCGCGACGCCGCCACCACCTTCGACAACATGCCGGCCGCCCTGAACACCTCGCCGCCGCCGGAGAAGACCGTCGTGTACGACTCGAGCGGCGCGCAGCTCGTGTCGTTCTTCGACGAGTACCGCGAGTCGGTACGGCTCGACCAGGTCGCGCCGGTCATGCGGCAGGCGATCGTGGCCATCGAGGACTCCCGGTTCTACCAGCACGGCGCGCTCGACCTGAAGGCCGCGATCCGGGCGTTCGTCACCAACACCCAGGCCGGCGAGACCGTCCAGGGCGGCTCCTCACTTACGCAGCAGTACGTCAAGAACCTGCTCCTGGAGAACGCGAAGACCCCGGAGGAGGAACGGACGGTCACCGCCCCGACCCTCGGCCGTAAGCTCCGCGAGCTCCGGTACGCCCTCGCCATCGAGCAGAAGATGTCGAAGGACAAGATCCTTGAGGGCTACCTCAACGTGGCCTACTTCGGCGCGGGCGCGTACGGCGTCCAGGCCGCGGCGAAACGCTACTTCAACAAGCCGGCGAGCAAGCTGAACCTGTCCGAGTCGGCACTGCTCGCCGGGGTCACCAACAGCCCGCTCGCGTTCGACCCCACCCTGCACCCAGTGGCCGCGCTCGATCGGCGCAACATCGTGCTCAACCGGATGGCGGAACTCAACCTCATCTCGGCGGCGAAGGCGGCTCAGCTGAGCGCCAAGCCCATCAGGCTCGACGAGCACAAGCCCAAGGGCGGCTGCGACACCAGCAAGGCGCCGTTCTTCTGCATGTACGTGCAGTACGAGATGTACAACATCCTGTCGCACGGCAAGTACTGGACGATGAAGCCCGACCAGCAGCGCCTGGTGGAGCGCAAGCTCAGGCGCGGCGGCTACAGCATTCACACCACCCTGGACATGACCATGCAGCGGGCCGCCGAGAACGGGCTGGCCACCGAAACCGACCCGACCAGCCGCAAGGTCGGCGCGGAGGCCATGGTCGAACCGGGCACCGGCAAGATCAGGGCCATCGCGACCAGCAAGAGCTTCGGCGCCAAGGCGTACGAGACACAGATCAACCTCCCAGCCGACGCCGCACACGGCGGTGGCAGCGGGGTATCGGCGGGTTCGACCTTCAAGGTCTTCACCCTGATGACCGCGCTCGACCAGGGCATCCCGGTCAGCACCAGCTTCAACTCGCCCGCCGCGATTACGGTGCACGGCTACGACCCGTGCACCTACGACGGGTACGCCAAGGTGGACGGCAGGCAGGTGCATGGCATGAACATGACCGCCTCGAACTGGACCGTGCACAACGCCGGAGACAGCGAGAAGGGCGTCTTCGACCTCAAGAAGGGCACCTGGCATTCGGTCAACACCTTCTTCGCCCAGCTGGAGAGGCAGGTCGGCGTCTGCGACGCGGTCAAGATGGCCGAGAAGTTCGGCATGGTCCGCGCGGACGGCAGCAGGCTGCTGCCGTTCACCTCGCAGGTCCTCGGCTCCAACGAGATCGACATGGTCCACCTGGCCGCCGCGTACGCCGGAATCGCGGCGCGCGGAAAGTACTGCCAGCCGATCGCGATCACCCAGGTAGCCGACGCGAAGGGCAGGAAGCTCAAGCTCCGCACGCAGGACTGCAGCCAGGTGATCGACCAGAGCGTCGCCGACGAGACCACCTCCATCCTCAAGGGGGTGCTGACCCAGGGCACCGCCAGGGCCGTGCCCTCGGTCGGACGACCCGCCGCCGGCAAGACCGGTACCTGTGAGAACTTCAGCTGCGCCGTGTTCGCCGGCTTCACTCCGAACCTCGCCGCAGCGGTGTCGTACTGGGATCTGCGCGGCGGCTTCGGGCACCCGGTGTACGGCGTGTACGGCGCCACCATCCCCGGGCCGATCTGGGCGCGCTCCATGCGGTCCGCGCTGGTCGACCAGCCGGTGCAGTCGTTCCATCAGCCGAGCAACAACTTCGGCGACGTGTCCACCGCCACCGTGCCCGACGTCACGGGCCAGTCCCTGGGCGCCGCCCAGACCGCACTGATCGCGGCGGGCTTCAACCCGGTCGTATCGCCCAGCCCGATCCAGTCTCTCCAGCCGAAGGGTACGGTCGCGTCCACCTCACCGAGCCCCGGCAGCCAGGCCGACACCGGCAGCAGGGTCCTGATCTTCCTCAGCGACGGGACCGGTGCCTCCCCGTCCCCGTCCCCGTCCCCGTCGCCGAGCCCGAGCAGCAGTCCCGGCTTTCCGTTCTGAGGTTGTGATGCCGTACGGCCCGCAGGGTTTGTCCTGCGGGCCGTAGGTGTTCTCCGGTACTCCTTGATCAGGAGAGCAGGCGCTTGACCTCGGCGGCGACCCGGCCACCCTCGGCCCGGCCCGCGACCTGCGGGTTCACGACCTTCATGACCTGGCCGATGGCCCTGGGCCCGTCCGCCCCGGTCTCCTCGATCGCCTTCCGGACGATCTCCGCGAGCTCTGCGTCGGACAACTGCGCCGGCAGATAGCCCTCGAGCACGGCGTGCTCGTCCCGCTCGGCCTGCGCCTGCTCGCTGCGGCCCGCGCCGGCGAACGCCTCGGCGGCCTCGCGCCGCTTCTTGGCCTCCCGGGTCAGCACCTTGACGATCTCGTCGTCCTCGAGCCGGCGGACCTGCTTACCGGCCTTCTCCTCGTTGGTGACCGCGGTGAGAGCCATGCGCAGGGTACGGGTCCGCACCTGGTCGCGGGCTTTCATCGCGACCGTGAGGTCGGCTTCCAGTTTCTCCTTCAGGGCACTCATAGTGACCATCATGCCTGGTTCCCGCACAGGTGTTCAGCACCATTGTTTCCATTGGCCGTCACATGTCTGGCAGAGTGAGAGGGTCAGTTCAGGTCCCGGTCAAGTCGAGGAGACACGTGCGAAAGCTCTACGCGGTACCGCTGGGCCTGGTCGGCACCGGGGCCGCCACGCTGGCGTACGCGTCCATGATCGAGCGGAACTGGTTCCACCTGCGGCGCTTCGAGGTGCCCGTTCTCGCGCCCGGTGCCCGCTCGATCAAGATCCTGCACATCTCCGACACGCACCTGACGCCCGGGCGTGCCCGGTTGCTCTCCTGGCTGCGCAAGCTCGACGAGCTGGAACCCGACCTGGTCGTGAACACCGGCGACTCCGTCTCGCACCCCGACGCGGTCGGTCCCTTCCTGGATGCGCTCGGGCCGCTGCTCGACCGGCCGGGCGTGTTCGTGTACGGCTCGAACGACCTGTACTCCCCGGTCTTCAAGAACCCCACCCGCTACCTCTGGCGTACCTCGAAGAAGGACTACGCCGTGCGGCGCCGCGTACCCGACCTGCCGTACCGGGAAATGGGCGCCGCACTGATGGCCGCCGGCTGGCTGGACCTCAACAACCGGATCGGCCGTCTCAAGGTCGGCCCGCTGGACGTCGAGTTCGGCGGCATCGACGACTCGCACATCAACAGGGACCGGTATGACAAGATCGCCGGGCCGGTCGACCCGCAGGCCGACCTGCGCATCGGTGTCACCCATTCACCCGAGCCGCGCAACCTCGACCGCTTCGCCGCCGACGGCTACGAACTGCTACTCGCCGGTCACACCCACGGCGGCCAGATCTGTGTCCCCTTCTACGGTGCGCTGACCACCAACTGCGGGATCGAGCCCGCCCGGGTCAAGGGCCTGCACCGGCACGGCCCGTCCTGGCTGCACGTCTCCGCCGGCCTCGGCACGTCCCCCATGGCCCCCTTCCGCTTCTGCTGCCCCCCCGAAGCCTCCCTCCTCACCCTCGTCCCCCGCCCCTCCTG
This sequence comes from Actinomycetes bacterium, assembly GCA_025964615.1. GTDB lineage: Bacteria > Actinomycetota > Actinomycetes > Streptosporangiales > Streptosporangiaceae > RYN-227. Next base: position 10,406 of record JAOPYM010000264.1, read on the forward strand.
ATCCGCTTCCTTCCCGAGCCCCGGCCGGCCCGGTCAGCCCGAAGGATCTCTCGGGGATAATGAGAACGCAGCACTCCCGGGGATCCGCTAAGCTAGCGGAGGCGCCGGGAGGCAGTACTACTTCCGGGCAGCCACCAATCGGGGTGTAGCGCAGCTTGGTAGCGCGCTTCGTTCGGGACGAAGAGGTCGTGGGTTCGAATCCCGCCACCCCGACAGAGAGTTACCAGGTCAGAGGCCGTTTCCCGGAAGATCGGGAAACGGCCTCTGACCGTTTGTCATGGCCCGGGCGGCGGTCAGCCCCTGGCGCCGGGCCGGCGCAGGCCGTCCATCAGCAGGTCGAGCAGCCGCGCGGCCTGGTCGCGCTGACCCTCAAGATCTACTACCGCGCGAGTGGCAAGAAGGCTTGGAAGGCCATCGGGACCGCTACCACGGGCACCAACGGCGAGTTCATCTACAACATCACCGGCCGCCCGCACGGCTACTACAAGGCGGTCTTCAACCCCGCCACCTACTACCTGAGCGTGACCAGCGCCAGCACCTACTTCTCCGGCTGATCACACGATCCTTCTTCGGGCCGGTGCCACCAGCAAAGACGACCTGAAATCCAGGGCCATCGGCGCGCTGCGCCGCTTGCGTAACTCCCGCATCTGGTTCGTGGTTTCTTCGCCGACCCGCAACTGAGCTACATCACGGCGTGATCAACCCAGTCGACTTACTGACGACCGCCTTGATCCTTCTGACGAGAGTCGGCAGGGCGACGGCGGCGTCAGCCCTGTGCGAGTTCCGCAACCGGCTGCCA
>JAOPYM010000336.1 GCA_025964615.1 Actinomycetes bacterium
GCCTCGGCGAGCTTCGACGACCGGCACGCGGTGGCCGCCAGGTACCTCGCGACGGGGGTGGCCTGGCATCCCGACCCGCAGCCGGCCGTGATCGTGTACGACGACTCCGCCCGGCCCAAGATCGAGCCGAGGACGACGGACTCCACGGCGACGGTGACCCTGCAGGCCCCCAAGCTCGGGGTGATCGGGCCCGACGGGCAGTACAGCGCCGTACCGGACAACCTCAGCGAGCCCTTCCACCTCGCCAAGGACTCCCGGGGCCGGTGGCGGATCACCCAGTTGCCCCCCGACCTGAGCAACGGGCTGCTGCTCGGCCAGCGTGACGTCACCAGGGCCTTCCGCACCCGGAACCTGTACTTCTTCGCACTCGACGGCAAGGTCCTCGTACCCAACCCGATCTTCCTGCCGCTGGTCGAGCGGAGTGAACTGCCCAGCCAGCTCGTCAACGCGGAGCTCAGCGGGGCGACCTTGTGGCTGACGAGGGCGGTCACGACCTCCTTCCCGGCGGGCAGCAGGCTGATCGGCGGCCGGGTCGGCATGAGCGCCGACGGGGTGGTCACCGTCAACCTCAGCAAGCAGGCGGCCGTGGGCAACGTGCAGGGCATGTCCGCCCAGCTGATGTGGACGCTCAAGCAGCTGCCCGAGGTCAAGGGCATCACGCTGCAGATCGAGGGCGCCACCAAGGCCACCGGATCCCGGGACGACTGGCGGCCCAACGATCCGGACGCCGGCGCCGACGATCTCCAGGTGGCCTATCTGCGTGACGACAACGGCAGGCTCATGCAGCTGCAAGCGGGTGTGACGGGTTCGAAGGCGGGCAGCCCGCTCGCCGGGACCAGGCTGTTCTCACCCGCGGTCTCGCTGGACCGGCGCCAGGTCGCCGGGATGAGCTCCCAGGACGGCGGCGCCCTGCAGGTGGGCCAGCTCAGCTCGGCCGGGTCGGTCCACACCGTCCTGCGGGTGAGCCACCCGGGAGCGCGGTTCATCCAGCCGTCGTGGGACCGGCACGGCAACCTGTGGGTCGTGGAGTCCTCGCCGGCGGGCTCGTGGCTGTGGTTCATCCGGCCGGGCGGTGCTCCCGTGCCCATCGGGACCTGGGGCCTCAGTGAGTCCCAGGTGCTCGCGCTGCGGGTGGCCAGGGACGGGGTACGGGTGGCCGCGATCGTGGTCAGCGGCAAGTCCCACCAGATCCAGATCGGCCGGATCGCCGCCGGACCCGGCGGGATCACCACCGTCGACGGGTTCCTGCCGATCAGCGCGGACCTGTCCGCGGACGACCTGGCCTGGAGCAGCGCCAACGAACTCGCCGTACTGGCACGGGGCGGTACGTCCACCCAGGCGGTGCCGTACCAGGTGCCGGTGAGCGGAGGTCTGCCCACCCCGATCGGCATCGGCTCCCTCGGGGACATCCGCACCATCACCGCGGCCCCGGGATCCCCGGTGCTGATCGGCGCCCAGGTCACCGGGCCCGACAACAAGACCAGCCGGGTGGTCTGCCGGCTCAGCGACCCCCCGGTGCCCTACAGCGACTGGGGCTGCTCGGCCCTCGGCTCCGCCGCGGGCGCGGCCGATCCCTCATACCCCGGCTGAGAGTTGTCCACAGATCCCCCGGTCGGCTGGTGCGGGGGACTGCTCGCGGTGGACGCTTGACGGATGGGAGTGCTGGGAGAGCTGCTGGAGCTCGTGCTGCCGCAGGTGTGCGCGGGATGCGGCGCCAGCCCCGGTCTGCTCTGTACGGGCTGCTTCGGCGCGCTCACTTGTCCGGCCCGGCCTGCGTGGCCGTCGCCGGTGCCTCCCGGGCTGCCGGCGCCCTGGGCCGTTGCGGCGTACGGCGGCACGGTACGGGCCATGATCGTCGCGTACAAGGAGTCGGGCCGGACCGCGCTGGCCCACCCGCTCGGCACGGCCCTCGCCCGCAGCGTCCTGGCGGCGTCGGCCAGGGCGCCCGGACCGCCTTCCGGGTTCGAGGTGCCGGTGCTCGTGCCGGTGCCGTCGGCGCGGGCCGCGACCCGGGCGCGCGGCCACGATCCGGCGCTGCGGCTGGCCACCGAGGCGGCCCGGCTGCTCCCGGGCGCGCACTGTGTGGACGCGCTCGTCCAGGCGCGCGGCGTCGCCGACCAGGCGGGTTTGACGGCGGCCGCCCGCCTGGCCAACCTCGCCGGTGCTCTCGCGGTCCGCCGGGCCGGGCTGCGTGGCATCAAGGTGATCGTCGTGGACGATGTGATCACCACGGGCGCGTCCCTCGTGGAGGCCGCGAGGGTGCTGCGGGCCGCCGATGCGCACGTCCTGGGGGCCGCCGTCATCGCCGCGACCCCGCGGCGCGCCCGGGCGCCGCGCGATCAGGGAAACCAGCGCCGAACCTCAGAGTGACTTTCTTCACATCCGCCGTCCGCGACGTTCAATGGCTACCTTCCGTAGCGAAACGTTGCCGGACTTCTCCTGACATGCCCGGATGGACGCGGCAAACCGGTCACGGCTCGCCCTAGCTTTCGTCTCGGTTCCCAAAACTCACCGCGGCCACATCCTCGTGACCTGGACCGAGGTGCGGGGCCGGAACCTCGGTGCGGCAAGGGTTCCGCGGACCGGATGCCGCACCGCGGAAGGTTCCCGGATACCGATATGATCACGGTCCGTGAGTTTTTCCGGTGTTCACCCCCCTGACATTCGCCGCCGAAGGGGCTAGCGTTCCTGACATGGCACCCGCCCGGGTCCGTGGTTGCGCCGGATCGCACGTCTCGTTGAGAGCGCGGCCGATCCGGCAAGCCGATGCCAGGCGCAGGCGAAACGGCCCACGTAAGGCGACTTCTTGTCGACCGATCACGGTGCGCCTTAGAAGTAAGTCCTGCCTCGTCGGGAGATCAGATATCTCCCGTGCCGAGAGAAGAGCAGTAGTGGCGAAGCGCCGCGAGCCTCTCAGCAGGCGGATGTGGGGTCGAAGACCAGGTCGGCCGGGCGGGTGCATCCCTGTACTGCGTACTGCGGGAGAGAGGGGGTCCCACGTGGACATCATTGTGAAGGGCCGTCACACGGAGGTCAGCGACCGGTTCCGCCGGCACGTCGACACCAAGCTCGCCAAGATCGAGCGGCTTGACCAGAAGGTCATCCGTGTGGACGTGGAGGTGTCCGAGGAACGCAATCCCCGGCAGGCCGACCAGCGGGAGCGGGTCGAACTGACCATCCGCTCGCGTGGCCCGGCGATCCGCGCAGAGGCCGCCGCCGATGACAGGTACGGCGCACTGGACCTCGCACTGGACAAGCTCGAATCCCGGCTCCGCCGGATCTCCGATCGGCGCAAGGCGCACGGCAAGGTCCGGATCGTGGAGCCGATCCCCGAAGGGGAGGTGGCCGAACTCAACGGCAGCGGGGCGTTCGCAGCCCCCACCCAGACCGCCCTGGCCGAATGGGAGGGGGACGTCAACCCTGAACTCGACGACCACATCGTTCCCATCGCAATGGAGGGCGACGGCCCCGTCGTGTGCCGCGAGAAGTTCCACAAGGCCGAGGCCATGAACATCGAGCAGGCCCTGTTCGAGATGGAACTGGTGGGCCACGACTTCTTCCTGTACCGCGACGCCGAGGACGGGACGCCGAGCGTCGTCTACCGCAGGCGCGGCTGGGACTACGGAGTCATCCGCCTCATCGAAGAGTGATGTACCGCTTGCGTCACGTCACCGCCTCGACCGTGCCATGATCTAGGTGATCGGGTGCGCGTGGCCTGGACCGAGGAACGACGAGGGTCAGGCCATGAAGACAGCGCCCGAGTGGCGCGAACGCCATCAGAATCGCCGGAAGGCCCGGGTGCGGGACTCGCTTCCGCACCCGGGCCGACCCCCGGCCCGGCCCTCCGCATGGCGCACCTCGGCGAGGAGGAAAAGTGAGCGAGCAGCCCGAGATCCGTGATCCCATCCGTGTGCTGATCGTCGATGATCACGCCCTGTTCCGCCGCGGGCTTGAGATGGTCCTCGACAGTGAGCCCGGCATCGAAGTGGTCGGCGAGGGCAGCGACGGGTTCGAGGCGGTGGAGAAGGCCGGCGACCTGCTCCCGGACATCGTGCTCATGGACATCAGAATGCCCCGCAGGGGCGGCATCGAGGCCTGCGCCGCGATCAAGGAGGCCGTGCCCAGCGCGAAGATCGTCATGCTGACCATCAGCGACGAGGAGGAGGACCTCTTCGAGGCGATCAAGGCGGGGGCCACCGGTTACCTGCTCAAAGAGATCGCCATCGACGAGGTACCGCAGGCGGTACAGGCCGTACACGGCGGGCAGTCGCTGATCAGCCCGTCCATGGCCTCCAAGCTCATCACCGAGTTCGCCGCGCTGTCCAAGCGCAGTTCGGAACGCCAGCAACAGGTCCCCGCCCCCAAGCTCACCGACCGGGAGATGGAGGTCCTGCGCCTGGTCGCCAGAGGTCTGGGCAACCGGGAGATCGCCAAGGAGCTGTTCATCTCCGAGAACACGGTGAAGAACCACGTCCGCAACATCCTGGAGAAGCTCCAGCTGCACTCCCGCATGGAGGCCGTGGTCTATGCCGTACGCGAGAAGCTTCTAGAGATCACCTGACGGCCTGGCCTCGGATCAGCGCAGGTCGGCGAGGGTCAGCCGGACCGCGGACCGGATGGGGCCGCTGAGCTCCGGAGGGTCGACGATCTCGACCCGTACATCCGTGCACCCGACCCAGCCCGCGGCCTGCCACAGGGCGGTGCGCAACGCGGCGATGGCGGCCTCGGTACGCGCCCGTGTGCTCACCTCGCGCGGTTCGAACGAGACCCTGCGGGCGACCAGGGCGGCGCCTTCGCGGGCGGGATCGACCCGGCCGATCAGGCGCCCGCCTGCCAGCAGCGGCATCGTGAAGTAGCCGTGCACCCGTTTCTCCTTCGGGACGTACGCCTCGAGCCGGTGCTCGAAGCCGAACATCCGGGCGGTCCGCTTCCGGTCCCAGACCAGCGAGTCGAACGGGGACAGCAGGGTGGTCCGGTGCCGCCCCCGTGGGGGAGCGGCAAGCGCCCCGGGATCGGCCCACGCCCCGCCCCGTACACCCGGAACGGTCACCGGGAGCAGCCCGGCAGCCTCGATCGAGGCGTCGACCTGGTCGGGCTTGAGCCGGTAGTAGTCGGCCAGCTCCGCCCGGGTCGCCACGCCGAGGGCACGGCCCGCGTGCCTCACCAGGTAGGCCAGGCACTCCTCGTCGGTGGGCTCGGTGCCCAGGTGCTGCGCGGGTACGGTGCGTTCGGGCAGGTCGTAGACGCGCCGCCAGCCGACCCGGCGGGCGCAGACGACCTCGCCGATGTCGAGCAGCCACTCCGTCGCGATCTTGGTGGCGCTCCAGTCCCACCATTCACCACTCATGGTCTTGCCGGAGGCGAGCAATGAACGCCGGGCCCCGCCGAGTTCCGTCGCGGTGAGGGGGCCTTCGGCGCGCAGCCGTGCCAGGACCTGGTCGCAGACGTTCTCCGGGACCTGGTGCCAGCGGTGGCCGCGGGCGCGATAGGCCCGCCTGCGGAAGGCGAAGTAGGGCCATTCGCCCATCGGCAGGATGCAGGCGGCGTGCGCCCAGTACTCGAAGGTCTCCCCGCCGCCCCAGTAGGCGGTCTCGACCGTGTCGCGGCCGACCGAGCCGAGGCGGGCATAGGGGATCAGCTCGTGCGAGCGCGCCAGCACCGAGATCGTGTCCAGCTGGACCGCGCCGAGCCTGGCGAGCAGTCCCGGCACCCCGTTGCCGTTTCCGGTGAAGGGACGGACGGAGTCGGCGCCGAGGAAGCCCTGGGCGCGCAACTGGATCCGCCTGGCCTCGTCGCCGGTGAGCTCGATGGGTGTCAGCACGTGCTCGATCGTACGGTGCGGGACCGACAGCGGGAGAGAGCCGGTTTCAGGCCTGGATCGCCTTGGACGCCGGCGTGTCGAGCGCCCCGCTGTCCTCCGGCATGATCCGGGGCTCGTCGACCACCACGTCGCTGAAGATGTCGACGACCACTGCGAGGATGCCGCCGATCACGACGACGGCGGCCCCGATCCAGAAGGCGATCCAGGAAGGACCGGCCACCAAGCCGAGGCCGCTGATCAGAAAACCAGAGAAGATTACGACCACCGCCAGCCAGGACGCGGGCCTTCCTGCGTGCGAACCAGCCATAAATCCCTCCCCAGGGGCTAGGCTCTGTCTCACTAGATCTTCCGCGGGATGCCGGGCGTGAAACAGATCCGCTGATTGAAAGCCCGGATTGCGTCTCGAGCTGGCCTGCACCATCCTTGGACTCGCCTACGATGGCAGCACGGGTGGTGTGCCGTGCCACACGGATCGGCGAGGAGCTTCCGAGAGTGCCAGCAGTCATCGATAAGATTCTCCGGGCGGGCGAGGGTAAACTCCTGCGCAAGCTCAAGCGGATCGCGGACCAGGTCAACTCGATCGAGGAAGACTTCCTTGACATGAGCGACGCGGAACTCCGCGAGCTCACCGAGAAGTACCGGGAACGCCTCGCCGAGGGCGAGTCCCTCGACGATCTGCTCCCTGAGGCCTTCGCGACCGCACGGGAGGCCTCCAAGAGGACTCTCGGCCAGCGGCACTTCGACGTCCAGGTCATGGGTGGTGCCGCGCTGCATCTCGGCAACATCGCGGAGATGCGCACCGGTGAGGGCAAGACCCTGACCTGCGTGCTGCCGGCGTACCTGAACGCGCTGGCCGGCGAGGGCGTGCACGTCGTCACGGTCAACGACTACCTGGCCAAGCGGGACGCGGAGTGGATGGGCCGCATCCACCAGTTCCTCGGCCTCGAGGTCGGCGTGATCCTGGGCAACATGACCCCGGACGAGCGCCGGAGGGCGTACAACGCCGACATCACCTACGGGACCAACAACGAGTTCGGCTTCGACTACCTGCGCGACAACATGGCGTGGAGCCTCGAAGAGTGCGTGCAGCGCGGTCACTACTTCGCGATCGTGGACGAGGTCGACTCGATCCTCATCGACGAGGCCAGGACCCCGCTGATCATCTCCGGCCCGGCCGAGCAGAACTCCCGCTGGTACGGGGAGTTCTCCAAGATCGTGCCGCGGCTGCGCAAGGCGAGCGGCCCCGAGGCCGACGACGGCGACTACCAGGTCGACGAGAAGAAGCGCACCGTCGGCATCCTGGAGAGCGGGGTCGAGAAGGTCGAGGACACGCTCGGCATCGACAACTTGTACGACTCGGTCAACACGCCGCTGGTCAGCTTCCTGAACAACGCGCTGAAGGCCCAGGAGCTCTACAAGAAGGACAAGGACTACGTCGTCATGAACGGCGAGGTCCTGATCGTCGACGAGTTCACCGGCCGCATCCTGCACGGGCGCCGCTACAACGAGGGCATGCACCAGGCCATCGAGGCCAAGGAGGGTGTGACGATCAAGGACGAGAACCAGACTCTCGCCACGATCACCCTGCAGAACTACTTCCGGATGTACGGGAAGCTCGGCGGCATGACCGGTACGGCCCAGACCGAGGCCGCCGAGTTCAACAAGATCTACAAGCTCGGGGTCATCCCGATCCCGACCAACCGGCCGATGATCCGCAAGGACGTCGCCGACGTGGTCTACAAGACCGAGCAGGCCAAGTACGAGGCCGTCATCGACGACATCTCCGAGCGGCACGACAACGGTCAGCCGGTCCTGGTGGGCACGGTCTCGGTCGACAAGTCGGAGCGGATCTCCAAGCTGCTCAAGCGGCGGGGCATCCCGCACGAGGTGCTGAACGCCAAGCACCACGAGAAGGAAGGCCAGATCGTCGCCGAGGCGGGCCGCAAGGGCGCCGTCACCGTCGCGACGAACATGGCCGGCCGTGGCACCGACATCATGCTCGGCGGCAACCCCGAGTTCCGGGCCGACCTCGAGCTGCACCAGCGCGGGCTGTCCCCGCTGGAGACGCCCGAGGAGTACGAGGCCGCCTGGCCGGAGGCCCTGGAGAAAGCCAAGGACGCGGTCAAGGGCGAGCACGACCAGGTCGACGAGGCCGGCGGGCTCTACGTGCTGGCCACCGAGCGGCACGAGTCCCGGCGGATCGACAACCAGCTGCGCGGCCGGTCCGGCCGGCAGGGCGACCCGGGCGAGTCCCGGTTCTACCTGTCCCTCGAGGACGACCTGATGCGGCTGTTCAACTCGGCCCGCGTCGAGGCGATCATGACCCGCCTGAACATTCCGGACGACGTGCCGATCGAGTCCAAGATCGTCTCGAACGCCATCCGGTCGGCTCAGCACCAGGTCGAGCAGCAGAACTTCGAGATCCGCAAGAACGTTCTGAAGTACGACGAGGTACTCAACAGGCAGCGCCAGGTCATCTACGCCGAGCGCCGCAAGGTCCTTGAGGGTGCCGACCTCAACGAGCAGATCCGCCGCATGATCGACGAGGTCGTCACCGGGTACGTCGCGAGCGCCACCGGTGAGGGGTTCGCCGAGGAGTGGGACCTCGACAAGCTCTGGAAGGCCTTCAAGCAGCTCTACCCGATCTCGCTCACCGTCGACGACGTGGTCGAGGAGGCCGGGGGCGAGATCACCGGCCTGGACGCCAGGATGCTCGCGGACAAGATCCGCGAGGACGCGCTGGCCGCGTACGACAAGCGCGAAGAGGAACTCGGCAGCGAGGTCATGCGGGAGCTGGAGCGCCGCGTGATCCTCTCGGTCCTGGACAAGAAGTGGCGCGAGCACCTCTACGAGATGGACTACCTCCAGGAGGGCATCGGGCTACGGGCGATGGCCCAGCGCGACCCCCTGGTCGAGTACCAGCGTGAGGGCTACGACATGTTCAGCTCCATGATGGAGGCCATCAAGGAGGAGTCGGTCGGCTACCTCTACCACCTTGAGGTCGAGGTCGAGGAGCAGCCCGCCGCCCCGGTGATCGGTGTCAACCCGGTCGCGGTAGCCGCCTCCGCGGCCCCGGCCGAGGTCGCCGAAGACCACCCGATGGTGCACGCCAAGGGCCTTGAGGAGCCCAAGCGTGCGACCAAGCTCGACTACTCCGGCCCCAGCGAGGACGGTTCGGTCGAGCACACCGAGGTCGTGGACGACGAGTACGAGGGCGTTGGCCGCAACGACCCCTGCCCCTGTGGCTCGGGCAAGAAGTTCAAGCGCTGCCACGGCTGACAGCCGTACCGAACGGCCCCCCTGGACCTCCAGGGGGGCCGTCCGGGTTCTGGCCTGACAAGACCTGCCTGGACCGTCCGTCCACCTAATTTGCTGGCGCTCGCTCCTCTCACGCTGTGTTCATGGCCGCGCCTTTCGGCACGGCACCGGGCGGGCCTTGACGCGCCCGGGCTCCCTCGCTCCTCAGCCCAGGCCACGCGGCCAGGGTCTTTCTGTGATCACGAGCGGCTCACGCGAGGGTGGTCTCCAGGGCCGTACAGCGCCAGCGTCCGTTGTACGGCTCCAGACGCATGGCCAGTGCATGCCGCCTGCCCGCCACCAGCACCAGCGCCGAGACCTCGGCGACCCGCGTGGCCGGCCGCTGGATGCGCAGGCCGCACAGCCTGGGCCGCTGCTGGCGCCGCCCATGGCCGCGATCCATGCGCG
>JAOPYM010000364.1 GCA_025964615.1 Actinomycetes bacterium
AACCCCCCGCCCCACACCCCCCCCCTCCGTTGACTCGTGGCTTTACCCGCACCCTCGGGTAAACCGGTGCGGAAAACGCCACGAGTCAACGAGAGGTTAGATCACTCCCCTGTCTCGCAGGTCCGCGAGTTCGGCCTCGGCCAGGCCCAGCAGGTCCCGCAGGACCCCGGCGGTGTCGGCCCCCAGGACAGGGGCGAGCGCGGCACCGAGCCCGTTGAGGGGCGAACCCGGCACCGGCAGCCGGCCGATCCCCGGCTGGTCGAGCTCGGTGAGCAGCGGGTTGCCCGCCGCGTCCCCGACGAGTTCGGTGAAGCTCCGGTAGGGCGACCAGAGCAGGGACGTACCGTCCAGACCCTTCGCCACCTCCGTGTAGAGGTGGCCGGCGAACCACGGCTCGACCAGCGCGGCGATGGTCTCCCGGTGCCGGTACCGGTCGGCGTCCCTGCCGAAGTCCGCCCGCAGGAGCCGCTCCAGCTCGGCGAAGATCTCGCGGGTCCCCGTCAGCTCACCGAGATCCAGGAAGTGCCTGGGAGTGAGCGTCACGATCATGACGCGGCGGCCGTCCCGGGTCGCGAAGTCCCTGGCGAAGCCGCCGTAGAGGTGGTTGCCGATACGCGGGCGGTCCACCCCGTTGATCGCGGCCTCACCGAGGTAGCCGAGGTTCCCCGCCGTCGCGAGGGCGACGTCGGCAAGCGGAAGCCGGATGGACTGCCCTGCTCCGGTACGGCTTCGGTGGCGTTCGGCCGCGAGGATACCGATCGCTGCGTAGAGGCCGCAGGCGATGTCCCAGGCGGGCACCACGTTGTTGACCGGTCCGTCATGGCCGGCCGGGCCGGTGGCCTGCGGGAAGCCCATCTCCGCGTTGACGGTGTAGTCGACCGCAGGCCGCCCGTCGTGGTGCCCCTCGATCTGCACGTGGATGAGGTCCGGCCGCGCTGTGACCAGATCCTGGTACGAGGGGTAACGCGCATTCGTGACGACGATCCCGGCCTGCCCGGCCAGCCTCCGCACCAGCTCACGGCCTGGTTCGGAGCGCAGGTCGAGGGCGATGGAGCGCTTGCCCTTGTTCAGCCCGGCCCAGTAGATGCTGGTGCCGTCCTCGGTCACCGGCCACCGCCGTACGTCCGGCGCGCCGCCGAGCGGGTCGACCCTGATCACCTCAGCGCCGAGCTGGGCGAGGGTCATTCCGCACAGCGGAGCGGCCACGAAGCTGGATATCTCGAGGACCTTCAGCCCGGTCAGCACCGCTCGAACACCGCCGCGAGGCCCTGGCCGCCGCCGATGCACATCGTCTCCAGGCCGTAGCGGGCCTCGCGGCGTACCAGCTCATGCACCAGCGTGGCGAGGATCCGGCCGCCGGTCGCACCGACCGGATGGCCAAGGGAGATGCCCGAGCCGTTCACGTTGAGCCGCTCGTCGTCGCCGGTGATCCCCCACTCGCGGGTCACCCCGAGCACCTGCGCCGCGAACGCCTCGTTCAGCTCGATGAGGTCGAGGTCGTTCATGGTCAGGCCCGCCTGGGCGAGTGCCCTGGCGGCAGCGGGGACCGGGCCGAGTCCCATCAGCTCGGGCGGCACTCCGGCCACCCCCCACGACACCAGCCTGGCCCGGACCGCGAGGCCGAGGCGGTCTGCGTTCTCGGCCGTGGTGACCAGGCAGACCGCGGCTCCGTCGTTCTGGCCACTGGAGTTGCCGGCCGTGACGGTCGACTCGGGGTCCTCCTTCAGCCGTACGGGTCGTAGCGACGCAAGCTTCTCAAGCGTCGTGTCGGCGCGGGGATGCTCGTCGGTCTCGATGACGACCGTCTCCTTCCGGCCCTGCACCTCGACCGGAACGATCTCATCGGAGAAGCGGCCCTCCCGCTGCGCCGCCACGGCCCTGAGGTGGGAGCGCAGGGCAAGGGCGTCCTGCTCCTCGCGTCCGATTCCGTACTTGCGGCGTACGTTCTCGGCCGTCTCCAGCATGCCACCGGGGACCGGGTGGCGTTCCCCGCCCGGCGTGACCCGTGCCCGTGCCAGCCGGTCGGTCAGCTTGATCTCCGCACCTGGGCGGTCCCAGCGCAGGCCCGTCGCGTAGTACTCGACCTGGCTCATGCTCTCGGCGCCGCCCGCGATCACCGTGTCGCAGGCGCCGGACTGGACCTGGAGGACCGCGTTGATGACGGCCTGCAGACCCGAGCCGCACCGCCGGTCCAGCTGGCTGCCCGGGGTGCCGACCGGCAGTCCGGCGTCCAGGGCCGCCACCCGGCCGATCGCCGGGGCCTCCGCGCTGGGATTGCACTGGCCGAGGATCACATCGTCGACGCGGTCGGGGTCCACTCCGGTCCGCTTCACCAGTTCGGCTATCACAACGGCGGCGAGGCGCTGAGCGGGCACATCTCTGAAGACCCCCCCAAAACGTCCGACCGCCGTTCTTACCGGCGCACAAATGACGACTTCCCGCATTGCGGATCATCCCTCCAGAAAACCTGACTAGTGCCGTTCCCGGGCGATCAGCTGCCGGGCGATCATGTTGCGCTGGATCTCGTTCGTGCCCTCTCCGACGATCATGAGGGGGGCGTCGCGGAAATAGCGTTCGACATCGAACTCCGTCGAGTACCCGTACCCTCCATGGATCCGGAGCGCGTCCAAAGCCACCTTCATCGCGGTCTCGGAGGCGAACAGCTTGGCCATTCCGGCCTCCAGGTCCGCCCGTTCGCCCCGGTCGAGACGTACCGCGGCGTCCAGCGTGAGCAAGCGGGCCGCGCGCAGCGAGGTGGCCATGTCCGCCAGGTAGTTGCCGATCGACTGGTGCTGCCAGATCGGGACGCCGAACGTCTCCCGCTGCTGCGCGTACTTGAAGGCGTCGTCGAAGGCGGCCTGCCCCACGCCGAGCGCCCGTGCCGCGACCTGGATGCGCCCGACCTCCAGACCCCGCATCATCTGCGCGAACCCGGCACCCTCCCGATCGCCGAGCAGCGCGGTACGCGGCACCCGGACGCCGTCGAAGACGACCTCGCAGGACTCCACGCCCTTGTATCCGAGCTTGGGAAGATCCTTGGAGACCGTGTGGCCGCCCTCCACGAGGAGTATGGAGACCCCCTTGTGCGGCGGATCGGCGGCCGGGTCGGTCTTGCAGAGCAGCGCCACCAGCCCGGCCCGTCGCGCGTTGGAGATCCACGTCTTCACGCCGTCCACGAGATAGCCGTCGGCGGTGGGCCTGGCGACCGTCCGGATGGCCTGGAGATCGGAACCGCCGCCGGGCTCGGTGAGCGCCATCGTGGCGCGCAGTTCACCGGTGGCCAGCCGGGGCAGGTAGGCGGCCTGCTGCTCTTCGGTGCCGAACTCCCTGATCAGGAAGCAGACGACGCTGTGCCCGCCCATTGCGCCGGCCAGGCTCATCCAGCCGCGGGCGAGCTGCTCGGTGACCATCGCGAAGCACGCCACGGACACCTCGGACCCGCCGGCCGCCTCCGGCACGAGCAGCCCGTAGACGCCGAGCCGTTTCATCTCCTCGATGAGCTCCCCCGGATAGGTATTGGCGTGCTCGAGCTCGCGCACCACCGGCCGTACCCGCTCATCGACGAACTCCGCGACGACCCCGACGATCGCAGCCTCGTCCTCATCCAGCTCGAACACCCGCGCCCCTTTCGTTGACTCGTGGCGTTTCCCGCACCGTTCGGCGATTCAGTGCGGGAAACGCCACGACTCAACGAGAAGGTTAGGCTTGGACGATGGCGCCGGACCGCAGGAGGGTGTCTGCGTCGGGGAAGCCCAGTTCGGTGAGGATGGCGCGGGAGTCGGCGCCGGGGAGGGCGGGGAGGCCCTCGACCGCGCCGGGGGTACGGGAGAAGCGCGGGGCCGGGGCGGGCTGCAGGTGACCGCCCTGTTCGAGGAAGACCTTGCGCTCGGTGTTGTACGGGTGGACCGCCGCCTCCTTGAGCGACAGGACGGGGGCCACGCAGGCATCGCTGGGCAGGAAGATCTCGGCCCATTCGTCACGGGTCCTGGCCTTGAACGCGACCGCGAACCGTTCGCGCAGTTCCGGCCAGGCCGCCCGGTCGTGCTGGCTCGCCAGGTTCTCCAGCTCGGGCAGGCCGAGGAGCCTGATGAACTCGGCGTAGAACTGGGGCTCAATGGCACCCACCGCCATGTGGCGCCCGTCGGCGGTCTCGTACACGTCGTACCAGGGCGCGCCGGTATCGAGCATGTTCGTGCCGCGCTCGTCCTGCCACATGCCGCCGGCAAGGAAGGCGTGGATGAACGTCGTGAGGTGCGCGGTGCCGTCCACGATGGCCGCGTCGACGACCTGGCCGCTACCGCTGATCTTCGATTCGAGCAGCGCGGCGAGCACTCCGACGATCAGGTACATGCTGCCGCCGGCGAAGTCGCCCAGCAGGTTCATCGGGACCTGGGGGGGCCCGCCCGCGCGGCCGATCGCGTGCAGCGAACCGGTGATCGCGATGTAGCCGATGTCATGTCCGGCGCTCTGCGACAGCGGACCCTCCTGGCCCCAGCCGGTCATCCGGCCGTAGACCAGCCTGGGGTTGCGGGCAAGGCAGTCCTCAGGACCCAGGCCGAGACGCTCGGTCACCCCTGGCCGGAAGCCCTCGAGCAGCACGTCGGACTGCTCGACCAGGCGGAGCACCGTCTCCTTGCCATCGGGGTGCTTCAGATCGACGGCGATGGACCGCTTGCCCCGGTTGGTGAAGTCGGTGCTGACCAGCGAGCCGCGCCCGGCGGCGGACGAGCGGTCCACCCGGATCACGTCGGCGCCCAGGTCGGCCAGCAGCATCGCGGCGAACGGACCCGGCCCGATCCCGGCGAGCTCGATCACGCGTACCCCGGCCAACGGCCCCTTGCCCATGGACGACCCCTCTCAAGCAGAACCACATTCGGTCCAGTGTGCCCGATCCTAGGCGCGTGGGCCGCGTGGCCTGGACTGAGGGCGGAGGTCACTGCAGGGTGAGCACGACCGGGGTGGCGGGTGGGGTAGGGCCCTTGTGCGCCTTGCCGACGAACAGGCCACGGGCGTACTCCGTGGTCCGGAAGGGGCCCGTCGCCTGCAGCTTGAGCCCCTGGCTCGCCGCCGCTAGGTAGAGCCAGGCGCCCTTCCTGCCCGGCCGCCACCACACGCCGCTGACCACCTGGTCACTGAGCGTGCCGCAGCCACCGGTGACGTGGTGGGCGCCGCTTTCGGTGAACAGGGTCGCGTACGACTCGGTGCTCCCGTCGGGATGGGTGTAGCGCGTGCAGATCCAGCGTCCGGACATTCCGCCGGGCAGCGTTCCCGACCAGAACTCCGCCGCCGTGGCCGCCGTGACCGCGCGGGTGGGCTGCGGCAGCGCGCAGGCGGGTGTGCCCGGCGGCGCCTGCAGCGCGGCCAGCGTGAAGCCCGACAGGTCCGCGGCGGTGCGCGTGCCGTCCGGCCGCGTGAGTTCGAGCACCGGACCGTGCCCGCACATGCCGTCACTCGCGGGCAGCACCGCCGTCACCCCCGCACTGACCGCCACGGGGGTACGGGTGCCATCGGCCAGTCTGAGCGCCTGCACCGACGAGACACCGGGCGGCACCAGGTAGCGGCCTTCGGTGAGCACCACCGGGGTCGTTCCGTCCCCGGCCGGGAACAGGTCCAGAGTGCCGGTGGCCGTGTACCGCGCGAGCTGGTCGCCATCGCGGAGCAGGGCGATGGCCGTGCCGCCGATCCGGCCCGCGTAGAGCACCACGGGCCTGCCCACCCTGGTTCGGTGCCGCCAGGCCGACACCGCGCCGCCGATGAGGCGCCGGTCGCCGGCCAGGGCGCCGCGCGCGGGCCACGTGGCGAGGCCCGTCCTCAGCGGGCGGACACGGATCTGGTTGTTCTGGGTCATGATGATGCCGCCCACCAGGACGGCGGTGAGACCGGTCGCGGCGATCTCGGGCAGCCTGGAGTGATGACGTTCTCCGCGCCGTACCCACAACTCGGGAAGCTCGGCGCCAGGGGCGGGGAGTGCCTCGGCGGCCCTGACGGCCTGACCCGGTTCCCGTACTCCCAATTCGGCGAGCTGGTCACGGACCGTGTAGTACCGCTCACCGCCCAGCCTGCGCAGCACGTACGCCGCCCGCACCTCCGGGTTCAGCTCGCGGAGCAGATCGGTGTCGGGAAGGACGGGCGGCAGTTCGTCGAGCCAGCGGCCGAGCCCGATCCGCAGCCGGTAACGCGGCCGCAGCGCCCTTCTCAGTACCCGGGTTCTGGCCGCCGAATGGGTGCTTTCCTGGTTTCGCGCGGCACGGTACGGCAGGCTCTCCTCGACGATCCGCCGGGCCAGTGCCAGCCGGTATTTCCGTGGTTTGTCGCCGGGAAGCACCAGGTAGGCCAGGCGGACCAGCTCCGTATATCGCCGGTCGAGCTCTTTCGGCATTCGCCGACTCCTCGCTGTGGAAAGACCAATGACCCTGCCGACCATCGAGGTTAGAGAGCATTCAAGGCCCGTTCCACCAGGTTGAATCAAGCATTACCGTTTCCAGGACCACGCCTCGACGCACGCTAGATAAGCGAACCCTTACATGAGGGGAAAGCGGTGCTCAAGGGGCGGTCCTCGAAGAGTTCACCCTGCCGGATGACCCCGAGCCGCAACGCCTTCATCAGCGCCTGCGCCCGGTTGGCGACGCCGAGCTTCTCGTAGACCCGCGAGGTGTAGGTCTTGGCGGTGGAGTGGCTCAGGTGCATGGCGCGGGCCATCTCCGCGATGGAGAGCCCGTCCATGAGCAGGTGCAGAACCTGCCTCTCCCGGGGGCTCAGCAGCAGCTCACCCGCCCGCCTGCGCCCCATCGCCTCCGCAAGCCCGTTCGCCGCGAACAGGCCGGGCGCCACGGCGGCGCTGCGGATCGCGGCCAGGAAGTCCTGCGGGGCGGCCGACTTGGAAACGTAGGCGCTCACCCTGGCCTCCATCGCGCGGAACACCAGGTCGTCCGCCTCGGCGCCGGCCATGACGACGATGCCGAGTTCCGGACGCTCCACCCGCAGACGGGTCGACATCACCAGCCCGTCACCGTCCGGCATCGCCACGTCGACGAGTACGACATCGGGGTCAAGGATGTCGATCTGGATCCACGCATCGGCCAGGGTTGCCGCCTCCCCGACCAGTTCGATTCCGTTTCCCGCCACGATCCCGGCCAGTCCGTGCCGGCAGAGCGTATGACCGTCAATGATGACCAGTCGGATGGCCATAAGACCTCCCAGCGCCCGGCAACAGGCGAACCCGGACCCCCCGGGCATGCGCAAAGTGACCGAACTATGACAGGTAGGACGCGTCGCGGCAATCTCGGGTTTACCTGTTGTAACACCAGTCGGAAACAGTCTCATAACGAACCGAAGTAGGCCGTTCGGCTGCAAGAGATCTTCACCTTGTGTGATCGTTTCGGGCGCATGGTGGTTTTGCCGCGTCAGCCGACAATACGGGCATACCGGTATGCTCACTTCGGACAGTAAGTCAGGGGGTCTGTGTCCCCCGTTCGGCCGACATGTAGTCCATTCGGATCGCAAGATGATCCA
>JAOPYM010000365.1 GCA_025964615.1 Actinomycetes bacterium
GAACTGGTTCGGTTCGACCAAGACCCTCGACGTCCACGTGGCCGCGCTCCGTGCCAAGCTTGCGGCCGCCACCGGCTCCGAGCCGGTGGCGGTTCCGCTGATCGCCACGCTGCGCGGCCACGGGTACCGCCTTGAGATGCCCCCTAGAGTTCGCGCAGCACGCTGATCGCCGGTCGCCTCGCGAGCCGTACCGCGACCGACGCCACCCCGGCGAGAGCGGCGACCGTGATCACGCCGACCGCCAGCAGGTACGGCCACGGAACCGACAAGGCCGACGGCGGCGGGTCGAACACCCCGGTCAGGACCTTCACCAGCATCTCCGAGAGCAGCCAGCCGGTGATGGTGCCCGCGATGAGCCCGCCCACCGTGAGCACCAGGGCCTCGCTGAACACGAAGGCCCGCAACTGACGGCCGGTGGCGCCCAGCGCGGTGGCGATGGCGAACGTACGGCGCCGTTCGGCCAGGCCCAGTGCGAGCACCAGCCCGCCGGAGGCCGCGGCCAGCAGCAGCGCGAACGCCAGCTCCACCCGCGTGAGACCGGCGAGGTCCACCGCGGTCAGACTGGATCCGACGACCTTGCGGGTCGTCGCAAGGTCGGTGACGGTGGCCGATGGGCCCAGCTTCGCGCGGATCCGGTCGGCGACGGCCGCGATGTCCTGGCCGCCGGTGTCGATCAGGAAGGACCCGACGGCGTCGCTCCCGGTGCGCTGCGCGACGTAGGAGGCGTTGGCGACGAAGAAGCTGTCCTTCGGCGCGGTCGGGAACTCCTTGACGACCCCGGCGTAGTGGAACGGTACGATCTTGAACTGCTTGGTACGGCTGTCCTGGAGCCGCAGGTTGAGCAGATCGCCCGGGTGCAGCTGGAAGTCTTTGACCGTCTCCGCCGACACGAGGATCGAGTCGGGCTTGGCCGCAAGGACCCTGGTGAGCTGGGCTGCCGTGCCGCCGGTGAAGTAGGCGTCCTGCAGGGCGGTGGCCCTGGTGATCGTCGATGGCCGTACGCCGTAGAGGTCCTGCAGGTCGGCACCCACGTACGCGAAGCGGTGCTGCACGGGTTCGACCGCACGGACCCCGGGCAGCGCTGCGATGGCGGCCGCGTCACCAGGACCCTTGCTGACCCCTGGCGAGGTGGTCACCGTGACGTCGGCGCCGTTGGTGAGCTGCGCGTCGGCCTCGGCCTGGTGCCCGTACGTGTCGTTGAACGTCGCGGTGGACGCTGCGAAGGACACCGCAAGGGCGACCAGGACGATCGCGCGGGCGAGCGGCCTGCGCTGCCGGGCCATCGATCCCGCCACCGTGGCGGACAGCCCACCGGCCAGCGGGCGCAGCCCCGCGCCGACGAGCCGCCGGCCCCGGCCGAGCAACATGTCCGACAGGCGCCAGGCGAGCAGCCCGGCCCCGGCCCACAGCAGTGCCGGACCGGCGAACGCCCAGTACGACACCGAGATCGTCGGGACGCCCTCCGGGGCCAGGACCAGCTGGTAGCCGTTGCGGCCGGTCACCGAGAAGATCAGCCCGGACAGCACGAGCAGGACCACGTCCAACCCGTACCGGATCCACCAGGGCGACCCGGCCCGGCCGACGACCAGGCGCCCGGCCGCCACCGTGGAATCGCGCATGTCACGGCGGGCCGGGATCAGCACGGTCGCCGCCGCGATCACCAGGCCGGTGAGCACCGCGGCCGTGATCCAGCCCGTGGTGGATGCCGTGGTAGAGCCGAACCGGGCCGAGCCGAAGGCGAGCCGGCCCACCAGGGCGGCTCCGGCCAGCCCGGCGATGCTGCCGCCGATCCCCACCACGGCCGCCTCCAGCCCGGCCAGCCGCATCAGCTGCCGGTTCGACGCGCCGCGGGTCCGGAGCAGCGCCTGCTCCCGGCGCCGCCGCGAGGCGCCCGCACCGGTGACGGCAGCTGTCAGGAGACCGGCCAGGATCGCCCCCGGCAGGCCGAGGAACAGGAAGAGGACCTGGGCGTACGCGGCGTCCTGACGGGCCGCGTCGAGGACAGCACCCAGGTTGTCGCCGACCACGCCGCCGCCGGCCGTCTGCGCCTCGAGGTTGTGCGCGGCGCCAGTGATGGCGGTGAAGGCCTCCGCCGGGTCGGCAGGGAGCCGGTGGCTGTGCGCCACGTGGATCTGGGTGGTGACCAGGTCGGGCCGCAGCGCCGCCAGCGGGTCGAAGATCTGGTGCCAGCGGGCCTGGGCGAGCAACAGCACGTTGTCCGGCGGCGCGACCGGTTGTGAACCGGCCGGTGCGCCCACCTTCTGGAACAGCGAGTCGGCCTGCGGCAGATCGATGACCCCGTCGATCCTGACCTGCACGGGGCTGAGCCCGGAACGGCCGATGGTCACCATGTCACCCGGTCTGGCGTGCAGGTTCGCCGCCGTCTGCTGGGCGAGCAGCACCCCGTCGGCGGCCCCGGCCAGCGACCGGACCTCGCCGGGGAAGGCCCGGATGTACCCGTCCGGGACACCGAGGACGACGCCGGGACCGGTGGTCTGCACGGTGACGCCGGAGGTGGACAGGCCGCTGGTCTGCCCGAAGCCCACGGGTAGCGCGGTACGGACCCCGGCCGCTGCCGAGACCGTTGCGAGGATCGCCGACGGATCGGCGTTGCCGGAGACCTGTACCTGCCAGTCCACCGGCACGCCGGCGGCGGCCCGCTGGGTCATGGTCGCCCTCGACTGGGCCAGGAACGCCCCCAGCGAGGCCAGCAACGCCACCGAGACGGCGATGCCCGCGGCGACCGCGGTGAGCCGGGCGGCACGTCTGCGGAGCAGGCCCCGCAGCCAGGTCAGCATCATCGGGAGGATCCGTTCTCTGTGGTCAGGCGCCCGTCGAGCATCGTCCAGCGCTGGTTGAGCCGGTCGGCGACGGCGCCGTCATGGGTGCTGATGACCAAGGCGGCGCCGAGCTCGTCGGCGGCCTCGATGAGTACCGAGATGACCAGCCCACCGGCCTCGTGGTCGAGCTGTCCGGTGGGCTCGTCGGCCAGGATGAGCGGCGGTCTGGCGGCCAGCACCCGGGCCACCGCGACCCGCTGGGCCTGCCCGCCGGACAGCTCCTCAGGGAGCTTGGAACCCATATCGGCGATCCGCAGCCGCTCCAGTGCCTCGACGGCGCGTGCCGTGGCCTCAGAGGCCGGCACCCCGGCGAACAGCAGGGGGAGGGCCACGTTCTCGGTGACGTCCAGGGCGGGGAGCAGGCTGGACCCCTGGAACACCACACCGACCAGGCCGGGGCGCCCGTGCGGGTGCCCGCCCAGGACCGGCCACTCGACGCCGCCGCCCGTCGGGGTTTCCAGACCGGCCATCAGGTGCAGCAGGGTCGACTTGCCGGAACCGGACGGGCCGGTGAGCGCGATCCGCTCTCCGGCGAGCACCGCGCACGACACGTCGCGGACCGCGGTGACGGCCCCGAAGGCACGGGTCAGATCCTCGCAACGTACGAGCTGGTCGGTCATGCCGCGACCTTTCCGTCGATCAGCCGGATGACCCGGTCGGCGATGGCGGCGACGGCCGGGCTGTGGCTGGCGATCAGCATGGCCACACCGACCTGGGCCCGTACCTGCAGGAGTTCGAGGATCTGGCTCTCCGTGACGGAGTCGAGCTCCCCTGTCGGCTCGTCGGCAAGCAGCACCACCGGGTCGTTGGCCAGCGCGACCGCCAGGCCGGCCCGGGCGGCCTCGCCGCCGGACAGCTCGCTCGGATGGGCGTGCGCCCGTGCGGACAGCCCCACCGATTCGATCAGGTCGGCGACCGGGGTCCGGCCATTACGCCCGGCGATGCCCCGCGACAGTCCGATGTTCTGCTCGACGGTCAGGTGCTCGAACAGGTTCGCGGACTGGAACAGCACCCCGATGTGCCGGGCGCGCAGCCGGGCCCGTAGCGGCTCGGGCTGGTGACTGATCCGCGCGCCGGCGATCCGGACCGAACCGCCGTCGGGTTCGTCGAGCCCCGCCAGGCACGACAGCAGAGTGGACTTCCCGGAACCGGACGGGCCGGTCACCGCGACGAGTTCACCCGCATCGACGGACAGCGAGACGCCCTGCAGCGCGAGGGTCTCCTCCTCGCCCGCACGGAAGAACCGGTAGAGGGAATGGGCCTCAAGGGCGGCGGTCATCAATGCCACCGCAGGGAGTCCGAGATGGTCCGCCACGGGTCGACGTTGTCGGAGCCCGCCGAACCCGCGAGGGTGACCACGACCTCACGGCCGCCGTGCCAGAACTCGTACTGCTCGATCGCGTCCATGTACATCTTGCCCGTCACCGGATCGGGCGCCGACGTGGCCTGGTAGGTGATCAGTACTCCGGGCCCGGCCTTGCGGGTCACGGTGACGACCTTCCCCGCGGTGAAGCCCGGCGTCGCACGCAGCTGCGAGAGCTCCTGCGTGGTCACCGATGCCACCGTCGGCGCGGTGGCGGCCGGGTGCGACTCGATGCGGACACGGTTCAGCTTGTCGGTGAACAGGGTCGCCGCGCCGGCCTGCGCACGGCTCCACCCCTCGGGGACTTTGATGGAGAACACCGCACCGGGCGGGGTGTATGCGACGTAGGCCTGGGTGTCGGGGATGTCCCCGGCCGGGTTGACCTCCTTGCCCGCCGAAGAGGGGGCGGGTGCGGACGGGGCGGCGCCGGACGGCGGCTTCGACGGCGAACCGCAGGCGGCGACCATCGAGACCAGCACTACGGCACCTGCGGCGAGGCGAACCACATTCATGGTCATCCTCCAAGGTGGTGGGATGGGGAATGGTTCGTGAGCTTAGAAAGGCCCCGGCCAGCGGCAGAGTCACCAATGGCCAGCTAACGGCAAATTCGGACGCACCGGTCCCGGTGGCAGGGCAGACTCGATACCGTGCGTCGACGAATCATCACGCTCACCGTGCTGTGCGCGGTGCTGGCGATCGGCCTGTTCGGCGTGCCGCTTGCCGTGGGTGCGGCCTGGTACCACCTCGACGATCAGCGGCGTGAGCTGCAGCGGACCGCCGAGCAGGCCACCATCGCGGTCTCGGCGACTCAGCCGAACAGGACCGATCCCCCCGAGCTGCCCGCCACCCGCTCCGGGGTCGTGCTGGGCCTGTACGACGCGTCCGGGCGAAGGATCGGCGGTTCCGGTCCGCTGGTCGCCGACGGCGCCGTGCGCGGTGCCCGGCAGGGCCGGGTCGCCAGCGGGCAGACCGCCGGCGATCTGGTCGTGGCGGTCCCGGTCGCGCAGAACGAGAGCGTGGTCGCAGTGGTCCGGGCAGCCGTTCCCAGGACGGCCGTGGATCGGCGGATAGTGGAGACCTGGGTGGTGATGCTGGTCTGCGGCGGACTGGCGATCATGCTCACCTGGCTGCTGGCCCGCCGGTACGCGGGGCGGCTCGCGGAGCCTCTCGAGGAGCTGTCGGCCGGGGCGCAGCGGCTCGGCGACGGTGACTTCAGTGTCCGGACCCGGCGCAGCGGCATACCCGAGATCGACTCGGCGGGAGCGAGCCTGGACGCCACCGCGGAACGGCTCGGGACGCTGCTCGAACGCGAACGTGCCTTCTCCGCGGACGCCTCGCACCAGCTCCGCACTCCGCTGACCGTCCTGCGGTTGCGTCTGGAGTCCGCCCTGGACGTTCCGGGCAAGGATCCGTACGAGTCGATCAAGTCCGCGATCGAGGCCGCCGACCGCCTCGATCGCACCATCCTCGACCTGCTCGCACTGGCCCGTGACACGCCCCGGGAGGGGAGCCCGATCGACCTCGCGGCGCTCCTCGCGGAGGTTCGGGCGGCGCACGCCGGGCTGGGACGGCTGTGGCGGGTCGAGGTCGAGCCGGATCTACCGCCCTGCACCGCGCCGGCCCCCGCCGTACGGCAGATCCTCGACGTCCTGGTGGACAACGCCGTACGGCACGGGTCCGGGACGGTGACCCTGCGGGTGCGCGATGCCGGCGGTGCCATCGCCGTCGACGTCGCGGACGAGGGGCCCGAGATCACCAGGGACCCGGACGAACTGTTCCGCCGCCGTACCTCGGCGGCCGGCGGGCACGGCATCGGGCTCGCGATGGCGCGGTCGCTCGCCGAGGCCGAGGGCGGCCGGCTGGTGCTCGGCGGGCCCGCGCCGCCCACCTTCACCCTGCTGCTGCCCGGACGAACATTGACATCCGGAGGTTAGCCTCAGGAACGCGGCCTCATGGACCCGATCGCCGCCTCCGTCATGCGCCGCGGCGAGGTGCACCTGGAAGCCGAAGTGCGCTGGCACGAAGAGTTCGCCGAGGTTCTGAAGGCCATGGCGGACAAACCCCCCAAGGAGAGAAATGCCGATCATTGAGGCGCGCGGCCTCAGCCGTACGTTCAAGACCCGGGGCGGTACCGTCGAGGCGGTGCGCGGCGTCGACCTCACCGTGGAACCCGGCGAGATCGTCGGCTTCCTCGGCCCCAACGGAGCCGGGAAGACCACCACGCTCCGGATGCTGACCACCCTGCTCAAGCCCACTGCGGGCACGGCCACCGTCACGGGCGTGGACCTGCTCGGCGACCCTTCCGCCGTACGCGCCAAGATCGGATATGTGTCGCAGGCCGGCGGCGCGGACCCCGCATCCAAGGTCGAGGAGGAACTGGTCCTGCAGGCCCAGCTCTACCGCATCCCCACCCCCGAAGCGCGCAAGTCCGCCGCGACGCTGATGGAGCAGCTCGAACTCACCGGCCTGGAGCAGCGGGCCAGCAAGACCCTCTCCGGCGGTCAGCGGCGCAGGCTCGACGTCGCCCTCGGCCTGGTGCACGCGCCGTCGCTGGTCTTCCTCGACGAACCGAGCACGGGTCTCGACCCGCAGAGCCGCAGCAACCTCTGGGACCACATCCGGCGGATCCGTGACGGACTCGGCACCACGATCTTCCTGACCACGCACTACCTGGACGAGGCCGACGCGCTCTGCGACCGCATCCTCGTCATCGATCACGGCGTGATCGTCGCCGAGGGAACACCAGAGGAGCTCAAGCGCCGGATCTCCGGCGACGTCGTCACCATCGGGGTCGGCGGGGCCACGGAGAAGGCCGCTGAACTGTTCGCCGGCCATCTGGGCGTACGGGACGTCGGTGCCGTCGACCACACGATCCGGCTCACCGTCGAACATGGCGACGAGGCCCTCGTCGGCCTGATGCGCGTGCTCGACGGAGCGGGGGTGCCCATCGAGTCGATCCAGCTCGCCCGGCCCACCCTCGACGACGTGTTCCTCACCTTGACCGGCCGATCACTCCGCGAGGACTCTTGATGAACTTCTTCCGCGACACCCTGCTGATCTTCATGCGTCAGATGCGGCTCTCGCTGCGCAACCCCGCCTGGGTGGTGATCGGCCTGATCCAGCCGGTGCTCTACCTGGCCTTCTTCGGGCCGCTGCTCAAGCGCGTCGCCGGCAGCGGTCTGCCGGGCTTCTCCGGCGGAAACTCCTACAAGTTCTTCGTCCCCGGCCTGCTCGTCCAGCTCGGCCTGTTCGGCGCGGCCTTCGTCGGCTTCGCCATCATCGCCGATCTGCGCGCCGGAGTCATCGAGCGGATGCGCGTGACTCCGGTCAGCAGGCTCGCCCTGATGCTCGGCCGGGTGCTCCGCGATGTCGTCGTCCTCGTCGTACAGGCCGCGGTCCTGGTCCTCGCCGGGGTCGCGGCCGGGCTGCGGGCGCCCCTGCCCGGCATCCTGATCAGCTTCGGCTTCGTCGCCGTGCTCGCCGCCAGCCTCGCCTCCATCTCCTACACCGCGGGGCTGCTGCTCAAGAGCGAGGACGCGCTCGCGCCGATGCTCAACATGGTGATGGTCCCGCTGATGCTGCTGTCGGGCATCATGCTGCCGATGGCGCTCGCACCGGCCTGGCTGAACGGTGTCTCCCGGGCGACCCCGTTCAGATACATCATCGACGCCATGCGCGACGCCTTCCAAGGCCACTACACCACCACCGTGATGCTCGAAGGCGTCCTTGTCGCGGCCGCTCTCACCGCGGTCTGCCTGTTCTTCGGCGCCCGCGCCTTCCAGCGTGAGAACGCCTAGGATCGGGCATATGAAGGCCTCCGCCGAAGAGCTGCGCCCGCTGTTCCTTTTCGAGCACCTGAACGATGAACAGCTGGCGTGGCTGTCGGCGGAGGGCACCGTACGCGACTACGCCGCGGGCGAGCTGATCTGCGGCGAAGGTGACTTCGCCGAATTCCTGTTCGTGCTGCTCGACGGGGAGATCTCGCTGACCAAGACCGTTCAGGACGACGTGGTGCAACTGACCCGTTCCGCCAGGCCGGGCGTGTACGGGGGGGCCACCCAGTCCTACCTCGGGGACCGGATCGAGCAGACCTACCAGCACACCCTGCGC
Organism: Actinomycetes bacterium; assembly: GCA_025964615.1. Lineage (GTDB taxonomy): Bacteria > Actinomycetota > Actinomycetes > Streptosporangiales > Streptosporangiaceae > RYN-227. The sequence goes on from JAOPYM010000365.1 coordinate 8,314, forward strand.
GCGACGGCGCCCAGCAGGGTCTTCCGGCTGCCCGGCGGGCGGTTCGCGATCGCCGTCCGCGAGTGGTTCCCGATGGCGATGCATCTGCTCGAGGGGCTCTTCTTCGGGATGAGCAACACCCGGCAGCTCATCGACCAGCGGGAACGGCTCACTGCCCTGGGCACGATCACCGCCGGGCTCACCCATGAGCTCAACAACCCCGCGTCGGCCGCCGCCCGTTCCTCCGCCGAACTCGGCGAACGGATCCGGACCGCCCGCCGCCGGCTCGCCGAACTCGCGACCAGCGGAGCCGACATCGCCGCCCTGGTCGCCGTGCAGGAGAGACTGACCGAACGGGAAGCGCAGATCCGCCGCCCGATGGAGATCTCCGACGCCGAGGGCGAGCTGTCGGACTGGCTCGAAGACCACGAGGTCGACGAGGCCTGGGAGATCGCCCCGACCCTGGTGACCGGAGAGTTCGGCATCCCCGACGCCGAGGAACTCGCCGCGTCGATGGGCGATGGGCTGCCGGTGGCCGTCCGCTGGCTTGCCGACGCGCTGGAGATCAGCCAGCTGGAGGCGGACATCTCCGAGGCCGTCAAGCGGATCAGCGGGCTGCTCACCTCCGCCAAGCAGTACTCCCAGCTCGACCGGGCCGCCTACCAGACCGTCGACCTGCGCGAACTGCTCGCCAGCACCCTCACTGTCCTCAAGCACAAGATCGGCCCGTCGGTTGAGATCGTCACCGACTACGACCCGGACCTGCCCCCGATCCCCGCATACGCCGCCGAGCTGAACCAGGTCTGGACGAACCTGATCGACAACGCCCTCGACGCGATGGGCGGTTCCGGCACCCTGACCATCCGCACGGCCAGGGACGGTGACTGCGCGCTCGTCGAGATCGGCGACAGCGGACCCGGCATCCCCGCCGAGGACCTCGGCCGGATCTTCACCCCGTTCTTCACCACCAAGGAGGTCGGGCACGGTACCGGGCTCGGCCTCGACATCTCCTGGCGGATCGTCGTCAACCGGCACCACGGCGACCTCCGGGTCCAGTCCAAGCCGGGAGACACCCGGTTCCAGGTCGTGCTGCCCAGGGCCGACCCGGTGCCTGCCGGTTGAGCGGCGCCGGTAATCTCGTGCTGCTATGACGAATCCCCTGGCCACTGTGATCATCGTGGCCGCGCTCCTGGTGGCGGCGTACAGCCTGATCGCCACGCTCCGCAGCCGCCCGATGGACTGGAGCCACCTCGTGGCCCTTGGCGTGCTCGAGGTGCTGCTCGCCGGCCAGGCCGTTGTCGCGGGTACTGAACTCGCCGGCGGCGCGGGGCCGAGGCACCCGGCCACCTTCATCGGCTACCTCGCCGGGATCATGGTGATCCCGGTGCTCGGCGCCGCCTGGGGCCGAGCCGAACGCTCCAGATGGGGGCCGGGCGTACTCGTCGTCGCGGGCCTGACCATCGCCGTCATGATCGTACGGATGCAGCAACTGTGGGAGGGCACCGGTGTCTGAGACGGGCAGCGGCCCGGGCCGCATCCTGGTCGCCGTCTACGGGGTCTTCGCGCTGGCCGCGACGTCTCGCGCGGGCGTGCAGATCGCGACCAAGTTCCACGAGGCGCCCCTGGCGTACGGGCTTTCCGCGTTCGCCGCGGTCATCTACATCCTGGCCACCGTGGCGCTCGCCCGCTCCTCCCGCTGGGTCGCCGTGATCGCCTGCACCATCGAGTTCGTCGGGGTCCTGGCCATCGGTACCTACAGCCTGGTCTCCGCGTCGTCGTTCCCGGACGCCACGGTGTGGTCCGGGTACGGGCAGGGGTACGGCTACGTGCCCCTCGTGCTGCCGGTCCTCGGGCTTGTCTGGCTCCGCCGTACGAGCCGTACGCCCACCACGGAACCCGCGGCGCACTGAGCCTCCTCACCTCACCTCGTAAGGTTGGCTCCGTTGAGTCGTGGCGTTTCCCGCACCGCTACACCGAACAGTGCGGGAAACGCCACGAGTCAACGAGGGGGGAGCATGAAGAGACCGGTGGCGGGGCGGTATCCGGTGACCGGCGGGGTGGCCGAGCTGACGGCCGACCCGGAGCGGGCGGACGGCTGGCTGCTCAGCGTGGATGGCGTGCCGCAGTCGCACGTCGACCTCGGCGACCCTTCGCACCTGGCGTTCGAGTACCTGCGGCTGATGGCCGACGTGGTCGACCTGATGCCACCGGGGGAGCTTGACGCCGTGCACATCGGCGGAGCGGCGTGCACGCTGCCGCGGTACGTCGCAGCGGCCCGGCCCGGCTCCCGCCAGCTGGTCTACGAGAAGGACGCGGCACTGGTCCAGCTGGTCCGTGACCAGCTGGCGCTCAAGGCCGTGGCCCGGCTGAAGGTGCGGATCGAGGACGGGCGGAGCGGCCTGGCCACGCTGCCCGACGGGTCCGACGATCTCGTCGTCCTCGATGCCTTCTCCGGTGCCGTGATGGCCCTGGAAATGGCCACCGAAGAGTTCACCGCGGACGCTGCCCGGGTGCTCCGCACCGACGGGGTCTACCTGGTCAACGTGGCCGACGGCTTCCGGTTGCCCTTCGCCCGGCGGGTGGCCGCGACCGTGCGGACGGTGTTCCCGCACACGCTGCTGCTCGCCGAGCCCGGCATCCTGCGCGGCCGCCGGTTCGGCAACCTCATCATCGCCGGTTCCCGTTCGCCGTTCCCGGTCGCCGAGCTGACCCGCCGAACCGCGGGAGGTCTGGTACGGGCGCGCTGCGTGGAGGGTGAGGACCTGATCCGGTTCTGCGCCGGGGCCAAGCCGATCCGCGACGCTGCAGAGGTCCGCCCGCCCGTCCCGCCTCCGCAGGTCTTCGGGCGGGCCTGATCAGCGGCGTCTGCGGGTGAACGGAGTGGCGATCGTGGACAGGTCGTACGGGGTGGTCATCGCCTCGACACGGGCGATGAGGGGGCGCAGTAGCAGTCCGATGCCGAGGAAGGTCGCCAGGCAGACCACAAAGAAGCCGGTGGGGAAGCGGTCGTCGGTCTGCGGCCCGGCGCTGATGGCGCTGTGCTGCTCGGTACCGGCGGCCGTCGCCGCGAGGTCGCCGGACTCCGCCGCTCCGCCGGACGGCACGGCGCGGGGGGCCTCCTGCAGGGTCCGCTCGATCAGATGGCTGTGCCGGGGAACGGTGTACTGCGGCAGCCGCCGGTACATCAAGTGACCGGGGCGGTGGTGCGGGACGGTCTCGAGCGCCTTGGTGAGGTCCGGGCGGCGGTCGGGCTGGACCTGGGCGAAGGCGATCGGAACCGCTCGTATCGGGTGGCTCGTCGCGGGGATGAGGAAACCAATGGTGAGCAGACCGGTGGCCGGAAGCAGCCGGACGGTGGCGAGCATGACACCCCCTGAGGTGAAGCTTGTTGCAATCTGTAACTACCCGGGGACTGTCAGTAATTCTCATGGCTGTGGCCGAGGCCACGCCGTCCTCACCTCACGGACAGCACAGCTTGGCCGGATGTGTCAGCTATGCGCTGCGGTGGCGGTGTCGTAGAGCGACTTCACGACGTCGTCGAAGGTGATCGAGTACGAGACGTCCGGATCATCGCCGCCGTAATGCAGGCCACCGATGACGCCCACCACAGTGCCGCGTCCGGTCGACTGGTCGACGTCGGCCAGGAACGGGCCGCCGCTCGTACCGCTGTTGTAGTTCTTGCAGTCGAACTCGTACTGGCCGGCCGTGCGGCTCAGCGTGTTCTGGCAGCCGATCGGCTGGTCCTGGTCGCTCGGATAGCCGATCACCCGGACGACCCCGGGGGAGCGGCCGACGCCGAGCGTGTTCGCGCCGGTGACGTCCTGGATCCTGGCGCTCCCGGTGGACCGCTGTACCCGGAGGAACGCCACGTCGTGGGCCTGGTCGGAGGAGGCGCTCCACTTGTCGTCGATGAACGCCTTGACGGCCGTCCACGCCCCGTACGGCTGCTTGCCGTCGTGGTACCCGGGGACGTACGCGATCCGCATGCCCTGGTGCGAGCCGTCGTCCACACAGTGCGCCGCCGTGATGATCAGGTCCCGTTCCGGGCTGTCCACGACGCTCGCGGTGCAGAAGTGCTCGGCGGTGAGATTGCCGGAGGCGTCGGTGAGGAACAGCGCTCCCACCGCCGGGGTACCCGTGAAGGGGATCCCGACGAGCGGACTGGACGGTGCGAGCGGGGCCTTCGCGGGCTTGGCCCTGACCCCGGTCAGCTTCTTGGGCGACAGGGTGCTGCCGACGCTGGGCACCAGGCCGACGACCGCAAAGGTGATCAGTGTTAGCAGCGCCAGCAACGACACGGAGGGGGTGAATACGGAGGTCAGCCTCCATCCACGCCGATGCCGTCCCATCCGCCCCTCCCCGGGTGATCGCTGACCGCTTCCGTCTGCTGTGATCAAGCTTGCCCCGCTGTATGCCGATTATGCGGTCGCAACTCTGTGCGTACGGTCGGGCACAGGCTGGGAACCTCCTGAGAACGTGCCGAGCCTAACCGCCGTTCCGGCCACAGGAGCCGGAACGTGCGGTAACCATTCAGGCACTACGGGCAAAGGCTTCGGAGATCAGGGCTTCAGCCCCGCCCGGCGCAGTGCGTCGGCGAGCGCGGTGTCGGCCTGGGCCGGGGTAGGGCCTCGCGCGCCGCCCTTCCTGGGCGCACCCCGGTCCTGCTTGGGCTGACCGCCACGCGAGCGCTCCCCCCGGTCGCCCGGGGTGCGTGGCGCGGCCTCGTCCTCAAGACGCAGGGTAAGCGAGATGCGCTTGCGCGGGATGTCCACCTCGAGCACCTTCACCCGCACGATGTCGCCCGGCTTCACGACCTCGCGCGGATCCGAGACGAACTTGCTGGACATCGCGGAGACGTGCACGAGACCGTCCTGGTGTACACCGACGTCGACGAAGGCTCCGAAGGCGGCGACGTTGGTGACGACGCCCTCGAGCAGCATGCCCGGCTGCAGGTCCTTGAGGGTCTCCACACCGTCCTTGAACGTGGCCGTCTTGAAGGCCGGCCGGGGGTCCCGTCCCGGCTTCTCGAGTTCCTTGAGGATGTCGGTGACGGTCGGCAGGCCGAAGGTCCCGTCCACGAAGTCCTGCGCCCGTACCGTGCGGAGCGCGGCGGTGTTGCCGATCAGGCCCTGCAGGTCCCCGCCGGTGGCCGACAGGATGCGATGCACCACCGGATAGGCCTCGGGGTGCACGGTCGAGGCGTCCAGCGGATCCGTGGCGCCGGGGATGCGCAGGAAACCCGCGCACTGCTCGAACGCCTTGGGGCCGAGCCGCGGCACGTCCTTCAGGGCTCTGCGGGACCGGAAGGGGCCCGTCGCGTCCCGGTGCGCCACGATGCTCTCGGCGAGCCCGGACGTGATCCCGGAGACCCGGGTCAGCAACGGTGCGGAGGCGGTGTTGACGTCCACCCCGACCGCGTTCACGCAGTCCTCCACCACTGCGTCCAGGGAGCGCGACAGCTTGAGCTCGGACAGGTCGTGCTGGTACTGGCCGACCCCGATGGACTTGGGGTCGATCTTGACCAGTTCGGCGAGCGGGTCCTGCAGCCGCCGGGCGATCGACACCGCGCCGCGCAGCGAGACGTCCATCCCCGGCAACTCCTGCGATGCGAAGGCCGACGCTGAGTACACCGAGGCGCCCGCCTCGGACACCACGATCCTGGTGAGGTTCAACTCCGGGTGCAGCGTGATGAGGTCCCCGGCCAGCTTGTCTGTCTCGCGCGAGGCGGTGCCGTTGCCGATCGAGATCAGCTCGACGTCGTGCTGTTTCGCGAGCCTCGCCAGGGTGGCGAGGGACTCGTCCCAGCGCCGCCGAGGCTCGTGCGGATAGATCGTCTCGGTCGCCAGGACCTTGCCGGTCGCGTCCACCACCGCGACCTTGACGCCGGTGCGCAGACCGGGGTCAAGGCCCATGGTCGCGCGGGTTCCGGCGGGCGCCGCGAGCAGCAGGTCCCGCAGGTTGGCGGCGAAGACCCGTACCGCCTCTTCCTCGGCCGCCTGCCACAGCCTCATGCGCAGGTCGATGCGGAGGTGCACGAGAATGCGGGTCCGCCACGCCCACCGCACCGAGTCCAGGAGCCACCCGTCGGCGGGCCGTCCCGCGTCGGCGATGCCGAAGCGCCGGGCGATGCGGCCCTCGTAGTCGCCCTCCTGCTCGGGCTCCAGCGCGACGTCGAGCACCTCCTCCTTCTCGCCCCGGAACAGCGCCAGGATGCGGTGCGACGGGAGCTTGGTGAACGGCTCGGTGAAGGCGAAGTAGTCGGAGAACTTGGCTCCCTCCTCCTCCTTGCCGTCCCGGACGCGGGACTCCGCGCGTCCTCGCGACCACATCTGCTCGCGCAGCGGCCCGATCAGGTCGGCGTCCTCGGCGAACCGCTCGACCAGGATGGAACGGGCACCGTCCAGCGCTGCGGCGACATCGGGGACGCTCTCGCCGAGGAATGCCGCCGCAGCCGCCTTCGGGTCCACCGACGGGTCGCTGAGCAGGCCCTCGGCCAGCGGCTCCAGGCCCGCCTCGCGGGCGATCTGCGCCTTGGTGCGCCTCTTGGGTTTGTACGGCAGGTAGATGTCCTCCAGGCGGGCCTTCGAGTCGGCGGCGAGGATCTGGGCGCGCAGCGCGTCGTCCAGCTTGCCCTGCGACTCGATCGACTCCAGGATCGCGGCCCGCCGCTCCTCCAGCTCGCGCAGGTAACGCAGCCGCTCCTCCAGGTTGCGCAGCTGTGTGTCGTCGAGCGTCCCGGTGGCCTCCTTGCGATACCGGGCGATGAACGGGACGGTGGCCCCGCCGTCGAGCAGCTCGACGGCCACCCGCACCTGCCCCTCGCGGACCCCGAGCTCTTCAGCGATCTTCTGGTTGATGGACAACGTTCCCTCTTCCGTTCGCACCGTTCCGCTTTCATTCTTCCGGGGTACGGCCGCCTTGTCGCCTCAGAATCCGGGTTCGATGACGATCCTCCGCTCGGCCACCGGGTGCAGGGCGGTCGGGATCAAGCCGGTAAGGATCGGCAGGCAAGAGCCTGGGACATCAAGCTCCCCCGGTCTGTGAACACGAAAGACCCCCCTCGATGCCGTCGAGGGGGGTCTTTTTGAGTCAGGCGCGCCAGTTGCGGACCAGGTCGTCGAGAGAACTGTTGTCGTACTCGATCGCCTGTTCGGTGAGCTCCTTGCCGACCAGGGCACCGTCGCCGTCGTGCTTGGCGAGCAGCCGGAAGACGGCGTAGGGGAACCAGTGGTTCTCCCTGGCCTTGCGGACCTCTTCGGTGGTCAGGGCGTAACCCTCGGCCATCAGCTCGTCGAGGGTCTGGTAGACGTCGCCGTTGTGCCGCCCGAGTGACTCCATCAGGATGCCCCGCAGGGCGTCGGGATCGGGCTGCGCGAGGGGGACGGACACGGGCTCGGGCTCCGGCTGGGGGGCCGGTGCGGGTGCGGGTGGTGGCGGCGCCGCGTGCTTGCCGTTGCTCGAGGAGGTTTGCCCGTTCACCGATACCGGCTTGCCGACCGCAATCGCGGTCGCCTTGAGGACCGGTTCGGCCGGGCTGCCGGCCTCGATCGCGGGCTCGGCGGCGGCCAGGGGCTGCGGGGCGAGACGCATCGGGACGATGGTGATCTGGTGCACCGAGATGGACGTCGCAGGCCGGGGGGCCTCGATGGCCTTGGGATCGGGCTCCGCCTCCTCCGGCTCCATCGGCGGCGACACATACCGATGCAGGGTCCGGAGCAGAACGAACAGGCCCAGCATGGACACGATCGGCGGTACCGCGGCGGTGGCCTGGTAGGAGAACTGGCGGTTCACCACATGGCCGACGTTGAAGATGAGGCTCGCCGTCCAGCCGGCGGTCGCGATGAACAGCGGCAGGCAGAAGTCCACCCAGCTCAGCAGATGCCTGCGGTGAAGGACGAAGGCATCGATCGCCAGCAGGAACAGGCCCAGTTCGCCGACGATGACGAACAGGTCCACCAGCAGCGGGAAGGACTCAGCCTTCCAGCCGGTGAGACCGTGCTCGAGTGCCCAGTTGTACAGGCCAGAGTACGACTGGGCGAAACCGCCCGCGGTGGCGGTCACGACCGCGACGGCCATCACGGTCACCGCAACCCCGCGGGTGAGGGCTTGCACCCGGTTGGCGGCGCTCATTTCGCATGCTCCCAAGTGAGTCTTTTTATGATCTTTGGGGAGGATAGCGCCTGGCAAACTACCATGGGGCCGGTTCCGCACTGGTTTGATCGGGTCGTAACAAGACGTTACGGAAGAGCGTTGACGCTGAGTGCCTGGTCGGGCCGGGCCTGTGGTTCGGGCAGCAGGTCCATGCGCCGGAGGATCACACCCTCGCGCAGCGCCCAGGGGCAGATCTCCAGCTCGCGCAGGTCGAACAGGTCCATCGTGGCGTCGGCAACGACGGCGCCCGCGAGCAGCTGCGGCGCGCGCCCCACCGAGACACCTGGCAACCCGGCACGCTGCGACTTGCTCATCGTGGTGAGACGCTCGGTCCAACGTGA
>JAOPYM010000379.1 GCA_025964615.1 Actinomycetes bacterium
CGGACGCGCCGGCCTCCACGGCGGTCCGTACGACCTCCAGGGCGTAGGCGCGGTTGGCCTTGTAGCCGTCGAAGAAGTGCTCCGCGTCGAGAAAGACCCGCTGTCCCTCGCCGTGCAGGTGGGAGACCGTGTCGCGGATCATCGCGAGGTTCTCCTCCAACGTCGTGCGCAGGGCGAGTTCCACGTGCCGGTCGTGGCTCTTGGCGACAAGGGTCACGACCGGCGCGCCGGATTCGCGCAGTGCGGCCACCATGGGGTCGTCGGCGGCCTTCGCACCTGCCCGGCGGGTCGCGCCGAACGCGGTGAGCTGCGCGTGCTTCAGGTCCAGCTCGGTCTGGGCCAGCCTGAAGAATTCAGTGTCCTTGGGGTTGGATCCCGGCCAGCCGCCCTCGATGAAGCCCACGCCGAGCTCGTCGAGATGCCGTGCGATGACGAGCTTGTCGGCCACTGTGAGGTTGAGTCCCTCCTGCTGGGACCCGTCACGCAGCGTCGTGTCGTAGACGTGGAAACCGTCGTCGGCCATCTGGCCATCTCCTTCACAAGGAAGCGCCGGGAAACAAAAAAACCCCTCACGGGCGTGAGAGGTTTGCGCGCCGGCGATGTCCTTTACAGACCGGCGCGCCCGCCGATAATGACCAGGCTGAGGCGCATAACAACGTTAGTGTGCCACAGCCTGGTCCCAGTCGTCACATCGGGGCTGCGCTCATGGCCCTCGCTGTGCTCATGGCCCTCGCTCCGCTCGGGCAGCGCTTGGGCGCTTGACGCGCAAGCGCTAGGCGATCTTGTGGATCCAGCCGTACGGGTCGGGGCGGGTGCCGTATTGGATGCCGACGAGCTCCTCGCGCAGGCGCAGCGTGACCTCGCCGGGCTCGCCGGAGCCGATCGTCCACTCCTTGCCCTCGCCCTTGACCCGGCCGACGGGGGTGATCACGGCGGCGGTACCGCAGGCGAAGACCTCCGACAGCTCGCCGGTGGCGTTGCCGGCCTGCCATTCGTCGGTGGAGATCCGGCCCTCCTCGACGGGCAGGCCCAGGTCGGGGGCGAGTTTGAGCAGCGTGTCCCTGGTGATGCCGGGCAGCAGGGTACCGGTCAGCGCCGGGGTGACCAGGCGTGCTGAGGCCCCCGTCCCGTACACGAAGAACATGTTCATGCCGCCCATCTCCTCGACCCAGCGGTGCTCCACCGCGTCGAGCCAGACGACCTGGTCACAGCCCTGTTCCACCGCCTGCGCCTGCGCGACGAAGGCCGCCGCGTAGTTGCCGCCGCATTTGGCGTCCCCGGTGCCGCCCACCGCGGCCCTGGTGTAGTCCTCCGACAGCCAGACCGAGACCGGCTTGACGCCGCCCTTGAAGTACGCCTCCGATGGGGAGGCGATCACGATGAAGAGGTACGAGGCGGACGGGCTGTTGACGCCCATCCCGGTCTCGGTGGCGATGATGAAGGGCCGCAGGTAGAGGCTGTGGCCCTCCTGGGTCGGCACCCAGTCCTGATCAGTGGAGACCAGCAGGTCGATGGCCTCGACGAAGGTCTCCTCGGGGAGCGGAGGCATCGCCATCCGCAGACAGGACCTGTTGAACCGGGCGGCGTTGGCATGCGGCCGGAACGTGACGACCGAGCTGTCGGGCTGCCGGTAGGCCTTGAGCCCCTCGAACAGCTCCTGGGCATAGTGCAGGACCTTGGTCGCCGGGTCCAGGGAGAGCGGGCCGTACGGCTGAAGTCGCGCGTCGTGCCATCCCTGCTGCGTGTTCCAGGCGATGGTGATCATGTGATCGGTGAACAGCTGGCCGAATCCGGGGGCCACGAGCAACCGCTCCCGCTCCGCGTCGGGGACACGGTGGTCGGAGAGCTGGATGTCGAAGTCGATCGTGTTCATTGTCTGGTCCTCTCCCGGATCGCCGGTACGTGTCCCGTACCAGCAATCCCTATTGTCGTCCTTTCAAACCTCCTGGATCACGGGCTGCCCGAAAGAACGGGCGCACCCCGTGGGGTGCGCCCGGAGAAAGTGCGCACCCTAGCCGGTTACTCGCTCGGCGATCGCGTCGCCGACCTCATGCGTGGACCGTGCCGGGGCGCCCAGACGCTCGACCAGGTCCTGCGCGACGGCGGCCTCGACACGACGGGCCGCCTCGGCCAGGCCGAGGTGGTCGAGCAGCATCGCGACGGACAGGACCGTGGCGGTCGGATCGGCCTTCGCCTGACCGGCGATGTCGGGAGCGCTGCCGTGCACCGGCTCGAACATCGACGGGGCGGTACCCGACGGGTTGACGTTGCCGGAGGCGGCAAGGCCGATGCCGCCCGCGATGGCCGCGCCGATGTCGGTGATGATGTCGCCGAACAGGTTGTCCGTGACGACGACGTCGAAGCGCTGCGGCTGGTTCACGAAGAACATGGTCGCCGCGTCGACATGGCAGTAGTCGGTGGTCACGCCGGGGTACTCACGGCCGACTTCACGCAGGATGCGCTGGTAGAGCTCACCGGCAAAGGTCAGCACGTTGTCCTTGTGGACCAGCGTGAGCTTCTTGCGCGGGCGGGTCGCGGCGACCTCGAAGGCGTAGCGGACGACCCGCTCGACACCGTACGCGGTGTTGACGCTCTCCTGGGTGGCCACCTCGTGGGGAGTGCCCTTGCGGACGACGCCACCGACACCGGTGTACGGGCCCTCGGTGCCCTCGCGGACGACGATCATGTCGATGTCCTCGGGCCTGACGCCCGCGAGAGGGGTCTCGACGCCCGGGAACAGCTTCACCGGACGGAGGTTCACGTAGTGGTCGAGCTCGAACCGCAGGCGGAGCAGCAGGCCGCGCTCGAGCACGCCGCTCGGCACGGTCGGGTCACCCACTGCTCCCAGCAGGATCGCGTCGTGGCCGCGGATCTCGGCGAGGACCGAATCCGGCAGGACCTCGCCGGTCCGGTGCCAGCGGGCTGCGCCCAGGTCGTACGGCGTCTGCTCGATCTTGACGTCGTACGATGAGGCGACGACGTCGAGGACCTTGAGGCCCTCGGCGACGACCTCGGGACCGATGCCGTCACCGGCGACGACGGCGAGACGGATGTTGCGTGAAGCCATGCAGGCACCTTAGTGCACACGTCTCATACCCTGAGCATTGATCTCGAATGACGAGACACTGATCTTAAAAGCCGGAGACCGGCGGCCCCGCGGCGGAGAGCAGGGCGGCGAGGGCCGTGCGGTCGCTGACGCCTAGCCGGTGGTACGCGGCGACAAGATGGTTGGCGACGGTACGGGTGGACAGCACCAGGCGATCGGCGATCTCCCGGTTGCCCAGACCGGTCGCGGCCAGCCCGACGATCTCGTACTGCCGGGGGGTGAGCGCGGGCGCTGCCAGCCCGGCCAGCGCCGGAGTCCGCGCGCCCTGGCAGCGCTGGGCCAGTATCCAGGCCCGGACCCGCGCGGCACGGGCATTGCGGGCCTGTCCCGCCTGCTCATGGGCCGGCGCCGCCTGCGCTGCGGCCTCCGCGGCGTGCAGCGTCATCCCGAACGCGGCGAACTCCTGGGCGACCGCGTCCAGGACCGGCCCGTCAAGGTCCGCCGCCGCCCGCGCATGCCGGGCACAGGTACGGATCAGGGGCCCGTCCATCCAGTCGGCGAGCAGTTCCAGGCGGTCGGCGGCGAGATCCGCGGCGCCCAGCCGTACCACGTCGTGCAGGGCCAGCATCTCGTAGCTGTGCACACCCCGGGCGGCTGCCTCGTCCGCCGCGGACAGGGCCGCCGCGACGGCCGCCGGAAGCTCTCCGCGCAGCGCCAGGACCCATGGCCGGGCGAGACGCCCGGGGAAGTCGATGAGGTAGAAGGTCGGCAGAGTGCGCGCCTGCGCCCCGGCGAGCGCGACCTCCGCGGTCTCCAGATCACCGAGTAGTGCGGCGGAATGTGCGAGCTCGCCCAGGCAGAGTCCCGCGAAGCCGGTCGGCCCGGAGGCCAGGCGGGCCATGCCCTCCCGGCAGGAGCGCTCAGCGTCCCGGACCGCCCCGCGCATCCGCTGGATCTGACCTCGGTGACCGAGGAAACCCGCGATGCCCAGGTCCCAGGTGCGGAAGCGCGCATCCAGCCGGGAGATCACATCGTCGACGGCCGACGCCGCGGCCACCGGGTCGCCGGAGAAGAGCAGAGCGAGCATCCGGGCGCACAGCATGTCCAGCTCGGGGTAGGTGTCGGCCGTCTCGTCGCGCCATCCGGCCGGCCGGTCGAGCACTCCGGCGACCTGGGTCAGGCACGCGTCGAGCCGCCCTCCGTAGGCCGCGACGGCGGTCTCGACCGACGCCGCGTAGGCGGCGACCCGCGCGTTCGGCTCACCCAGTTCGCGGGCCCTCCGGACGGCGTCCCGTGCCGCGGGCAGCTCACCGAGCTGGGTGTGCACGCGTCCGCGCATGCACAGGAGTTCCTGGAGCTCCGCCGGGCCGGTGATCGTCGCCTCGGCCGCGGTGAGGATCTCGAGGGCGGTCGTCCGCGCGTCCGGTGACATGGCGAGGCCGAACACCCAGGTGGTGGCGGCGCGGGCCCGATCCCGGTCCGTGCCGGCCTGCCCTGTCAGGCTCGCGAGGATCTCCCCGCCCTCTGCGGCGCGTTCGGTGAGCAACAGGACCCCGGCCAGGGCGATCGCCGCGTCGATCCCGCCACCGGCAGCGAGCGCCGCCCTGCCGAGGCGTTCGGCAAGGGTGAGGTCGTACGCACTCTTGGCCCGCAGGCTCGCCGCCACCGAGGCCCCGCCATCCACGGTGGTCTCGCTCTCCAAACGCCAGACCGCGCCCCGCAGGAGATCCTCCGCGCGCTTCAGGCCCTGGGCCTCGACCGCCTCGGCGAGTTCGGCCATCCGGGTCCGCACGAGGCCGGGACCGGCCCGGTCGCGCGCCACCTCGCCGTACAGCGGATGCGCCAGCCGCACCTCCAGGCGGCGGCCACTGCGGGCCAGTTCGATGAGGTGCTTCTCCTCGGCCCGTTCGACGGCGTTCGCGGAGGTGAGACGGATCAGGGTGTACGCGCCCAGCGGTTCACCGAGGGCGACGTACTCGAGGACCTCGCGTTCACCCGCGTCGACCGCGCCCAACCGGATCTCGACCAGCTCGCGCAGCCGCGGCGTCACGGGGAGCTCGCCCCACCAGCGCCAGACCCCGTGCACTCGGGCCAGCAGGCCCTCGGCTGTGACCGCGAGCACCAGTTCCCGCAGGAACAGCAGGTTGCCCCGGGTGACCTGCCAGAGCCGCTCGACCGTGGCGGTGTCCAGCTGACCGCCGAGCGCGCCCTCCAGTACCTCGCGGGTGGCGCCGGGCGGCAGCGGGCCGAGTTCGAGGCGCGGCGTCAGTCCTTCCTTCCAGAGGGCGAGGACCGGGTCGGGGACCGGCTCGCCGCTGCGGATCGTGGCCAGCAACCGGGCGTGGCCGTGCAGGACCAGGTGGTGCACCAGCGCGGCTGAGACCGGATCGAGGAGGTGGCCGTCGTCCACGGCGAGCACCAGTTCGCCGGGTCCGGCACGCAGCCGCAGTTCCTCGGTCGCCCAGCGCAGCAGGTTGAGCGAGCGGGCCGCGGCGGGCTCGGCCGGCAGCAGCCCGGCGAACGCGCCCAGCGGGACCTGGGCGGTCGCCCGGGTGGCGCCGACGTGCAGGACCGGCTCCATGTCGCGTACGGCCTCGGCTGCCAGCCGGGTCTTGCCCACCCCGGCCGGCCCGGCGATGACCACTCCGGGCCCGGTCCGCAACTCGGCGCGGATCCGGTCCAGCGCGCGCAGGCGGCCGGTGAAGGGCCACTCGGGCATCATCGTGTCACCGGTCCGAGGAGGGCCGACAGCTCGGCCCTGTCGTGCACACCGAGCCGTTCGTAGACAGCGCCCAGGTGGTTGGCGACGGTACGGACCGAGATCGCCGACCGGTCCGCGATCTCCTTGTTGCTGAGCCCGGCCGCCGCGAGCTGAGCGATCTCCAGCTGCCTGGCCGTGAGCTCCGGTGCCGCGAGCCAGGCCAGGGCCGGGGTCCGCGCGCCCTGACAGCGCCGGGCCAGTACCCAGGCCTGCCCGCCGAGCACATGGGCCTCCTTCACGCGGCCCGCCGCCTCGTACGCCCGCGCCGCCTGGGCCGCCGCCTCCGCCGCGTACAAGATCATTCCTAGTTCCTGGAAACCGGCGGAGACCTCGGCCAGCGCGGCGCCGTCTGCCGCCACCGCGGCCTCCGCGTGCCGGGCGCACAGCGGGGCCAGCTCCCCATCGACCTCCAGTTCACGCAGATCGGCGGCCACCAGCCGTGCCGACCCGAGCCGTACGACGTCGTGCAGCGCGAAGAGCCGGAAGCCGCGCAGTTCCAGGGCGTCGGCCTCGGCGGCGGCGTCCAGCGCGGCCCGGACCGCACCCGGCAGGTCGCCCTGCGCCGCGCGTTCCCAGGTTCGGGCGAGCACGGCCGGAAACGCCAGGACAATGGTCGCGGGCAGGATGTCGCATTCCACTCGCGCCAGCGCGGCGGACGCGGCGTCCGCCTTGCCGAGGAGCGCCGCCGCGTGCGCATACTCACCGAGCACCAGGGCGGAGAAGCCGGTCTGTACCTGGTCCGCCCAGTCCAGGCCGGCCTGGCCGAGGCGGAGCGCCTCCCGGACCTCACCGCGCAGCCGGCACACCTGACCGTGGATGACGCCGGTCACCGCCACCGCACGCTCCCAGGTGCCGCTCTCGGTGGCGGGACGGTGAATGACCTCGGTGTACTCGGCGGCCGCTGCCAGTTCCCCGGCGAAGATCGCGCTCTGGATCCGGGCGTGCAGCACGCTCTGCACGAGGTTGGGGATCTCGTCGTGCCAATTCGCCCGGCCTGCGAAGACCGTGCTCATGGCGGCGATGCCGGGTCCGTTGCGGCCGGCGTAACAGTCCACTCCGGCCCGGACGAACGCCATCGTGGCCTCGATGGCGGGCGTGAGTTCCTCGACCGGCTGCTCGAGTGCGGCCGGGAAACGCCCGGCGTAGAAGTGGTAGACCGCCCGGAGCGCCTGCATCTCCTGGAGCGGGACCTGGTCGGTGATCGCAGCGATGGCCTCGTCGACCAGACGGTCCGCGTCCGCCGACCGGTGCAGGCCCCAGCTGAGGTTCAGTGAGCGCGTCCAGGCGTAGGCGGCGCGCTCGGTGTCGGTGACCGCCGTCCCCGCGACCTGTAGCAGTACGGTCTCCGCCTCCTCATGGCGGTCGGCGAAGTGCAGCACCGTGCCGAGCAGCCCCGCAGCCGCGATCCCGCCGCCCGCGTCCAGGGCGGCCCTGCCGAGCCTGATCGCCAGGCCGAGGTCGTGGGCGGACCAGGCCAGCCAGGCGGCACCGAGCAGCCGGGGCGGGTCCGACGCGGTCCCGCTGTCGAGCCGCCACACCGCGCTGCGCAGCAGGTCCTCACGGCGCCGCAAACCGGTCTTCTCCAGTGCCTTGGCGAGATCCGTCAGCAACCCGCTGGTCCGGAGCAGTCCCACCCGGTCGCGGGCCACCTCCCCGTACATCGGGTGGGCCAGGCGCGCCTCGCGCCTACGGTCCCGCTGGACCACCTCGATGAGCTGCCGTTGCGCGGCCCGTTCGATCGCGGCCTGGGACGTCAGCGAGTTCAGTGTCCCGAGATCCAGCGGCTCGCCGAACGCCACGTACTCCAGGACGTCCCGCTCGGGGCCGTCGAGGGTACCGATCCGGGCGTCGACCAGTTCGCGCAGGCGCGTCGTCATGGGGAGCTCGCCGCGCCACCGCCACACTCCCCCGGTCTCGGTGAGCAGCCCGCCGAGGACCATTTCGCGCAGGAACAGCAGGTTGCCTCGCGTGACGCGGAACAGCCGCAGTGCGGTGGAGTCCTCAAGGCGTCCGCCGAGCACGGCCTCCAGGACCTCCCGCATGCCGTCGACCGAAAGCGGGTCCAGGCGCAGCCTCCGCAGCAGGCTCTCGCGCCAGAGCGCCACCACGGGGCCGGGCGCGCGTTCGCCGGTACGGACGGTGGCGAGCACCCGCCCGTGCCCGTGCCGTGCGAGGTGGTGCAGCAACGTCGCCGAGGCGGGGTCGAGCAGGTGCGCGTCGTCGACGGAGATCAGCAACCGCCCGGGCTCCGCCAGGTCGCTCAGCGCCCCGGCCGCCCAGTGGATCGGATCGGCCGCCCCCGCGGCGGGCCGGTCGGTGGGTAGAACATTCCCGAATGCGCCGAACGGGATCGACGCACCGGCCTGGGTGGCGCCCACCCGTACGACCGTGAAGGCGTCCGGTTCGAGGCGCCGCAGTGCTTCGGCCGCCAGCCGGCTCTTGCCCACACCCGCTGGACCTGCGAGGACGACACCGCGCCCGGGATACGCGCCCAGCACGGAACAGATCTCGTCCAACACGGCGGCGCGACCGGTGAACGGCCAGGAGGTGCGCACAGGGAGATCGTACGAGCACACGCCGTACCGGACCAGTGCATTTCGGGTAAGCGGCTCAGGGTTCGCCTCCCTGCCGGGGGTCGCAGTGCCCCGGAGTCTGCGTCGGCGAGGTGGTCGCGAGGTGAGGACAGTGCACCTGGGGTTTCGGGCTCTGCCATGGGGACCACATGACGACCAGGACGACGATCACCAGCAGGATCGCACCGACGAGCAGGACGTTCCCGAATCCGGATACGGGTCGCGGGTCCGGCTCGCGACCGGCCGCGAGCGCAGGCCAAGCTCTGCGCGAAGGCTCAGGTCCGCGTGTGGGCTCAGGTCCGCGTGTGGGCTCAGGTCTGCGCGAAGGCTCAGGTCTGCGCGCGGGTGCGGGCTCGGGTCGTGTGGGTGCGGGGGT
The DNA here is from genome assembly GCA_025964615.1 of Actinomycetes bacterium. Taxonomy (GTDB): domain Bacteria; phylum Actinomycetota; class Actinomycetes; order Streptosporangiales; family Streptosporangiaceae; genus RYN-227. The sequence goes on from JAOPYM010000379.1 coordinate 8,757, forward strand.
ACGGCGGGCGGGTGCGGGTGTAGGGCTGGTGAGGTGTGTTCGCGGTACGAACTCCTGCCCGGCCTCGACGGTGAAGCCCTCTTCGTCGCCGAGGAAACGGCGGTAGACGCCGAGCGCCGTCTCCCGGCAGGCCGCCAGGTCGGCGGGGTCCGCCTCCGAGACCTTCGCATCAACGCACACGAACCCGTAGATCAGCTGGAGCGGGCGGCTGTGCCGGTCTCGGGGCTCGGTCCCTTCGGTGAGGTCGGCGGCGGTGACCACGTGGGTGGCGTGCACGAGCGTCAGCGCCCGGCCCGCTCCCGTGACCACGCCGGTCACGCTCGCCCGGTCCTCTTGGAGACTCGGCTCCGCCGACTCGCTCAGTATCCCGTGGCCGCGTTCGGCGATGAGGAAGCCGGGGGCGAGGAGCGTGCCGTACCCCCGGTCGCGACCACGGGCGACGAGGAACGGCCACGCTCGCGGCTCGGGTCCGGCCATGTCAGCGCCCCTCCGACAGCCTGGAGTACGGCAACCGGCTCTCCAGAGCGAGCACCTTGCCGTGCATGTCCTGCAGGACCCGCCGCCGCGCGCGGTGGATCTGGTCCATCTCCTCTTCGGCCGCGCTCAGTTGCCGGTCCAGGCTGGTCTGCCGATCGCGCGTTCCGTCCGTACGGGAGTCGAGGAAGAGCCCCAGTAGGGAGTCCCCGACTACCGCTACCGGGCCCCCGAACGCGGCCATCACCACCCGCCCTGCCACCTGGGTGGCGAAGGCCGACAGCGAGGCGACCGCCTCCACCGGGTCCATGAACATCCGCTTGCGCACCTCCGCGTGCAGGGCCGCCCGGTGTTGGTGGTCGAGCCTTCCCTCGATCTGCTCAAAAAGATCGGGGACCACGGCCGACAGCGGGATGTCGACGTTCGTGGGGCGCACCTCCGCCCCGGGCATCTTGACGATCCCGCCGTTCCCGATCCGGGCGAAGCCGGGACCGACCGCGCTCACTGGGATGAGCCTGACCACCCGCCCGACGCTGTGCAGACTCACCAGCGCCCGGAACTGCGGGTTGGACGTCAGCAGGTTGCGCACGATGCTCAGCCGGCGGTTCTCGTCGGGGTCCAGATCCGCCAGAAGGTCCCACTTCGTGATGACGAAGTTGACCGGGCACGAGGCCTCGATGATGGCCGGGACCAGCGCGTTGAGCGTCTCCGCCAGCCGCACCGCACCCATGGGATGCCCGTCGAGGAACTGGCGGATGCTGTAGCCGTCGATGACTCCGACCAGCGCGTCCGCCGACCTGATCGTCGCGAAGAGGTGATCCTTGGCTGCACCTCCGGAGTCGTTCAGCTGGGTGAGCAACTCCCCCGCGTACTCCAGGTAGTTCAGGTGCATGATCGTGGAGAGGATCCCGGTGGTACGGGTCTTCACGGTGAAGTCGAACATCCGCGACTGGCTCGCCGTCGTGGAGTGCGGCCAGTCCTGCGACGCGGTGTTCGCCATCTGGTCGAACCACTGGTTGAGCCGCACCACGTCGTCGTACGCCGCCGTCAGGAAGTAGCACTGGTCGGCGGGGACCCTGAGCGTGTGGTACATGCTGGCCAGCAGCAGCGTCTTCCCCGAACCCTGGTGTCCGAGTGCCACGACCCGGAACGTCGGCACCGGGGCCTCCATCCGCAACGGGGGCCGGGCCCGCCTCCGGCGCAGCCGCTTGGTCAGCAGGGTGATGAGGATGACCAGAACAATGGTCAGTACGAGATAGCCCACTCTGTCGCCCCCCATGCTCGTGCTCCGCTCCGTCCCCGGAGAGCATGCGGCCCCGACCCGTACCCCCGCCTGAGTAACCCCTACTCAAGTGCCCCAGCAGCCCTGGTCCTGAAGGATCTGCGACAGCCGATCGCCGCAGATCCTTCAGGATCACTGGCTGCCCGTCGTCCGCCACCGAGTCGAAGGCCGGCTCGACCAACTTCATGTCGATCGTCCATATGGCGGGCACATCACGCGCCGACGCCGTTGGAACCGGTCGAAGAGCTGCGCAGCTCCACCAGGCATGGCCGGCACCTGCACTACTGGGCCGAGGTTCACGATCATCGGCGAATTCGGGCACTCTCGCCTGACCGTGCAGAGATCGCGCGGAATTCCCACCCGTGGCGCATGATCGCCTCACAGGTTGAACTCGTGTCTCTCCTGGTCATGGCCCTTGAGCCCGGCTGCCGCCCCGCCCTCTGCGACGCGTGGGCCCCGGGTGGTGAACTGTGTGCTGCCAGCGGCCTCGCGCGTCGCGAGTGGTGGTGATCTGGTCGGTATGGGTGTACTTGAGCACATTGTGATAACGGCAACACGGTGCGAGCAGGTCCACATCAGTCAGCGGGTAGTCGGAGAAGTTGAGCACGTGGTCGATCTCGCAGAACCGGGCCGGGATGTCGCATTCCTGGAACGCGCAGGTGTCGTACAGCGCCTCCAACACCCTGCGCTGGCCTGTGGTCACGAACCGGACCTTGGGGCCCAGGTAGATCGGAATGCCGTCCGCGCCGAGCAGGAGGGTAGAGACTCCGGCGTTGAGCGCGATGGTCCGGGCACGGTGGATCGGGAGCGGGGTCCCGTCCGCGAGCCGCGCCGACACCTTCCACCCGTCGGGGACGGTCTCGAGCGGCCACACCGGCACCCGCCGGTCAGCCTGGGGAACATCGCCAGCCGGGACATCGCTGGTCGTGCGAGCGCCGGCACGGACATCGCTGGTCGTGGCGGCGTCGGCCGGGCTGCCGGAACCGGCGGTGTGGGCGGTGTCCACGTCGGGTTCGAGGGTGATCACCAGGCTGGCGTTCCACCGGGACCCGCTGCCCGACAGCACAAGCTCCAGCGCGTCTGCCCACCGCTCATGGGCAGACCGCAGGTCGTCGGGGCCCGAGGGTTTGGTGAGCGCACCAAGCCGGTCCATGAACAACGCGGTCAGTTCGGGGGTGAACCGGCCCTTCACGAACGAGGAACCGCCCAGCGAACGGGACAACGCAAACCAGGACCGCTCGCCCCGTCGCGCGTCATCCGGAGCGCGGTCAGTGCCGTCACGTTCGGCGATCAGGTCGGCGATCCGCTCACCCATTCTGGCGACCTGCGCAGGGGTCACCCCCGACTCCACCGCGCCGAGCAGGATCTCCTCGGCGGCAGCGCAGTCCTCAGCCGACAGATGGTGCACCGCGTCGCAGATGGTGGAGACGAACCCGTACGACAACTCACCTGACGCCAGCAGTTTGGTGACTCGTGGCATGCGGGGCAGCTGGCGCGTGACCAGCAGCCGCTCGTTCACACGACCCTGCCGCATTCCCAGCGCGACCCGTAAGAACCCGCCCGTACCGGCGTACTGCCGGACCTTCGCCTCGTCCGCGCGGTCGGCCACCAGCAACAGCCCAGCCAGCACCGACTCACCCAGCTCCAGCGAGGCGCCCAGCTCCTCCACCAGGTCCAGGCACTCCGCAGCGGAGGAGGTGACCGGGCGTGCGGCCAATTCGGCCAGGATATCGCCGACCGTCCCCACCAGCTCTTCGGTGGAGACTCCGGCGAACCCCAGTCCCTGAACCACACCCCAACGATAACAACCGCCACCGACAGAACTCGAACACATGATCGATATGGTCCGAGCACCCGGCCAGGAGACGTCAGCGGGTCGAGACCCACTCGGTGACGATGTCCGGGTCGAGCCGGCAGCGCAGGCTGAACGGACCGAGCTGCGGCTGCCTGCCAGTGAACGGCCACGACGACCTGATGAGATCAGATTGGTTCACAGGACCCCCTTTCACCTACAGAGAGGCAGCTGTAGGTTCCGCGCCCGCGTGAACAATCGCGATCCTCTGACCTGCGTGTCCGCGCTGGTGATCACACCTTCGCCGCACAGTATTCCGTCGATCTTGAGCAATCGAGCGGTGGGCCATGAGTTGGCGGGGTCTCGATGTTTCTTCGAAGCACTGCGCAACGTATAGTCCGTCGCGGTCGTCCTTGGTGGACTCGGTATCTCTCTGCGGTCGTCTAATACGCGGTCGCCGCAGCCCGAGCTTGACCAGCAGGTGCACCACGGTGGTCAGCAGGACGCCGGACGGCATCAGGAGTCCGCTGTACAGCGCGGTCAGCCGCGCCCGCTCCCCGCCCAGCCGTGGCCTCATCCGGCGGCCCCGTCATCGACGCGGCACCCGACCCCAGGGGACGGTCGATGACCGGCCGGTCGCCGAGCTTGGCGCGCAGCTTGCTGTGGGTCACCCGGATGGCATTGGTCTGGTGGCTGGTGTGCTCGTCCCGCACCTGCTCGATCAGGTCCTCATTGGCGACCCGCTCCCGTTCGGCGCGCAGCAACGCCTCCAACTGGGCGAACTCTTTGCGGGACAACGCCAGCGGCCATCCGGCCCGGCTGGCCTTGCGGCGTGCGGTGTCGAGCGTGAGGGCGGCGCGCTTCAGCACTGGAAGTCAGCCGCCAAAGTGGCTGGCAGCCAACCGAACCGGTCTTCAAGGTTGCCGGGGCGCACCACACAGACCTTCACCGCATCAGGCCGACACGAACATCAAACTCGCCGGGGCCCTGGTCGAGACCCGGACAGCGCGACTGGCTACCGACGCTGGCATGGCCATTTTCCGCCATGCCAGCGGGCGGTGGATGTCCGACGAGAACGCCGACCACTCCCAGCTCCTGGCCGACAGCGCCGCAGACCTGCTCGCCATTCTCGCCACGTATATGCGGGATGACC
>JAOPYM010000434.1 GCA_025964615.1 Actinomycetes bacterium
GCGCGCAGTTCCGGCTCCCGGTCCGCGTTCACGAGCTGCACGGCGGATCCGAGCTGCAGGGTCAGCACGTCCCGGTAGTACGAGGCCAGGTCGAGCAGGGCCTGGTCGAGGGAGTCGCGTTTCACCCGGGTCTCCCGGGACTTCTGGCGGGTCTCGAGCTCCTTGAGCGCGCCGGCGGTACCGCGCGGCATCCGGCCCTTGGCGCTCTCCCCGAGTGCCTGCCGCAGCGCGGAGGTCTCGGCCTCGTTGAGCTCCTCGGTGATCGCCTTCGCGTCCGCCTCGGCCGCCTTGACCAGGGTCTCGGCGGCCTCGACGGCCGGGCCGACGCCGGTCAGCCTGCCGGGTACGGCCAGCACCTCGTTGCGCCGTCTGCGGGACTCCGGGTCGGTGGCGAGCCGCTTGGCCCGGCCGATGTGGCCCTGCGCGGCGCGGGCGGCGTCCAGGGCGACGTCCTCGTCGATCCCGTCGCGCCGTACCAGCACGTCGGCCACGGCCCCGGCCGGCGGCGTCCGGAGGGTGACCATCCGGCAACGGGATCTGATCGTCACCAGGAGATCGTCGGGGGACGGCGCGCAGAGCAGCCAGATCGTCCTCGGCGGGGGTTCCTCGATCGCCTTGAGCAGCGCGTTGGCGCCCGCCTCGGTGACCCGGTCGGCGTCCTCGAACAGCACGATCTGCCAGCGCCCGCCGGTCGGCGTCGTGGCGGACCGCAGCACCAGCTCGCGAGTCTCCCTGACGCTGTACGACAGGCCGGACGGCCGGACGATCCGGACGTCCGCGTGCGTACCGTGCAGCACCTGGTGGCAGAGCGCGCAGTGCCCGCAACCGCGCGGGGTCTCGTGGCACTGCAACGCCGCCGCGAACGCCCTGGCCGCCGTCGAGCGCCCGGATCCGGGCGGCCCGGTGAACAGCCACGCGTGCGTCATCCGGCCGGTCTCGCGCGACGCCGAGTCGTCGACGGCCTTGCGCAGTTGCGCGACCACCGGCTCCTGGCCGACCAGGTCGTTCCAGACGCTCATGCGCTCAAGAGTACGGCTCAGTCGCGGATGGCAGGGAAGGTACTGGTGGCGTCCTCGGTACCCAGCGGGATGGGATCGGGCAGGATCTCGCGGATCCGGTCCTGGATCAGCCGGGTGACGGCCTGCGGGTCCTGCGAGGCGTCCACCACCAGGTAGCGGTGCGGTTCGGCGGCGGCCAGCTCGCGGAAGCCCCTGCGGACGGCGTCGTGGAACTCCTTGGGCTCGGACTCCATCCGGTCGGCGGCCGCGGGGGCGAATCTCTTGAGACCGGTCTCCGGCGGTACGTCGAGCACGATCGTCAGGTCGGGCAGCAGGCCGCCGGTCGCCCACTTGTTGACCTCGGCGATCTCGGCGACCGGGAGATCACGTCCGTAGCCCTGGTAGGCGAGGGTGGAGTCGATGTACCGGTCGGTGACGACGATGGCGCCGCGCCGGATGGCCGGGGCGATGACCGCGGCGACGTGGTCGGCCCGGTCCGCCGCGTACAGCAGCGTCTCGGCCCGGGACGAAAGGCCGGTGCTCTCCTTGTCGAGCAGGATGGCGCGCAGCCGCATGCCGACCTTGGTGGCGCCGGGCTCCTGGGTGGTGACCACGTCGTAGCCGTGGTCGCGCAGCCAGATGGCGGCCAGCCGGGACTGGGTGGTCTTCCCTGCGCCCTCGCCGCCCTCGAAGGCGATCAGGACGCCGCGGTTGCGGGTGATCGGTTCCACCGGGACGTACGGCACTCCACGCAGTGTGCCGAGCAGGTCACGCCCGAGCGGGATACCGCGCCGGTCGTCCATCTGGCGGTACGCGACCACCCCGACGACCAGGGCCAGCACGGCGGCGATGAGCAGCACGGCGTTGGTGCCGTCGAACCGGTACGAGGTCTTGCCCAGGAGCTTCAGCGAATGCGCGCCGATCTTTCCGACGAGCAGCGGCACCAGCGCGAGCGTCAGGAGCAGCACCACCCGGACCAGCGACTGCAGGAACGCGAAGGTACGGCCGCGCAGTTCGTCGGCGACCTCGAGGCCGATCAACGTGTAGCCGGTGACCCAGGCGATCCCGGCCCCGGCGCCCAGGAAGGAGCTCAGGAAGACCACGATCACGATGTTCTGGACCAGCGCGATCAGCACCAGGGCCAGGCCCGCGAACACCAGGGAGAGCCCGAACATCCGGCGTCGGCTGAAACCGCGCAGCATCCTGGGGCCGAGGAACATGCCGAGCGCGAGCCCGACGAAGACGGCACCGAACACCATCCCGTACGCCGGGTCCCCGCCGTGCATGGACCGCACGTAGACCGGGGCGACACCGATGACGACGCCGCCGGCCGCGAACGCGCCGGTCATCCCGATCGTGAGGCCCCGGACCAGCGGGCTGGATCCGGCGAACCGCCAGCCCGCGACGATCTGCCCGAGCACCGACGGCACCGAGACCTGCCGGGCCGGGCCGCGCACGGTCTTCAGGGTGAAGATGGTGATCGCGGAGATCAGGAAGGTGACCGCGTTGAAGTAGAGCGCGAGGTCGGCCTGCCGGGCCTTCGGGAACGCCGCCCCGGAGATCAGCGTGAGGATCGCGAAGAGCCCCGCGGCGACCGGGGCCGAGCCGTACGTCGTGAACAGGCTGAGCTGGTTGGCCTGCTCCAGCTTCTCCTTGGGCACCAGGTTGGGGACGGTGGCCTCTTTGGCCGGCATCCAGAACAAGGTGACGCACTCGACGAGGAACGTCGCGACGAACAGCCAGGTGAGCGTGCCGACCAGCGGGATCGACAGGAACAGCCCGAACCGGCACAGGTCGGCGATCACCATCGTCAGCCGCCGGTCGAGCCGGTCGGCCATCGCGCCGCCGAGCGGCCCGAGGATCACCGCGGGCAGCATCTTGACGATCAGTACGCCACCGACGGCGTACGACCGTACCTGGTAACTGTCGCCCGCGGTCAGCGTGCCGGCCAGCGCCGTCAGCGCCAGGATGCTCAGCCAGTCACCGAAGCTCGACAGCGTGAGCGCGATCCACAGCCGCCGGAACGGCTTGATCGACAACACGCCACGTGGTTCGGAAGTGGCGCCCGTTCTGGTCATGTTGGTCAGCGTATCGGCGGTTAAGGGGTCCGGTGGGGTCGGATGAGCGAAGACCTTGGTAATGGCGCTGGGCGCGGCACTTATGAACGAGCCTTGGCGGTACGGCCTCGCGCGGCCGGCTTCTTGCCGCCGCCCGCCGCCACCTTCTCACGGCGCTCGGCGAGCAGTTCGGCGGCCCGCTGGATCGTGACCGACTCGACCTCGTCACCCTTGCGCAGGCTGGCGTTGGTCTCGCCGTCGGTGACGTAGGGACCGAAGCGGCCCTCCTTGACCACCACGGGCTGCCCGCTGGCCGGGTCGGTGCCCACCTCGCGCAGCGGCGGAGCGGCCGCGGCACGGCCCCTGCCCCGGGTCTTGGGCTGGGCGAAGAGCTCCTTGGCCTGCTCCAGGGTGATGGTGAAGAGCTCGTCCTCACCGCCGATGGAGCGGCTGTCGGTGCCCTTCTTGACATACGGGCCGAACCGGCCGTTCTGCGCGGTCACCGGTTCGCCGTCCAGTTCTCCCAGGACGCGCGGCAGCGAGAGCAGCCGCAGGCCCTGGTCGAGCGTGATGGTGTCCAGGGACATCGACTTGAACAGCGAACCGGTGCGCGGCTTGGCGGCCACCACCTTCTTGGTCCGCTTCGGCTTCTCGCCCTCCGCGGGGGCCGGCGGAGCCTCGGGCTCGGGCAGGATCTCGGTGACGTACGGGCCGAACCGGCCGGACTTGGCGACGATCTGGTGGCCGGTCGCCGGGTCGACGCCCAGTTCCCGGTCACCGCTGGGCTGCGCGAAGAGCTCCTCGGCCTTGTCCTTGGTGAGTTCGTCGGGTGCGAGGTCCTCGGGCACATTGACCCGCTCGCCGTCCAGGTCGAGGTAGGGCCCGTACTTGCCGACCCGCACCATGATGTCGGTGCCCTTGATCGGGAAGGAGCTGATGCCCTTGGCGTCGATGTCGCCGAGGTCGCTGACCAGGTCCCTCAGCCCCTCCTCGCCGTCCTCGCCGAAGTAGAACCGGGTCAGCCAGCGCACCCGCTCGGCCTCGCCGCGGGCGATCTCGTCGAGCCCGTCCTCCATGTTGGCGGTGAAGTCGTAGTCGACCAGGTTGCCGAAGTGCTGCTCAAGGAGGTTGATCACCGCGAAGGCCAGGAAGGCGGGCACCATGGCGGTGCCCTTCTTGAAGACGTATCCCCGGTCCTGAATCGTGCCGATGATGCTGGCGTACGTGGAGGGCCGGCCGATCTCCCGGTCCTCCAGCTCCTTGATCAGGCTGGCCTCGGTGTAGCGGGCGGGCGGGCGGGTGCTGTGCCCCAGGGCCTCGATGGACAGGGCGGTCAGCGGGTCGGCCTCGGTGAGGTTCGGCAGCCGCCGCTCACGGTCGTCGGCGTCGGCGTCGGGGTCGTCGGCCCCCTCGACGTAGGCCTTCAGGAAGCCGTAGAAGGTGATCGTCTTGCCGGAGGCGCCGAACTCGGCGATCTCGCTGCGCGTCGACGTGCCGGCGATCCGAACGGACACGGACTGGCCGGTGGCGTCCTTCATCTGGGACGCGATGGTGCGCTTCCAGATCAGCTCGTACAGCCGGACCTGGTCACCGGACAGGCCGGTCTCGCCGGGCGTGCGGAAGCTCTCCCCGGACGGGCGGATCGCCTCGTGGGCCTCCTGTGCGTTCTTGACCTTGCTCGCGTAGACGCGCGGCTTGTCCGGGATGTACTGCGCCCCGTACAGCGTGGCCGCCTGCGCGCGGGCCGCGTCGAGCGCGGTCGCCGACAGGGTGATGCTGTCGGTACGCATGTAGGTGATGAAGCCGTTCTCGTACAGCTTCTGCGCGACCTGCATTGTGTACTTGGTGGAGAAGCCGAGCTTGCGGCTGGCCTCCTGCTGCAGCGTGGTGGTCCGGAACGGGGCGTACGGCTTGCGGGTGTACGGCTTGCGCTCGACGGACTTGACCTCGAAGGGGCGGTTCTCGAGCCTGGCCGCCAGCCCCCTCGCCGCGTCCTCGTCCAGGTGGACGAGATCAGCGCTCTTGAGCTGCCCGAGACTGGAGAAGTCGCGGCCCTGGGCGACCCGCTTACCGTCGAGACCGACAAGAGTGGCCGCGAAGTTGTTCGGCTCTTCCTTCTTACCGGTGTCGAACGTCGCCTCGATGTCCCAGTAGTGCGCCGGGACGAAGGCGATCCGATCGCGCTCGCGCTCCACGACGAGGCGGGTGGCGACGGACTGGACGCGGCCGGCCGACAGGCCGGGCATCATCATCTTCTTCCACAGGACCGGGCTGACCTCGTACCCGTACAGGCGGTCGAGGATGCGCCTGGTCTCCTGGGCGTCGACGAGCCGCAGGTTCAGCTCGCGCGGGTTCTCCGCGGCGGCCCTGATCGCGTCCCTGGTGATCTCGTTGAAGACCATCCGGTGGACCGGGACCTTGGGCTTGAGGACCTCTTGAAGGTGCCAGGCGATGGCCTCACCCTCGCGGTCCTCGTCCGTCGCGAGGAAGAGTTCGTCGGCGTCTTCCAAGAGCTTCTTGAGCTTGGTGACCTGGGCTTTCTTGTCGGCGTTGACGATGTACAGCGGTTCGAAGCCATTGTCGACGTTGACGCCGAGCTTGGCCCACTCCTCGCCCTTGTACTTCGCCGGCACCTCAGAGGCCTTCCCGGGCAGGTCCCGGATATGGCCGATGCTGGACTCGACAACGTAGTTGCCGCCCAGGTAGCCGGCGATCGTCTTCGCCTTCGCGGGCGACTCGACGATCACCAGGCGGGTGCCGCCGGCCTTCGCGGTGCCGTTCTTGGCTGGCACGGTCGCTCCAACCTCACTGTCTCGTCTTGGTCCAAGCGGGTCGAATCCCGCCGTCGTGGCGATGAACGACGGTACCCCCATACCGGCGGGTTCCCCTCCCTCGCGGTCCTCCGCAGAATGCCACACATCCCTGGAGACCCCGCACAATAAGACCTCCGGGAGGGGTTCACCATCCGTTCACCGCAGTCATAATGCCTGTAGTGGCGGATTACACCTACCTCGTACTGCGACTGCCGCGCGGCACCACCAGGGACGCCGCCAGGCGGATCATGACCGAGCACGCCGAGTACGGCGGCTGGGAACTGGACCGGTTGCGGCTCCATCCCGACGGTACTCGCTGGATCCAGCTCCGACGGAAGATCATCCGTCAAATCCGTACCAGCTGACCATGTTAGCGGTGTGTAGGAGTGCCCTGACTGATGGTAGTACCAGTCCAACGGCGCGCGGTGCCCGTGCCTTGACGCGCCGTTGTCCCTCGCTCATCAGTTCGAACAACGCGGCCCGAACAGAGCTTTGCCCGCCCCGGGCCGCGCTCCCGGGGCGGGCAAAGCGTCTTGTGGGCCCTCAGCGCTAGTTCCGCCGGAACCTGCGGCCGAGCGTCAGCAGCATCGAGGCGCCGGCGAGCAGCGCGCCGAGCGCCAGGGCGTACCCGGAGTTCACCGGGGTGGAGTCGGCCGACAGCCGCACCGAGTTGACGGTGTCGCGCACAGAGCCGAGCTGGGGCGGGTTGAGGTGACCGCCGACGATTCCGGCCGTACCGTCACCCACCAGCGGGATCTGGGGCAGACCGGGCAGCAGCGGCGCGGGCGCCGCCTGGTGCACGGGCACCTGCGGCATGGCCGGGACCACACCGGCCGGGATCAGCCCGTTCGGGATCACCCCGGCCGGCGACAGGCCGCCGGGGACCAGGCCGCCGGGCAGCGAGCCCGGCAGGCCCCCGAAGAGGTCGGGCAGCATCGAGACCGGTGCGGGGAAGGGCGCAGGGGTCGCGCTCTGGGCGGTCCGCAGCGGCGACCCGTTCGGCAGGGCGCCCACCGGCAGCCGCGGGAGACCGGCCGGCAGCTGCGGGAGACCGGCCGGCAGTTGCGGCAGGCCGCCCTGGGCGGGGAGCTGCGGGAGACCGGCCGGCAGCTGCGGGAGGCCGCCCACCGGCAGGGCGCCCACTGGCAGGCCGCCGACTGGCAGGCCACCGACTGGCAGGCCGCCGACTGGCAGGGAGGGCAGCCCTGGCAGGCTGTTGTCGGCGGGTGCCGACTGGGCAACAGGAAGCGCGACCGGCAGCTGGGGAAGGGCGCCCGCGGTCACCGGGAGTGCCTTGACCAGGCCCGGGACCATGGGCAGGACCGGCATGCCCAGGGCTGCCGGAGCGCCCGCGCGCTGGGCGTTGCGGTCGGTCATCATGACTCCGCCACCGGAACCGATCCCGCATTCGGGGTCGGCCGAGCCCGCCACGGCGACGGCGTTCCCGCAGACGTCCACGGGGGCCTTGACCGGCGCGATGACCTGGTTGCCGGCGCCGATGCCGTGCTCGCCCGAGGTCACCACATTGCCCGCGGAGGAGCTCGCCGCATGGGCGGTGCCGACGCACCCCGCGGACGCGTCGCCCGCCACTGCGACGGCGTTCCCGCAGACGTTCACAGGCGCCGTGATCGGGGCGTACGCCTGGTTGCCGGACAGCACGCCCTCCTTTCCGGAAGTGGTCGGGTCGCCCGGGTTGGTGGCGACGGTGGATCCGCCCGCGCACCCGGCTCCGGCCTGCCCGTGCACCGCGACGGCATTGCCGCAGACCACCACGGGGGCGCCGACCGGCGCGTACACCTGGCTGCCCCCCACGGTGTTCATCGGCGGGGTGCCGGCGTTGTGCACCGAGGCGCCACCGTTGCAGGAGGCCGTGGCACCGTTGCCGCACACGTCGATCGGGGCGCTGACGGGCGCGTACGCCTGGTTGCCGCCGCCCACGCTGCCCTTGCCCGTGGTGTGCATGCTGCCGGGGCCGGACCCGTTGTGGACCTTGGCGCCGCCCGCACACCCTGCGACGGCGTCGCCGAAGGTCCCGGCGGCGTTGCCGCACACGTCGACCGGCGCGCTGATCGGGGCGTACGCCTGGTTGCCGCCCAGGAGGCTGCTGGTTCCGTCGGTACGGCCCGTACGGCTGTGGGAGTCGTTGGTGACGGACGCACCGCCCTTGCAGCCCGCCTCGGCCGAGCCGAAGATCGCGATGGCGTTGCCGCAGGCATCGATCGGGGCGCTGATCGGGGCGTTGATCTGGTTCCCGCCGCCGATGCTGCTGGTGCCGTTGGTCCTGCCGCCGCCGGAGCCCTTGTTCGTGACCGACGCACCGCCCTTGCAGCCCGCGTCGGCGGTGCCGAAGATCGCGATGGCATTGCCGCAGGCATCGATCGGGGCGCTGATCGGGGCGTTGATCTGGTTCCCGCCGCCGATGCTGCTCCTGCCGGACGTGCGCTGCCCGCCATAACCGGACCCGCCGTTGGTGACGGTCGAGCCACCCTTCGACCCGGCGTTCGCCGTGCCGAAGAGCGCGATGGCGTTGCCGCTCAGGTCGACGGGGACGGAGACGGGGAGGTTGAGCTGGTTCCCGCCGAGCGCGCTGCTGTTGCCGTTGGTGGTGTCGGCGTACGCGCCGGAGGAGAAGGCGGTGCCGGCGCCGAGAGCGACGAAACCCGCTGTGAGAAGGGCGGCACGAGCGGTGCCTGATGCCCACGTTCGCATGGAATACTCCCTTGAGTTTGGGGATATCGGGGTCTTGCTCCTGGGGGATGCCGTTAGGGGCGGCATGCCCTGGCCGGGCTGCCACTCCCGGGTGGCGGTACCGGCTAACGGCGCTCGGGCCCAAGCACCTGCTCATGGCGCTCGCTCCGCTCACGCGGCGCTCGGGCCCTGACGACGCGGCCCAAGCACCTAGTCGGGTGAGAGAGCGGGCTCGTCCGTCGCCGCGTGGACCGCGGGGGGAACCGCGCCGAGTACGGGTGCGAGGACGAGCGCCGGCCGGGCGTCCCAGGCCCCGGGCCGGATGACGCAGCCGAGCGCCCCCAGCGGCGGGACGGAACCGGAGGCCGCCGGCGGCACCTGCCGGTCCATCGGCCGTGGGTTGTCCGGGGCGGGGTGACCCTTGCGGGTAGCGCCCCGGACGTCCTTGGGCGCCCCCGATGCGGTGGCCTTCGCGGCGTGCGCCGCTCGCCCACCGAGGCCGGCGACCGCGCCTTCGCGGTGCCGTGAAGCCCAAGAGACGCCGGGAGCCCTGAGGGCCCGCACAGCTCGTACCGTCGTGCGCGGGGTGGCCGGGCGGCCGATGACCGGCCCGGTGAGGGTGTGGATCGCGGAGCGCGCCCCCGGCACCGCGGAGCTCAGCGCGCCACCGGCCGTACTCTCCGGTACCGGGGAGATCGGGGTGGCGCCGGAGCCACGGACGTCATTGACGAGCTGAGCCACCGCGGGGACGGGGACGGTGTCGGCATGCGCCTGGGCGGCCCCACCGAGCCCAGCGGAGCCGACCAGCCAACCCGCGACCGCGATGCCGGCGATCGTGAGCAGCCGGCGCACCGTGCTCGAGGCCCCGACGGCACGGAGGGCGCGCAGGAGGACGATGACCGTCCCATCCTGTGCCTGTCCCCGTGCCACGGATCCTCCTGAGCGATGCCACCACCGTCACGGGAGCACCAATCTGCTCCCTACGGACGGTCACGGTAGCACCACACTCCGGAGACGTATGGGGTCTTTTTTGGAATTGCCTACGCCTGATCAAGAAAACGGTCGAGAACCCGCACGCCAAAGCGGAGTCCGTCCACTGGAACTCGTTCGTCGACCCCATGGAACATTCCGGAAAAGTCCAATTCTGCCGGGAGCCTGAGGGGCGCGAACCCGAAACAGCGCATGCCCAGCCGGGCGAACGCCTTGGCGTCCGTACCGCCCGACAGGCAGTACGGGACCGGCAGCGCGCCCGGGTCCTCGGCCAGCAGCGCGGACTCCATGGCATCGACGAGCGCGCCCTCGTAGTCGGTCTCCAGGGCGGTGTCGTGGTAGATGAACTCCCTGGTCACCCCGGGCCCGAGCAGCTTGTCCACGGTGTCGAAGAACTCGTCCTCGTAGCCGGGCAGGAATCGCCCGTCCACCTGGGCGCTCGCCTGCTGAGGAATGACGTTGACCTTGTAGCCTGCATCCAATTGTGTCGGATTGAGGGTATTCCTGATGGTTGCGCCGATCATTCTCGCGAGCGGGCCGAGCTCCCTGATCGCCCTTTCCGGGTCCTCCGGGTCGAATTCGATGTTGTACGCGGCGCACGCCCGCTCCAGGAATGCCCGTACCGTCTTCGTCATCCTGATCGGGAAGTCGTACTCCCCCAGGCTCGCCACGGCCCGCGCCAGCGCCGTGACCGCATTGTCCGGGTGCACCATCGAACCGTGCCCCGCAGTCCCCTTGGCGGTGAGCCGCATCCACGCGATGCCCTTCTCCGCCGTCTCGATCAGGTAGAGGCGCCTGTCCCCCTCTCCGGGTACGGTCAGGCTGAACCCGCCGACCTCCCCGACCGCCTCGGTGACCCCGTCGAACAGTCCCGGGCGATGATCGACCAGCCACTGGGCGCCGTACATCCCACCGGCCTCCTCGTCGGCCAGGAACGCCAGCACCAGGTCCCGCTTGGGCCTGCGCCCCTGCCTGAGCCGTTCCCGCACGACCGCCAGGATCATGGCGTCCATGTCCTTCATATCGACGGCGCCCCGCCCCCAGACGCAGCCGTCCTTGATCTCACCGCTGAACGGGTCGACGGTCCAGTCGTCCTTCTGCGCCGGCACCACGTCCAGATGCCCGTGCAGCAGCAGGGCATCCCGCCCCGGATCCTCGCCCTCGATCCGTACTACCAGGCTGGTCCGCTTCTCGTGGGACTCGAAGAGCTCCGCCTCAAGCCCGACCTCGGCGAGCTTCTCCGCGACGTACTCAGCCGCCCTGCGCTCACCAGGCCCCTCGTGACTGCCCGGGTTGCTGGTATCGATCCGGATGAGGTCTCGGCACAACTCCACGACCTCATCCTGCGCGGTGTACTGCTCGGCCACGTCCCGCTCCCCTCGCACCCCTGAATCCCTAGCAAACCATCGTGCCCCCAGATGGGCCCCAGGGCGAACCCGGCCTTGCCTGCCGGCCCCCGCGCTCGGCTTCGCCGCAACTCCAGACCTTTGATACAGTTGGGCCGCCGCAGCACGCTGACAGCGTTGCGGCAGGTCCGGGTGGCGGAATAGGCAGACGCGCTAGCTTGAGGTGCTAGTGCCCTTTACGGGGCATGGGGGTTCAAGTCCCCCCTCGGACACA
>JAOPYM010000467.1 GCA_025964615.1 Actinomycetes bacterium
TCCACCCGGCCGGTGCGGATCACGCACATCCGGCCGACGAAGTCCCGGCGGCGCGGAACCTTCTTCTCCGGGGACAGATAACGCCGCACGCCCTTGAGGAACTCGCCCATCGCCCCGTGGTCCTTCCGTCGCCGGGCCACGGCCGCCGCTACACGGCACACCGGACCCCAAGGGCGGATATTACGCCCCAGACGCCGCGATTCAGGAACGGCCCGGTCCAGTCCCCAACCTGGTAGCCCACAGGTGACCCAAGACCGACCATTGCGACTCATGGTGATCATGTAATTACCATAAGTAATGTGCCTGTCGAACGCAGGCAAATTCCTGCCCGGAGCAGATGGGTGGTCGGTCGTGACGGAGTCCGTGGAATCCCAGGCGCAGGCGCAGTTGAGTCTCGGTACGGCGGCGGCGCGCAATCTGGCGTCGACGACCAAGTCCGTACCGCAGATGCAGGAGATCACGTCCCGCTGGCTGCTCAAGCTGCTGCCCTGGGTGCAGGCGTCGGGCGGCGCGTACCGGGTCAACCGCCGGTTGAGCTACGCGGTCGGCGACGGCCGGCTGACGTTCGTCAGTACCGGGTCGCAGGTCAAGGTGATCCCGCAGGAGCTGGGCGAACTGCCGATCCTGCGCGGGTTCGACGACGCCGAGGTGCTGACCGCGCTGGCGGACCGGTGCGTCCAGCGGGAGTACGAGCCGGGCGACGTCATCGCCGAAGCGGGCGAGCCCGCGGACCAGGTGCTGCTCATCGCGCACGGCAAGGTCAACAAGATAGGCGCGGGCGAGTACGGCACCCAGACGGTGCTCGACGTGCTGGCCGACGGGGAGTTCGTCGGCGACGACGGCCTGATGTCCGATGCGGCCTGGGAGTTCACCGTCAAGGCCGTGACCGGCTGCACGATCCTGACGCTGCCGAGGACCGAGTTCCAGGAGCTGGTCAGGCAGTCCGAGGCGCTCTGGGCGCACGTCGAGCAGTTCCAGGCCGGCCCGGCGGCCGCGCAGAACGCACACGGTGAGAAGGCCATCGAGATGGCCTCGGGGCATGTCGGGGAGCCGGTGCTGCCGGGGACGTTCGTGGACTACGAGGCCTCGCCCAGGGAGTACGAGCTGAGCGTCGCGCAGACCGTGCTGCAGGTGCACACCCGGGTCGCCGATCTCTACAACCAGCCGATGGACCAGGTCGAGCAGCAGCTGCGCCTGACCATCGAGGCGCTGCGCGAACGCCAAGAGCACGAGCTCGTCAACAACCCGGAGTTCGGGCTGCTGCACAACGCCGACCTCGGCCAGCGGATCCACACCCGCAGCGGGCCGCCCACCCCCGACGACCTCGACGAGCTGCTCGCCACGGTCTGGAAGGACCCGAGCTTCTTCCTGGCCCACCCCCGTACCATCGCCGCGTTCGGCCGCGAGTGCAGCAAGCGGGGCGTCTACCCCGACAGCGTCGACGTGGGCGGCAACCGGATCCCCGCCTGGCGCGGGGTGCCGATCTTCCCGTCCAACAAGATCCCGGTGTCGCAGACGCGGACGAGTTCCATCATGGTCATGCGCACCGGCGAGGCCGCGCAGGGTGTCGTGGGCCTGCACCAGATCGGGATCCCCGACGAGTACCAGCCGGGCCTGTCGGTCCGGTTCATGGGCATCAACGACCAGGCCATCATCAACTACCTGGTCAGCGCCTACTTCTCCGCGGCCGTCCTGGTCCCCGACGCCCTCGGCATCCTCGAGAGCGTCGAGATCGCCCACTCGTGAGCGCCTCCCCCTGACGGCGACAAGCCCTGACGGCGACAAGCCCTGACGGCGACAAGAGAGATCGGTGGTGTGTGCTGTGACGGAGTCCCCGACCCAGTCGAGTCTCGGTACGGCGGCGGCGCGCAATCTGGCGTCGACGACCAAGTCCGTACCGCAGATGCAGGAGATCACGTCCCGCTGGCTGCTCAAGGTGCTGCCGTGGGTGGAGGTGAAGGGCGGCGCCTACCGGGTCAACCGCCGGCTGACGTACACGGTGGGCGACGGGCTGCTGACCTTCGTCAGCACCGGGTCGCAGGTGAAGGTGATCCCGCAGGAGCTGCGCGAGCTGCCGCTGTTGCGCGACTTCGAGGACGCCGAGGTGCTCACCGCGCTCGCGGACCGCTTCGTGCAGCGGGAGTACGAGCCGGGCGACGTCATCGCCGAGGCGGGATCGCCGGTCGACCAGGTGGTCCTCATCGCGCACGGCAAGATCAACAAGGTCGGCGCCGGGGAGTACGGGACGCCGGCCGTCCTCGACGTGCTCGCCGACGGCCGCCACTTCGGCGACCCCACGTCCGAAGGGAGCTGGGAGTTCACCGCCAAGGCGGTCACCGGCTGCACGGTGCTGACGCTGCACCGGCAGGCGTTCCAGGAGGTGGCCTCACGATCTCCGTCGCTCCAGGCCCACCTCGACCGGCCGCCGGTCGCGGAACAGGCCCAGAACAAGCACGGTGAGGCCGCGATCGAGATGGCCTCGGGGCATGTCGGGGAGCCGGTGCTGCCGGGGACGTTCGTGGACTACGAGGCCTCACCCAGGGAGTACGAGCTGAGCGTCGCGCAGACCGTACTGCAAGTGCACACCCGGGTCACCGACCTCTACAACGGCCCGATGAACCAGCTCCAGGAACAGCTGCGCCTGACCATCGAGGCACTGCGCGAACGCCAGGAGCACGAGCTCATCAACAACCCGGAGTTCGGGCTGCTGCACAACGCCGACCTCAAGCAGCGGATCCACACCCGCAGCGGGCCACCCACCCCCGACGACCTCGACGAGCTGCTCTGCCGCCGCCGGGGCTCGAAGTTCTTCCTGGCCCATCCCCGTACCATCGCCGCGTTCGGCCGCGAGTGCAGCAAGCGAGGCGTCTACCCGCCGAGCACAGAGGTCTGCGGCCTCCCGGTCCGGTCGTGGCGAGGCGTGCCGCTGCTGCCCTGCAACAAGATCCCGATCACCGATACGCAGACCAGCTCCATCCTGGTGATGCGTACCGGTGAGGACGACCAGGGCGTCGTGGGCCTGCACCAGACCGGCATCCCCGACGAGATCCAGCCGGGCCTGAACGTCCGCTTCATGGGCATCAACGACCAGGCCGTGACGAGCTACCTGGTCAGCGCCTACTTCTCCGCGGCCGTCCTGGTCCCCGATGCGCTCGGCGTCCTGGAGAACGCCGAGATCGCCCGCTGATGGCCACCATGGACCAGCTGACCCCCGCATCGGCCTCCGCCCAGCCCGCCCGATCCGCCCGATCCGCCCGATCCGCCCGTTCGGCCCGTTCGGCCCGGGAGGTGCTGGCTTGGAGCCGGGCCCTCGTCGACCCGGCGATGCGTGCGGCGGTGGACACGATGCCGGGGCCCGCGCACCAGATCATCGGCTACCACCTCGGCTGGTGGGACGAGCATGGCCGGCCGGCGCAGGGCGACGGCGGCAAGGCGCTCCGCCCGACCCTGGTCCTGCTCGCGGCCGAAGCCGTCGCAGGGTCCGCCGAGGCCGCCGTACCCGGCGCGGTCGCGGTCGAACTCGTGCACAACTTCTCGCTCCTGCACGACGACGTGATGGACGGGGACCTCACCCGGCGGCACCGCCCGACGGCGTGGGTCGTGTTCGGTGCCGCATCGGCGATCCTCGCCGGGGATGTCCTGGCGGCGCTCGCCTTCGAGGTGCTCGCAGCCGGCGGCCATCCGACGGACGTGCTCAGCGCCGCGGTCCTCGACCTGCTCCGGGGCCAGAGCGCGGACATGGCGTTCGAGGGCCGCTCGGACGTCGGGCTGCCGGAGTGCGTCAGCATGGCCGCCGGCAAGACCGGCGCGCTGCTCGGCTGTGCGTGCGCCCTCGGTGCCGAACTCGGCGGCGGCAGCCGCGAGCAGGTGGAGCAGCTGCGCTGCTTCGGCGAGAAGGCCGGCCTTGCCTTCCAGCTCACCGACGACCTCCTGGGCATCTGGGGGGACCCGGCGGTGACCGGCAAGCCGGTCTTCTCCGACCTGCAGAACCGCAAGAAGTCCCTCCCCGTGGTGGCCGCCCTGACCTCGGGCACCACAGCCGGCCACGAACTGGCCGCGCTCTACCTGGGTGAGGATCCCCTCGACGAGCCCGGCCTCATACGGGCGGCCGAGCTCATCGAACTGGCGGGCGGCCGGACCTGGGCCCAGACCCGGGCCGAGGAACTCCTCGCCGAGTCCCTCCACCACCTGCACGCCGTGAACCCGCCCCCCAGAGCCGCCGCCGAACTCACCACCCTCGCCCAGCTCATCGCCCACCGAGACCACTGACCTCCCGTTGAGTCGTGGAGTTTCCCGCACCTTTTCTGCAAACGGTGCGGGAAACGCCACGACTCAACGGGAATTCTGGGGAGTACAAATGTCCCGGGTGCCCCCAACGTTCTGGGCCGATGACGCGTTCTGTGGGGGTGGGTGAAAAGGTCGGGAGGTCGCGTGGCGGACTGGGAGACGGCGATGGTCACGCTGGCGCGCGAGCGCGGCGGTGCGCTGAAGCGGTACGCGTTCCTGCTCAGCGGCGACGACGCGGAGGCCGATGATCTCCTGCAGGAGGCGCTGGTGCGGGCCTTCGCGCGGCCCGGCAGGAGGGCGGACGCCGAGGCCGAGGCCTACGTACGGCGCATCCTGCTGAACCGGTTTCTGGACACGCGCCGCCGCCGCCAGGGCTGGTTTCGGGTACGGCCGCTGGTCGCCACGGCCGAGGAGGCGCCCGATCCGATGGCCGCCGCGGTGGACCGTGCGGATGTACGGGTCGCGCTGGCCGGGCTCACTCCACGGCAGCGGGCCTGCACCGTGCTCAGGTACTACGAGGATCTGCCGGTCGCGGAGATCGCCGACGCGCTCGGTTGCAGTGACGGGACCGTCAAACGGCATCTGAGCGACGCGCACACCCGGCTCGCGGCCGCTCTCTCCCCCGGCTCCGCATATGGCCCCGCATACGGCCCCGCATACGGCTCCGCGAGCCCCGGCCCGTACCAGACCATGGACACTGAGGAGGATGCGCGATGGAACCCGGCGCCGAAGAAGTGATCAGCAATGAGCTCGGCGGCCTGGCGGACCAGGCGGGGCCCTTCCGGTTCGAGGGCGACGACCTCGTCGGGCGAGTACGCCGGAGGCGGCGGGTCAGGGCCGGTGGGGCGGTCCTGCTCTGCACCGGCCTGACCGCCGCGGCCGTCGGGGCGGGCCTGCTGCTCCCGCACGGCAGCCCGGCCCAGAGTGTCGGAGTGGCCGCGCACGCCACGACCCACCAGCCCAAGTACTGCGGCGCGCCCCGGCTGAAGGCCTCCATCCCGATCGACCTGAGCCAGTCCGGCCCGCCCGGGCAGGAGGTCCTGGACCAGGCGGCCCAGCAGATCGACCAGATCAGCGGGGCGGGGCACGACGTCACCTACGGGTGGGCGAAGGGGAGGTTCTCCCGCTCGTTCACTCAGGTCGGGATCAGCAACGAGTGGCACGAAGTGATCGTCTACCGGCTGCCCGACGCCGAGCTGGACGCCGCGATCTGCAAGGCCGTGCGCAACGTGACCGTCGAACTGAACGACTCCGTCATGTCGGCCCTGCAGCAGGCCCGGCTCCGCGACCGCATCATGAAGGAGGTCAGCCAGAAGGTCGCCGCCGCGCACGGCTTCCAGATGTTCAGCTGGTCCCTCGACATGGACGGCCGGGTCGAGATCAGCACCGACCATCCCGACGCGGCCCGCAAGGTCCTCGCCAAGTACGGGCCGTACATCAAGATCACCAAAGGCACGGCGGCGGTGCCGCTCGGAGCCACCACGACCGGGAAGTGATCAGGCGTTCCGGACCGGGGCGGCGACGTCGTGCAAATGGCCGAGGGCCTGGCGGTAGGACTCGACCAGGCCGGTCTCGGTGTACGGGAGCCCGATCTTGGCGCAGTGCTCGCGTACCAGGGGCTGGACCTTGCAGAGGTTCGGCCTGGGGATGCTCGGGAACAGGTGGTGCTCGACCTGGTAGTTGAGGCCGCCCAGCATCCAGTCGGTCACCCGGCCGGGCCGTACGTTCCGTGAGGTCAGGACCTGCTTGCGCAGGTGGTCCCAGCACTCGTCCGGACCCGGCATCGGCATGCCCTTGTGGTTGGGGGCGAAGGCGGAGCCGAGGTGCAGCCCGAGGAGCCCCTGGTGCACGGCGATGAAGACGACGGCCGTCAGGGGGGACATCAGAGTGAACGTCAGCACCAGGTAGCCGATCAGGTGCACGGCGAGCAGCGAGCCCTCGACGAGGCGTTCGGTGCCCTTGCGGTTGCGCAGGTCCTGGATGCTGGAAGCCTGCAGGCTGAGGCCCTCGAGCATCAGCATCGGGAAGAACAGCGCGGCCTGATGGCGGGTCAGCCAGCCGAGCCCCTTGCGGTCGATGGCCTGCTGCTCGGTGAACACCAGCGCGCCGGTCCCCACATCGGGGTCCTTCTCGGCGTGGTTGGGGTTGAGGTGGTGCTTGTTGTGCTTGTCGTTCCACCAGCCGTAGCTCATGCCGATCAGCAGGTTGCCCAGCAGCAGCCCGAGGAGCCGGTTGGTGCTGTTCTTACAGGCGATCTGCTTGTGGCCCGCGTCATGGCCGAGGAACCCGGCCCGCGCGGTCAGCAGCGCGAGCGGCACGGCGAGCAGGAGCACCCACCAGGAGGCCCCGAGGACGGCGACGCCGGCCCAGATCGCCGCGGTGCCCAGCACCGTGAAGGTGATGGACCGTGCGTAGTATCCGGTCTGCCGGTCGAGTAGGCCACTCGCCCGGACCTCCCTTGCCAGCGGGGTGAAGTCACTTCCGCGGATCGGGGCAAGGGTTTCCGGCATATATGGTCCTCCGCTTCGGGGTGGGCACTCTTGTCGAAGCTAGAAGCCCGATCATCGCCACCGCGCCCCCCTGGAGAGCCATCTTCGGTCTCCCTCCCAGGTCCCGCCTCCCCCTCAGGTCAGGGCGGCGGGAGTCCCTCACGGTGAGCGATGGCGGCGGCCTCGGTACGGCTCGTGGCGTTCAGTTTGGCGAGGATGTTGGAGACGTGGACGCTGGCCGTCTTCGGGGAGATGAACAGCGAAGTCGCGATCTCCCGGTTGTTCCGGCCCTCCGCGACCAGCCGGAGCACCTCGGCCTCCCTGGCGGTCAGACCCCCGAGCGCGCCGCCCGCCGAGCCACCGGCCGGGGCACCGAAGCGGGCCCGGCGGCCGAGGGCGTCGAGTGCCCGGCGGAGCGGAGCGGCGCCCAGCAGGCCGGCGGCCTCGACGGCCCGCAGCCACTCGCCTTCCGCCTCGTCGCGGTGCCCGTGCTCGATCAGCGACTCCGCCAGCCGCAGCCGGGACCGGGCCACCTCGTAGGTGAACCCGTAGTCGAAGGCGTCCACGACGGCCCGCCACACGTCCGGGTCGTCGGTGCCGTGGGCCCGCCGCCAGCAGGCCTCGGCGCGGGCCAGCCAGGCCCGGCCTTCAAGCCCCAGCCAGGTCCGGGGCCCGCTCTCGATGTTCGAGGCCGCCCACCTGGCCCGCTCGATCAGCGCATCGGCGGCGGCGGTCGAGACCCCGGTGCGGCCGGCGTGGATGGACAGCGCGACGGCGGCGATCCGGATGCAGGCGGAATCGGAGCGATCGAGCCCGTCAAGGACCGCGGTGAGATGGCCGAGGGCCGTCGCCTCGTCGCCTTCGAAGAGCGCGTGCTCGGCGGCCAGGCCACGGCCGATGTAGGTGACGAGCAGGTCCTCGTCCCAGAGCCGGGCCAGCCAGGACAGCCGCTCCCCCACCGAATCGGCGCCCTGGCCGACCTCGACGAACAGGGCGTACGCCGACATCACGCCCTGGGCCGTGGTGCCCACCCGCAGCGGGAAGCCGGCCCCCAGCTCGCGCGCCCGGTCCCAGTCACCGGCCGTGTAGTGCACGAGGTACTCCAGGAACCGCAGATCGATCCCGAACGTGCTCCAGGTCAGCCCGTTCGCAGCGGTGAGCCGTACCCCGTCCGCGGCCGTCCGCGCCGCCGCACTCAGCTCGCCCCGGTCGTACTCCGACCGTGCACAGTGGAACGTGGCGCGCAGCGCCACCGACAGGTCGCCCGACTGCGCCGCGACCGCGCGGGCGCCGGTGAACAGCTTCTCGGCCTCCTCGAGCCGCCCCTCGGTCTCGGTGTGCAGGCCCAGGCTGACCAGCGCGCTCGCCTCCGCGTCCGCGGATCCGGCGGTACGGGCCAGGGCGATGGACTCCTCGGCGAGAGCGGGGACCTCCTCGTGGCCGGCGCTGTAGACCAGGGTCCTGGCCAGGGTGGCCAGTGCCCTGGCCCGTACCTCGGCGGACACGGCGGTCCGCACGGCCGTATGGGCGGCCTCCCTGGCCTCGGTGTCGCAGTCGCCGTCGCTGAGGTAGTAGGCGAGCCGCTCACAGACCTCTGCGTAGGCCGGATCCTCGGCGGGGACGAGCTCCCGCCAGCGCCGCAGCCTGGCAGCCGCCCGCCGGGGGTCACCGCCGTCCGCCGACGCCCTGGCGGTGAGCAGGGTCAGGTGGGTGCGGTCGATCCCGGCCAGGTCACCGGCGTCGGCGACCGCGTCCCACAGCGACAGCGCCCGGTCGAAGTGCTCGTGCGCCTCGGCCGGAGCGGCCAGCCGGACGGCCTCGTGACCGGCCTCGACGGACGCCGTGAACCCGCCCGCCACATCGTGGCCCGCCAGGCGGTGGAAGGCCAGCTCGGCGGCGGAGTGCCCGAGCCCCGCCCGGCCGGGCGCGGCCAGCAGGGTTGCGAACGTGGCGTGCAGCCGGGTGCGCTCGCCGGGAAGCAGATCGGCGTAGACGGCCTCGGCGAGCAGCGCGTGCCGGAACGCGTAGCCGTCGGTGCCGTCGGTCACCAGGAGCTGCTGCGACACGGCCTCCCGCACCGCCAGGTCGTAGGTGGCCTCGTCGAGCCCGGAGACCTGCCGTACCACATCGTCGCGCACCCGGCGGCCGGCCACCGACGCGACCCGCACCACCCGCTGGGCGGGCGGCGTGAGCCGCTCGACCCGCGAGAGCAGCAGGTCGGCGAGCCCGCTGGGCAGCCTGACGTCGACGGCGGTCGCGGCGAACAGTTCCTCGGCGTAGAAGGGGTTGCCCTCGGAACGCGCGAAGATGCGGTCGAGCACGTCCTGGCTCGGCGTCCGCCCGCCGAGGGCGGTGAGGTACTGGGCGAGCTCGGCCGCGCCGAACGGGAGCAGGTGCAGGGACTCGACGCTGGGCAGCCGGACGAGCTCGGCGAGGACGGGCCGCAGCGGATGGCGGCGGTGCAGGTCGTCTGCCCGGTAGGTGCCGACCAGGCAGACCCGTTCCCGTTGCAGCACACGGCTCAGGTAGTTCAGCAGGTGCCGGGTGGAGTCATCGGCCCAGTGCAGGTCCTCCAGGACGCACAGCACCGGGCGGGCGGCGGCCAGCTCGCCGAGCAGCCCGAGCACCGCGCCGAACAGCTGCTGCTGGGCGAGCTCCGCCTCCCCGGGCGGACCCTGCTCGCCGTCGGGCAGCAGCCGGCCGAGCGCCGGGCGGGCGGCCAGGGCCGCGTGCAGCGCGGGCCCGGCCTCCGGGTCACGCGACGCGGTCCACAGCGCGTCGGTCAGGGGAAGGTACGGCATGGACTCGCCGAGCTCGGAGCACTGGCCCCGCAGAACGGTGAAGCCCCGCCGGGCGGCGGTGGTCTCCAGCTCGCGTACCAGCCGGGTCTTGCCCACCCCGGCGTCACCGCCGACCAGCACGACGCCGGCGGAACCGGCTGCGGCCCGGTCGAGGGCGGCCGTCAGCGTGTTGAGCTCCTCCACCCGGCCAACGAGCACATCATGCGGCACATGCCCGAGTATCGCACCAGGGTGTGACATCTTGGATGGATCATGGTTTTGGGCGGCCCCGGGCGCGGGCAGCGGTCAGGACATGCTGGAAGAACTGAGCCGTGACTGGTGGGTCCTCACAGTACGCGGGGTGTTCGCGATCCTGTTCGGGCTGGTCGCGTGGATCTGGCCACAGATCACGGTGCTGGCGCTGCTCCTCCTGTTCGGGGCGTACGCCCTGGTGGACGGGGCGGTGCTGGCCGGCTCGGCGGTCCGCGGCGGCCGCGGCCCGGCGCGCACCTGGCTGATCGGGGTCGGCATCGTGGGCATCCTGATCGGCATCATGACCCTGATCTGGCCCGCCGAGACCGGCTACGTGCTGCTGATCATCATCGCGAGCTGGGCCATGGTCCTCGGCGCCCTGCAGATCGTCACCGCGGTCCTGCTGCGCAAGGAGCTTCCGGACGAGTGGTTCCTGATCATCACCGGCGCCATCTCGGTGATCTTCGGACTGCTGCTGTTCCTCTGGCCTGCCAAGAGCGTCATCGCGGTCATCTGGATCATCGGCCTGTTCTCGCTCATATTCGGCGTCGCGATGGTCACGACGTCCCTGCGCCTGCGCAAGCTCGGCCGTACCTTGAGTCAGCTGTAGTTCTGCAGGAACAGCGCCTCGGCGAGCGCCATGTGCTCGATCTCGGACGGTTCGACGCTCTCGTTCGGCGCATGGATCAGGCACTTCGGCTCTTCCACGCCGATCAGCATGATCTCCGCGTCGGGAAAGGTCTCCTGGAAGACGTTGCACAGCGGGATCGAGCCACCATGGCCCTGGGTGGCGGGCTCCCGGCCGTACGACTCACGCATCGCGGCTGCCATCGCGGTCTCCGCGGGTCCGCCCATCTTGGCCCGGAACGGCGAGCCGAGCGACATCTTCTCGACGACGACCCGGGCCTGCAGCGGCGCGGCGGCCTCCAGGTGCTTGGCGAGCGCCGCGTAGGCCGCGGCCGGGTCGATGCCGGGCGGAACCCGCAGGTTGAGGCGGGCCTTCGCGGTCGCCTGCACGGCGGCCGAGGAGCCGACCACAGGCGGGCAGTCGATGCCGAGCACGGTGATCGCCGGGCGGGCCCAGAGCATGTCGGCGATCTTCCCGTCGCCGGCCAGGCCGACCCCGTCCAGGACTCCGGCGTCGGCCCGGTACTGCTCCGCGGGGTACTGCACGCCGTCCCAGACCTGGGAAGCGTCGAGCCCGTGCACGGTGAGGTTGCCGGCGGCGTCGTGGATCGAGCCGAGCATGTGGATGAGGGCACCGAGCGCGTCCGGGGAGGGCCCGCCGAACATGCCGGAGTGCAGCGCGCCCTTCATCGTGGTGACCGTGACGATCACGTCGGCGATGCCGCGCAGCGTGGTGGTGAAGGTGGGCACCCCGACGGCGAAGTTGCCGGTGTCCCCGATGATGATCGCGTCCGCGCGCAGCAGTTCCCTGTTCAGCGGGACGAAGGCCTCAAGGCCGCCGGTGCCCTGCTCCTCGGAGCCCTCGGCGACGAGCTTCACCCCGACCCGCAGGTCGGATCCGAGCGCGCGCAGCGCCGTCAGGTGCATCAGGATGTTGCCCTTGCAGTCGGCCGCCCCCCGGCCGTACCAGCGCCCGTCCCGCTCGGTGAGCTGCCATGGCGGGCTCTCCCAGGCGGCGTCGTCCAGCGGCGGCTGCACGTCGTAGTGGCAGTAGAGCAGCACCGTCGGTGAGCCGGGCGGTCCCGGCCGGGACCCGATCACGGCCTTGCTGCCGTCCGGTGTCTCGTGCAGGGCGACGTCAGCGAAGCCCTCCGCCTGGAACGCCGCGGCCACCCAGGAGGCGGTGGTGTGGCACCCCTCGGCCGGGAACTGGCGGGGATCGGCGACGGACTTCATCGCGACCAGCTCGGCCAGCTCGGTCCTGGCCCGCGGCATCAGGGCCTTGACCTTGTCTCTCATTGGATGTCCTCGTTCTGGTGAAGGAACCCCCGAGCACCCCGGGCTCTACCCTGGCACGATCCGCCGCGAACTGGGCGAACCGTTACTTGACCTGGGCTTACCGGTAGGCGGGCAGACCCGTGATGGCCTCGCCGAGCACCAGCGTGTGGATCTCCTGGGTCCCCTCGTAGGTCAGCACCGACTCCAGATTGTTCATGTGCCGGATCACCGGGTACTCCAGGGTGATCCCGTTGGCGCCCAGGATCGTCCGGGCCTGGCGGGCCACGTCCAGGGCGGCCCGGACGTTGGCCAGCTTGCCGAACGAGATCTGCTGCGGGGTGACCTTGTGCTCTTCCTTGAGCCGCCCGATGTGCAGTGCGGTCAGCCCGGCCTGGCCGAGCGCCACCTCCATCCAGGCCAGCTTCTCCTGGGTGAGCTGGAACGCGCCGATCGGCTTGCCGAACTGCTCACGGGTCTTGGCGTAGTTCACCGCCGTCTCGTAGCAGGTCCGGCCGGCCCCGATGGCGCCCCACACGATCCCGTACCGCGCCTCGGACAGGCAGCCCAGCGGTCCCTTGAGTCCGCGCACCCCGGGCAGCATCGCGTCGGCCGGCAGCCGTACGTCCTGCAGGATCAGCTCGGAGGTCACCGAGGCGCGCAGCGACAGCTTCTTGTGGATCTGCGGCGCCGCGAACCCCGGGGTCTTCGTGGGGACCAGGAACCCGCGGATGCCGTCGTCGGTACGGGCCCAGACCACCGCGACATCGGCGACCGAGCCGTTCGTGATCCACATCTTGGCGCCGTTGAGCACCCAGTCGCCGCCGTCGCGCTTGGCGTTGGTGCGCATCGCCCCGGGGTCGGAGCCGTTGTCCGGCTCGGTCAGGCCGAAGCAGCCGAGGGCCTCACCGGCCGCCATCCGGGGCAGCCACTCCTGCTTCTGCTCCTCGGAGCCGTACTTGTGGATCGCGGTCATGGCCAGCGAACCCTGCACGGACACGAAGCTGCGCAGCCCGGAGTCGGAGGCCTCCAGTTCCCGGCAGACCACTCCGTACGCCACCGCGTTCATCCCCGCGCAGCCGTAGCCCTCCAGGTGCATGCCGAGCAGCCCCAGGCGGCCGAGCTCCAGGCCGATCTCGCGCGCCGGGAAGGTGCCCTGCTCGAACCAGTCCGCGATGTAGGGGTTCACCTTGTCGGCGACGACGGCCCGCACGGTGTCGCGGATCATCCGCTCGTCGTCGGTGAGCTGATCGTCAACACGCAGCACGTCCATGTCGGCTTGTCCCTTCGCG
>JAOPYM010000479.1 GCA_025964615.1 Actinomycetes bacterium
TAGGCGAAGAAGTCCAGCAGGGTCGCCATCAGGTCTTCCGGGGTGTCGCCGCGCCGTAGTTCCTCGTCGTCGCCGCCGAACAGCTCCTGGGTGAGGTGGAGCAGCCGGGGGAAGTCCGATTCGGGCAGGCCGAGCAGAGAGAGGATCACATACAGCGGGTAGTGGACGGCGACCTGCTGGACGAAGTCGCACTCCCCGCCCAGGTCGGCCATCCGGTCCACGTAGTTTCGGGCCAGCTCGTCCACCCGTTCCTGCATCGCCCGCATCGCCCTGGGCTTGAACCAGTCCGCACCGATCGCCCGGACCACCCGGTGCTGCGGATCGTCCATGTGGATGAGCGTGCGCAACGCCGTTCCCTCGGCTTCGCGCTGCCTCTGCCGGGTTTCCATCTCGGTGGTCTGCAGTAGCGGCCGGGGAGCGTTGCGGAACAGCGTGTGGTTCCGCTCGATCTCCATGATGTCGGCGTGCCGGGTGACGGCCCAGAACGGGTCGAACCCGGCCGCCTCGACCCGGTGCACCGGGGCCTCGCGGCGCAGCAGTCCGAGCGCCTCGTGCAGCCGGGCTTCGTCGGCGTACGCCGACGGGTCGGTGAGGGCGAGTCCGGCTTCGGCCACGGTGAAGGTCATCGGAGGGTCTCCTGTACTCGGGCGTACTCGCCCATGTCGGGGTCTGCCGCCCCCGCCATGCTGCCCAGAGGCTCCTCGATGAACAGCGACTCGTACGTGCGCTCCATGGTTCACTCCTCACGGATCGCCCAGCCGGTGGATGCGGGCTACGGGGATCTTTCAGACGGAGTTCGTCCGATATCGGACACAATAGAATCAGATTCGGATTGACGCAAGGAGTCAGCGCATGGCGTAGCCGGACTGGCCGGTAAGCCGTCCTCGGGGCCCGCTACATATCGGACAAATTGCCGATGAGGGTCTCAGCACTCATGATCGCGTTCGCTCCCCCTCACGGTGCCCGCCGGCTGTCCCAGCCGATCCGCTCTCCCGCACAGCCAGTACCGATGGCACATTGGCAAAGGAGAGCCGATGCTCCGGGCAGGGCCCGAGAGCGGCCAGCGCGGCGGTGTGCTCACGTGTGGAATACCCCTTGTGCACGTCGAAGCCGTACTCGGGGAAGCGTTCGTGCAACTCGCACATCAGCCGGTCCCTGGTGACCTTGGCCACGATCGAGGCGGCCGCCACGCAGGCCGCGACCATGTCGCCCTTCGGCACCGCAAGGCCTGGCACGTCGAGGCCCGGCACTCGGAAGCCGTCGGTGAGCGCGTACTCGGGCCGTACGTCCAATTGGGCCAGAGCCCTGCGCATCCCGGCGATATTGCACCGGTGCAGCCCGATCCGGTCGATGTCGTGGCACGGGATCACGACCGCGCTCCAGGCGGCCGATCCGTCGACGATCTGCTCGTACAGTTCCTCACGACGGCGCGGGGTGAGCAGCTTGGAGTCCTTCAGCCCCTCGATGCGCCCGGCGCCGAGGATCACTGCGGCCACCACGAGCGGGCCGGCGCAGGCCCCGCGACCGGCCTCGTCCACACCGGCCACCGGACCGAACCCGGCATGCCCGAGGGCACGCTCAAAGCCGTACAACCCGGCGTCACGGCGAGGGGTGTATCGGAGCGGACGCCTCATGCACCGCAGCGTACGTCCACGAGGGGTGCGTGCGCGCCGTTACCGGCTGCCGGGCCGACGGCGGAGACGACGGCGGTTGAGCAACGTGACCGGCACCGCACCCGCGAAGCCGAGGGCGAGCGGGGCGGCAGGCAGGAGCGCCGCGGCCAGCCCTTGCTGCTCGAAGGTCTGCGGTATGTCCAGGATCTGCCAGTGCGCCGCCGGCCACACCACGATGAAGGCCCGGCCGATCACCCGGTTCGCCGGAATGCTGCCACCGCCCGCCTCGCCCATGTGCACGCGGGAGTCCGCTGAGATCTCGCGGTGGTCGCCCATCACCCAGAGCCGCCCCTGCGGGACGGTGGTCTCGAACGCGTTGTCCGACGGCTTGTTCTGTCCGCCCTGGGCGTCGGTGTACAGATATGAGGTCTCGGCCAGTGGAATGCCGTTGACCATGAGTTGGCCCCGCGCGTTGCAACACTTCACATGGTCGCCACCGACCCCGATGACCCGTTTGATGTAGTCCTTCTCGCCGGGTACCACGCCGAAGGCGCTGCCGATCGAGTTCAGCACCTTGGAGACCGGGTTGGTCGGTTCGGTGAAATTGGTCGGCTCGTCCCACGAGTCGACCCCGTTGAAGACCACGACGTCGCCGCGGTGGATGTCGCGCAGGTGGTAGACCATCTTGTTGACCAGGACCCGGTCGCCCACGTGCAGGGTGTTCTCCATCGACCCGGAGGGGATGTAGAACGCCTGGACCACGAAGGCCTTGATGACCAGAGCCAGCACCACCGCGACCCCGATGAGGAGCGGGAGCTCCTTCCAGAAGGAGCCCTCCTTCTTCCCCTTACCGGACTTACCCGGCTCCTCGCCGGACTCTTCCCCAGGCTCCTCGTCAAGTTCCTCGACGGCCGTTTCGGGCCCGGAGGTCCCCGTCTGCTTCTCGTCCGGCCCCGCACCCTCAGCCTCGGAACGCACGTCTCTCCGATCGTCCTCGAGCTCATCGGCGCGCGCTACCGCCTGGTCGTCTGTCACCGGCCTGAGCCTATAGCCGTACGGGGTTTCCAACGTTCGCTGTGAGCGTGTCGTTCCCGAGTCTGGTAACGGTTGAGCTACACAGCGCAACGAACCAGCGAGCTGGACGAGGCGTGAGACGACCGTGTTCCGTCTCTGTTCCGTGGGTACCCGGAAGACAGCACCAGGCAGCCGCAGGGCCAGGCGCAGTTCAACGACCTGATCACAACCAGACGCCAAGGTCACGAGAAAACCACTTGGGTCAGTGGTCTGCAGGGGGATCGCATACGGGGAGGCGCAGGACGAAGCGCGCTCCGCGTTCGCTGTCCTCGATGGTCAAGGTGCCCTCGTGTGCTTCGGCGATCTCCCGTGCGATCGCCAGCCCCAACCCGGTCCCCCCTGCGTCCCGACAGCGTGAGGCGTCCAACCGGGTGAAGCGGTCGAAGACCACCTCCCGCTGTTCGACCGCGATTCCGGCGCCGTCGTCGATGACCTCCAGGATCGCGGTAGGTCCGTCGGCTCGCACGGTGACGGTGATCTGTGAGGTGGCGTGGCGTTCGGCGTTGTCGAGCAGGTTGACCAGTAGCCGGGTGATCCGCATCCGGTCACAGTCGATGAAGACGTT
>JAOPYM010000506.1 GCA_025964615.1 Actinomycetes bacterium
AACTGGGACTTCTACATGGGACTGGCCTACTACAAGCTGGCCGTCATCGCCGAAGGAATCAATCACCGGTATCGCGCTGGGGCCACCATTGGCGAGGGTTTCGACACCGCCGGCGACTCCGTCACGAGCTATCTGGAAGCGGGTTTGGCCCACGCAACCGTCCGCTGAACTGGACAGAACGGAGGCGCGTTCGGCCCGTCGCGGCAACGGGTGGACTGTCAACAGCGTCCATCACTTTTCGCCGTAGATCGAACGAAACGAAACCCTCTTGGCGTAGGCACACGGCTTTTGGCGGCGGAATGACCCGCCTTGGGCGCCCCGCAATGGGGCGGCCGCGGATCGGCGGTGCGTGATCGGCTCCCGGTGGCCGAGCGTTAGCCAATTATTTCCATGTCCCGGCTCACTGCTCCTGAGGACGGCGTTGAGTTCCTGAGACGGGGATGAGCGTGACGGCGTTTCTGGGCCCGAAACACTGACACCGGCCTCATCGGCGTATCACTGTGCCCATAGCCTGGCGGGCGACTGTTGGTGTCATGAGCCAGCTGATCGAGTTTCCGCAGAGCCCGCATCTTGGACCGGCGTTCCGGGACGGGCGTGACCCGCGCCAGCGTCTGGTCGAGGTGGTCATTCCCGTCTACAACGAGGAACGCGTCCTCGCGGCCAGCGTGAACCGGTTGCACGCTTATCTGGCTGCCACCCTCCCGTACGCCTTCAGGATCACGGTCGCCGACAACGCGAGCACGGACGCGACCTTCGAGGTCGCCCAGCGGCTGAGCGCCGAACTGGTCGGGGTACGGGCCGTACATCTGGACCAGAAGGGTCGGGGCCGGGCGCTGCGCCAGGTGTGGAGTACCAGCGACGCCGACGTCGTGGCCTATATGGACGTGGATCTGTCCACCGACCTCAAGGGGTTCCTGCCGCTGGTGATGCCGCTGATCTCCGGCCACAGTGACCTGGCCATCGGATCCCGGCTGGCCCGCGGTGCCCGGGTGGAGCGCGGGCTCAAGCGGGAGATCATCTCGCGTTGTTACAACCTGCTGCTCCGTACGCTCATGCGCGCGAAGTTCTCCGACGCTCAGTGCGGATTCAAGGCGGGGCGCACCGAGATCGTCCAGGCGATGCTGCCCGCGGTGGAGGACGAGACCTGGTTCTTCGACACCGAGCTGCTGCTGCTCGCCGAGCGCACGGGGCTGCGCATCCACGAAGTTCCCGTCGAGTGGGTCGACGACCCAGACAGCCGGGTGGACGTGGTGCAGACCGCACTGGACGACCTGCGCGGCATGGCCCGGGTCCGCCGCCGCATCCGCCGGGGCGAGTTCGGGGTGGCGCTGCCGTCCCGCCGCGAGGCCACCATGACCAAGATCGCGGCCTGAGGAAGGCCTGAGGAAGAGAGAGACATGACCACGCAGTTCGCACCCCCCGTGACCGCCGCTCCAGGCGCCCAGCACCGAGAGCGGCCCCGCGGCCGGGCCGCCCGGATGTTCCTGGGCCGGCCGCGGGACCCGCGTTGGGCCCGCCCGGCGCTCTGGGCGATCCTCGCTCTGGCCGCGGTCCTGTACGGCCTGGGGATCTCCGCGCAGTCGGGGAACTCCTACTACTCGGCTGCGGTGATGTCCGCCACGCACAGCTGGAAGGCGTTCTTCTTCGGCTCGCTGGACGCCGGCAACTACATCACCGTGGACAAGCCGCCGCTGGCCCTCTGGGTACAGGCGCTGACCGCCCGGGTGATCGGGGTCAACGGCTGGAGCCTGGTCGGACCCTCGGTCGTCATGGGGGTGGCCGCCGTCGGAGTGCTCTACTCCACAGTCCGGCGTTCGTTCGGCCACGCCGCCGCGGTGATCGCGGCGCTGGTGCTGGCCCTCACCCCGATCACGGTGGCCATCAACCGGGACAACAACCCCGACACCCTGCTGGTGCTGCTGCTGGTGCTCGCCGCGTGGGCGCTGCAGCATGCCCTGCGGTCCGGGCGGCTCGGCTGGCTGCTGGCCTGCGCGGCCTTCGTCGGCCTGGGTTTCAACACCAAGATGATGCAGGCCTTCCTGGTACTGCCGGCCTTCGCGCTGGTCTACCTGGCCTGCGCCAAGGGCGGACTGCTCCGCCGGCTCGGCCACCTGCTGGCCGCGGGCCTCACGCTGGCGGTCTCCGCCTTCTGGTGGATGATCACCGTCGACCTGATCCCCGCCTCCAGCCGCCCGTACATCGGCGGCAGCACGAACAACACCGTCTGGGACCTGGTCATCGGCTACAACGGCCTGGGCCGCGTCTTCGGCGGCTCCACCGGCTCCAGCAGCGCCGAAGGCATGGGCAACGGCGCCAACTTCGGCGGCAGCGCCGGGCTCGGCCGGCTGTTCAACTCGACGATGGGCGGCCAGATCTCCTGGCTGATCCCGTTCGCCGTCATCGCGCTGGTCGCCGCGCTCGTGCTGCGCGGCCGCAGGTCCCGTACCGACCTGGCCAGGGCGGCGCTGCTGCTCTGGGGCGGCTGGCTGGCGGTGCACTTCCTGGTGTTCAGCCTGAGCGCGGGCACCTTCCACCCGTACTACACCACCGCGATGGCCCCGGCGGTCGCAGCGCTCATCGGTGCGGGCACCGTCGCGATGTTCACTGCGCCTCGCCGTCTCGCCTGGACGCTCCCCGCCGCCGTCGCGGTCACCGGGGGCTGGGCGTTCGTGCTGCTGCGCCGTACCCCGTCGTGGAATCCGTGGCTGCCCTGGCTGATCCTGGCCGTCACCGTTCCGGCCGTCACCGGCCTGGTGATCGGGCTGCTGGCACCGGGTGCCCGGCGCAGGCTCGTCCTCGGCGCTGTCGTCCTCGGCCTGGCCGGTTCGCTGGCGGGCCCGGCCGCATTCGCCGCCTCGTCGGCGCTGAGCGGCTCCGGCAACGGTACGAACCCGACCGCTGGTCCTTCTTCGTCCTCCGGGATGGGCGGCATGCCCGGCATGGGTGGCGGCGGGTCGCGGCCCTTCGGTGGCAGGGCGCCCGCCGGCATGGGGCAGGCACCTTCAGGTACGGCCCCGGCCGGCATGGGCCAGGCGCCATCGGGAGCCGGCGGCCAGACCAGGCGCGGCGGCGGGATGGGAGGCAGCGTCAGCTCGCAGCTGATCTCCTACCTGGAGCAGAACCAGGGGAGCGCCACCTGGCTGGTCGCGGTGTCCAGTGCGCAGGGCGCGTCCTCGGTGATCCTCTCGACCGGCAAGCCGGTCATCGCGATGGGCGGCTTCACCGGCAGTGATCCCGCCATGACGGTCGCCAAGCTCCAGCAGTACGTCAAGGACGGCAAGCTGAAGTACGTCCTGCTCGGCAGTGACAACCGCGGCGGCAGTGACAACTCGGCGGTCACCAGCTGGATCAAGAAGAACGGCACGGTCGTGAAGGCCTCCGAATATGGCGCCTCGGCGTCCAGCAGCAGCGGGACGCTCTACCGTCTGAACGGCTGACCCTCCGCACCAGTGATCATGGGCCCTGCGGCAACGCGGGGCCCATGATCATTTTCACGAGTCCGGGGGTGCGGCGGTGGAGGCGCGGGCGATGAGCTCGTAGGGCATCAGGATCTGGGGTGCCTCACCCTGGTGGGTGCCGCCCAGGAGGAGGCGGCCGACGGTCCGGCCCTTTGCGGCCTTGGGCTGGCGGATGGTGGTGAGCCCGGCCTCCCCGGCGGCGGGGATATCGTCGAATCCGGTCACCGACACGTGGCCGGGGACCTCCAGGCCACGTTCTGCGACGGCCTGGATGGCGCCGAGTGCGATCAGGTCGGTGGTGGCGAGGATCGCGGTAGGCCGCGGATGCAGATCGAGCAGCCGGGCCGCGCCGGTCCGGCCGCCCTCCCGGGAGTGGACCGTTTGCTGGATCACCACGCCGTCCCAGTCCACCGCGGCTTCCTCGCAGGCATCCCGGTAACCCGCCAGGCGGGCTCGTGCCGCGCCGAAGTGGACATCGCCCGGACCTTCTTTCGTGCGGGTGCTGAGTACGCCGAGCCTGCGGTGGCCGAGACGGAGCAGGTGTGCGCAGAGGGCCTTTGCCGCCGCCCGGTCGTCGATCCCGACGAAGGGCACTCCGGGCAGGTACGGCTCGCCGACGATGACGTACGGGAGCCTCCGCTGCCGCAGGGCCTCGATGGCCGGGTGGCCGTCGTACAGGCAGAACGCGCAGAACCCGTCGACGATCGCCTCGCGCACTGCCACTTCGGCCGCCTCGTCGCCGGGCCAGGCCATCAGCAGCAGGCTGGTCGAGGCCTCGGCGGCGACTTCGGCGAGGCCGCGCAGGAACTCCACCGCATAGGGGTCGGCGAAGGCGTAGGAGAGCTCTTCGGTGAGCAGAACCCCCAGGACGCCCGCCTTACCGCGCCGCAGGGTGCGCGCAGTCGGGTCCGGGCCGGGGTAGCCGAGCTCGTCGGCGGCCTCCAGGATGCGCCTGCGCAGCTCCGGGTTGAGCTGGTCCGGCCGGGAGAAGGCGTTCGACACTGTGGTCCGCGAGACGCCCAGCGCCTCGGCGATCGTCTTGAGTGTGACGCTTGCCATGCCGGCAACCGTAGTTCTGGATCGATTTAGAAACAAACGTGCTCTACGCTGGAGTTGTTTCTGAATCGATCCAGAAAGTGGCTCACCATGAACGAGTACCTCTCCTACTACGTCGCCGTCAACGCCACGGCGACCCTCGCCACGAGCGCGCTCCCGAACGCCCCCCGGGTGCCGTACCGGGCCCCGGTGGTGCGCGGGGAGACCGCGCGGAACCGGACGGCCGCGCTGCTGCACCGCATCGCCGACCGCGTCGCGCCGCCGGTCCGCGAGCCCGCCTGCAACTGATCAGCCAGCCGCTGCCCTTCATGAGGACAACCCGAGCGATCCGGGCGACGCGGAGCCGAGCAGGTTGGCCTCGACCCGGCCGAGATGGGTGCGCATGGCCGCCGCGGCCACGCAGCTCCGGGGGGTAGGGGGACTGACGAGACATGAGTTGATCTTCCCTCGTGGTCAGGTCTCCAACTAACTCGGGGTGGTCCACGATGTGGTGGCCCGGATGGTCGAGTTCGACCTGGTGGTCACCGACGCCTCTGGTAAATCCCGCACCAGCCGGCTCCGGCTGCTGACCACCCTGCTCGACCCCGCGGTCGCCCCCGCGATCGAGATCGCGCAGACCTACGCGCAGCGCTGGCAGGTCGAGATCACCTTCTATCGACTGAAATGCACCCTGCGCGGCAACGATGTCGTGCTGCGCGGGCAGACACCCGCGCTGGCCCGCCAGGAGATCTGGGCACTGCTGATCATCTACAACGCGCTCTGCGACCTGGCCGCCCACGCCGCCGCCTTGGCCGACATCGACCCCGACGAGATCTCCT
This sequence comes from Actinomycetes bacterium, assembly GCA_025964615.1. GTDB lineage: Bacteria > Actinomycetota > Actinomycetes > Streptosporangiales > Streptosporangiaceae > RYN-227. The sequence goes on from JAOPYM010000506.1 coordinate 5,333, forward strand.
TCATCGCCGTCCTGCGCCTTACCCGCACCCACCTGGCCACCGACGCCCCGTGCTGCCACTGCCAGACCCGACCGACCAGCCCGAGCAGGCGATAAACGCCCTGGTCAGCGACATCGCCGCACACCCACGCAACCGCATCGGACGAAACAGGGTGGCCCACGCACCGCCGCACAACGGCGGAAAGGACACGGCACCACCGCGACTTACACCATCAACATCAGCGTGTCGAATCTACCCAAACAGCATGAAAGTCCCTAACTTTAGGGCGGTGGGTGGGGGCATCATGCGCGGGCCGATCCACATGACCGGAAGGGATAGATGGGAGCGCGCCCTCAGATGAGGGCGCGCGGTGCGACTACCAGCCGACGGCGATCAGCAGGTACTGGGGATTGCCGTGTGAGATGAAAGAGGACTGCCCGGCGTAGTCGTCGTAGGGGAACCCATAAGCGAGGTGGTTGATCGCGTGATCGTGCCAGAACTTGGCATAGTAGTTCGCAGGCGCGGCCTGGTAATACAGGCTGGGATTGGACCACTGCGATTGAGGCAGTTGCGCGACGTGCCGGTTGAGCGCGGCGCACATCCCGGGGTCTGCGGCCAGCGGGCCCGCGCAACCGGTGACCTGGGAGGTGGTGGCTGAGACGCCGACTGACGCCGCGTAGGCGGTGAAGTAGTTGGCGTATGCCCCGCCCTGCTGGAAGGCGCTTGAGTTGCCGGGGGCGGGGATCCGATAAGGGGCCTGGACCTGTGCTAGCTGCTTGAACTCGGTCGGCACCTCGTTGATGAACCGCTGGAAAGTGGCCGAGCGGTCCTCCTGGAAGGTGCTGTAGTCCTCGCCGACGGACGCGTCGTACCCGTCGTGGGCATGCAGCCGCATGGCCAGCTTGACGCTGAACCCATCGACCCGGGTGGTGTTGCCGTTGAATACCGACGCCCCGACGGTGAATTCGATGAAGTCCTGGTACTGGCTGGTCGGCGAGCCGAGATAGAAGTACATCCGTCCAGCGCTGTTCACCGGCATGTCGAAGTACGGCTGTTGGGCGATCGAATGGACCTGCCCGTTGTAGCTCCAGTACACCTGGTCGTCGGGGTACTTGCCGTTCGTCCGGTTCAAGATCTTGAGCATGAGGACGTTCTGGGCGGCGGGGATACCGGAGGTGTCGCCCCAGAACGCGTCGGGCGGCGGCGGGGGCGGGCCCGTCGTGGTGTGGACGGTGAATTCCCAGAGGGAGTACCCGTACGCGGTGGCGCGGGCGGTGCCGTACATGCGTATGTAGCGGCCGGTTCCGGTGACGGTGAGTGTCTGTGTGCCGCCGGTGCCGGTGGTTGTGCTGTAGATGCTCGTCCAGGTCGTGGCGTCGTTGGACACCTGGATCTGGAAGGCCGTGGCGTAGGCGCTCTCCCAGTTCAGGACCACCTGGCAGACGGTTGCGGTGCCGCCGAGGTCGACCTGTAGCCATTGCGGGTCGCTGAAGGCGCTGGACCAGCGGGTGCCGGTGTTGCCGTCGGCCGCGGCCGAAGCCGGGGTGCCGGCGTTCTCGATCGACGAGGCCGTCGCCGGGTGGTTCAGCGCTGCGTTGGTCGTGCCACAGGTGGAGGAGGGAGTCGTTGATCCGTAGACCTGGAACTCCCATAGCGAGTAGCCGTACCCGGTAGCGCGGACAGTGCCATACATCCGGACGTAACGCCCAGTGCCGGTCACGTTGAGGGTCTGCGTCCCGCCAGCGCCTGTCGTGGTCGAGTAAATGTCGGTCCAGGTCGCGGCGTCAGCGGAGACCTGGATCCGGAAGGCCTTCGCGTAGGCGGCTTCCCAGTTGAGCGTGACCTGGCTGATGGTGGCGGTGCTGCCAAGGTCGACCTGTAGCCATTGCGGGTCGCTGAAGGCGCTGGACCAGCGGGTGCCGGTGTTGCCGTCGACCGCGGCCGAAGCCGGGGTGCCGGCGTTCTCGACCGACGAGGCCGTCGCCGGCTTCCCCTGCGACAGCAGGGCGTCGACGGCGTTCGCCGTAACTGTCGGACCGATCGCTACGCAGCCGACGAGCAACGCCAGCGCGGCGATCACCACCGTGAGGACAGGAGGGCGCCTACGGTGACGTACCTGTGTTCGAGCATCGAGCTCCATGAGCATCTCCTCTGCCAGGCGGGGATTGCGATGCGCCGCCACCCATGCCAGGGCAGCAGTGCGTTTCTCGGCGAAGATCTCGTTTGGCGGGGTGGTCGAGGAATCTCTGTGCGGGAGAGCACCCGCCGCTCTGGTCCTGCCCTTGACTCTCCTGCGTGGGGGGGTGGGTACGGGACCGATGTGAGGCCCTGCCCGCATCCTGGCACTCGATGTGAGTTCTGTCACTACTTAAAGTATTACTTGAAATAAGTAGAAAACTCCCCGCTGGCGATGATGGCCAGGACCATGTCACATCGTATTGACAGGTCTGCGACACGAGCGGAACATACTCCTGCTGAGAGCGCTCTCTCAGTTCGGGGGATTTGTACGGCGTCCGAGGGTCGCCACCGGTGACCGGCGGACGCCGCCGTTTACTACCGTGCTAGGAGAGTCATGACTTCTGTGCCGCTCATGCCGCTCGGCGGCAGAGTGCGTGGCAGGGCGAGGTCGGCCGTGCTCGCGGTCCTCATCGCGCTGGCCGGGCTGTTCGTACCGCTGAGCGCTGTCCCGCAGGCCGCCGCGGCCGTCCACGGTGGAGGCGAGACGGTGCCGCCGACCGGCGGCAGCCTCGGCCCGAACGTTTACGTGTTCGACCCGACCATGCCGCAGACCTCGATCCAGAACACCCTCGACACGATCGCGAACCAGCAGGCCGGCAACGAGTTCGGCACGCAAAGGTACGCCGTGCTGTTCAAGCCCGGCACCTATGGGTCGAAGGCCAGCCCGCTGAACTTCTCCGTCGGGTTCTACGAGAGTGTCGCGGGCCTGGGGAAGAACCCCGGCGACGTCGTGATCAACGGCTCGGCCGACACCTACAACCAGTGCACGAACGGCAACCAGTCCCAGTGCTACGCGACCACCAACTTCTGGCGATCGCTCTCCAACCTGACGATCAACGTCACCGGCAAGACGGGGTGCCACTCGAACACCGACTTCTGGGCGGTCTCCCAGGCCGCGCCGATGCGGCGGGTGCACATCAACGGCAACCTGTCCCTGATGGACTACTGCGGCTCTCCCGCCTGGGCCAGCGGCGGCTTCATCGCCGACTCCCAGTTCACCGGGGGCACGGTCATCAACGGCTCGCAGCAGCAGTTCATCACCCGTGACAGCAGCCTGGACGGGTGGACCAACGGGGTCTGGAACCAGGTGTTCTGTGGCGACCCGGGTGCCCCGGCGCAGTCGTTCGCCGGAAACTCCGGACACCCGGGCGGCGCGGCTCCGTACACCACTCTGGCCACCTGCCCGGTCACCGAGGAGGCGCCGTACCTGTACGTCGACTCGTCGGGCGACTACAACGTGTTCGTCCCTTCAGTGCAGCACAGCTCCAATGGTCCCACGTGGGCCAACGGCGAGACTCCAGGAACGTCCCTGCCGCTGAGCTCCTTCTTCGTGGTCCAGCCGTCGGCCACGGTGACAGAGATCAACGCGGCCCTGAAGGCCGGGGACAACCTGCTCTTCACCCCCGGCGTCTACAACGTCCCGCAGGCCCTCAGGGTGACCAAGGCCGGCACCAAGGTCGTCGGGATCGGGTTCCCGACGCTCATCCCGCAGGACGGCAACGTGGCGCTGAAAGTGTCGGACGTGGACGGCGTGAACGTCTCCGGCATGATCTTCGATGCTGGGCCGCAGAGTTCGCCCGCGCTGCTCCAGGTCGGCGTGCGGGGCTCGAAGGTCAGCCACGCCTCCGACCCGGTCACCATCGACGACGTGTTCTTCCGGGTCGGCGGGGCCGAGACCGGTACGGCCGCGACGGCAATGATCGACAACAGTGACAACTCGATCATCGACGACGTGTGGGCCTGGCGCGCCGACCACGGCTCGGGCGCCGGTTCCTGGACCTCCGACCAGGGCCCGACCGGCGTGGTGGTCAACGGTGACAACGTCACCGCGTACGGTCTCGCCGTCGAGCACTTCCAGAAGTACGAGACGGTCTGGAACGGCCAGGGCGGTGAGGTGATCTTCTTCCAGAACGAGAACCCCTACGAGGTGCCAAGCCAGGCCGCCTGGATGGCCGGCCCGACCCAGAACGGCTACCCGGCGTTCTACGTCTCCGACCACGTGACCTCCTTCCAGGGGTACGGGATGGGTAGCTACTCCTACTTCAACCAGGGAGTGGACATCCACAGCGCCATGGCGTTCCAGGCTCCGAACACCCCGGGGGTCCAGTTCCACGACCTCCTCACGGTGTTCCTCAACGGAACCGGAGGGATCGACTCGGTGATCAACGGCACCGGGGACCCGGTCAGCTCCACGTCCACGGGGCAGAGCGACGTCGTGACCTATCCCTGACGCAGATCGGCAGGCCCCGGGACACCGTCCCGGGGCCTGCCCCTGCGCTGGACGGCATCACCAGCGCACTCGTCGCACCAGGCCAGGCACAGGTACCGTAGCTTGCAGGCAATGACCTGCGGATGACTGCTCCGTCCGGTCGCTGGAAGGGCGGCAGGACAGCAGGGACGGGGTGCACCTTGGACAAGATACTCGTGCCTGCCGACGACACGGTCCATGGCACGGTCACCCTCGAGGACGTCGCCAGGGTCGCCGGTGTGTCCCGGGCCACCGTGTCGCGGGTGGTCAACGGGAAGGCGACGGTCGCGCCCGCCCTGCGCAAGTCGGTGGAGAAGGCGATCGCGGCCATGGGGTACGTGCCCAATCTGGCCGCGCGGTCGCTGGTGACCCGCAGCACCGGCTCGATCGCCCTGGCCGTGTCCGACATGAGCGCAGGTCAGATCTTCTTCGACCCCTTCTTCGGGCGGGTCGTCAACGGGGTCACCCAGGCCGTACGGCCGCGCAGCGTACAGCTGGTCCTCGCCCTCGTGGACGACGAGCCCTCCCGCCGGCAGCTGCTCAGCTTCCTGCGACAGGGGCATGTCGACGGCGTCATCCTGGTGTCCACCCACGCCGACGATCCGCTGCCCGCCGAGCTCGCCCGCGCCAAGGTGCCCGCGGTCCTGGCCGCCCGGCCGCCCGAACCGCTGCCGCTCAGCTTCGTCGAGGTCGACCAGCGAGCCGGTGTGTTCCTCGCCGTCGACCACCTCGTCGCCTTGGGGCACACGCGCATCGCCACCGTCACCGGCCCCCAGGACAGCTCGTCGGGCCGGGAGCGCCTGGCCGCGTTCCGGGAGCGGCTGGCCCACCACGACCTCTCCGAGTCAGGCTGTGCCGAAGGGGACTTCACCCAGGTCAGCGGTGCCGCCGCGATGCGTACGCTGCTGGAACGGGCTCCGGACACCGACGCGGTCTTCGTCGCCTCCGACTTGATGGCCCTCGGCGCCGTCACCGTCCTGCACCGAGCCGGCCGTCGCATCCCGCAGGACCTCGCCCTGGTCGGCTTCGACGACAGCAGTATCGCCCTGGCCTGCGACCCACCCCTCACCACCGTCCGCCAGCCGGTGGAGGCGATGGCGGCACAGTTGGCCGAACTGCTCCTGGAACAGATCATCTCCCCTCAGTACCCCCAGTCCCGCATCTTCCAGCCGGAGCTCATCGTCCGTGACAGCACCTGACGCCCGATGACATCTGCTGTATTGATGCGGATCTGCCGAAAGGCGGCAAAATGGGACTCAGGCTGCCAGGAGGCGGCCGTCGACCGGGCGCTCAGAAGGGCGGTTCCTCGTCGGCGGTGCCCGGGTCGGAGATCGATTCCGCCACCGCCTCCGCGCGGATGCTCACCGCGGCCTGCGCGCTCAGCACCTCGCCGGTGCGCGGGTCGATCCGTACCCCGTCGACCTCGATGGGCCCCGAGGTGTCGCCGTCGGCGCGGTCCGGGCACCAGCGGGCGACGGGGCAACCGGTGCACCAGCGGCCTGGACGGGCCAGGAAGCCGGTGTCGCGGTGCCAGTCGCGGACCAGGCCGGTGACGACCTCGCGGGCCTGGGCCACGATGGCGGGGTCGGCCATGTCGAAGGACAGGACGAAGGCCCGCTGCGGGCTCATCACCTCCAGCTCCACGGTCCCGCCGCCCGGGCCGAACACCCCGGCGGCGATGAGGCAGACGGCGAGCGCGAGCTGCGGGACCCGGGACAGTGCGTCGCCGGGTTCGAACCGGTCCGGGCTGAGGGTGGTCTTCTGCTCCCGGTAGACCACCCGGCGGTCCACCCTGCGGAGCAGGTCCGGTTTGGCAATCACCAGGACGTCGGCCAGGGGATCGAAGGCGGCGACGGTCGGCTCGGGCCGGACGTCCGTGCAGGAGGCCGTGAGCGGGCAGACCTCCAGGTGCGCGAGCAGGAACGGCCTGATCTCGCGGTATTCCCCGTGGGTCATGAACTCCCCGGCGAACCCCGGCCCGTCTTCGGGCAGGTCCGCGGGGGTGCACGGGCGCTCACGGCCGTGCGCGATCCTGAGCCATTCGTGGACGAGGACCCCGCGCCGTACCGAGGTATGGTCCTCGCCGCGCTCGCTGGGCAGGCGCAGCTCTCGCAGGTGCGCCTGGGCAGGGCAGATCTGGTACTGCCGCCCCGTGCTGACCGACCAGGTCCGCCGGTGGGTGCCGCGGTCGGCCAGGCCGAGCAGGCCGGGCGTGTTGGGGAGCGTGTCACAGGTCGCCCTGAGCTTGCACTCGGCGCAGTCCGAACCGGGGGTACGGTCACCGCCGACGGTCACGTCGAGCGCGATCGGCCGGGCATGGTCGTGGTACGACCGGCGGACCTCCTCCGGAGTGGCGTCCACCAGGACCTTGGGCAGCACGTCCAGATCGAGTGCCACCTCGACCACCCGCACCCGTACGGGCGCTGCCGCGTCGGGCCGGACCTCGACGGGCAGGTCGCGGTAGACCGAGCCCACGGCCCGCAGGCCGGTCGCCGTCACCAGCGCCATCGCGTGGGTGCCCGGCGCGCCCGCCGGGCCCGGGCGGCGCAGGCGCAGCCGCCGGAACTCCCGCACCGATCCGTCCTGCGCCGCGTACCACCGGCCCCACGCGGTGAGCATCCGCAGCTCAGCCGCGGACCGGTGCTGTACGACCCGGGGCTGCGCCTCGGGCAGGAGTACGACACCCTCACCTGCGAGGGAGTCGTCGATCCATGCTGAGGCCTCCGCATAGGCATGGCATGCGTGCCGTACCCAGGCGGCGGCACCAGGATGCAGCGGCGAACGGCTCTCCTCGACGGCGTGCGTGACGGCCTCGTCCAGATCCGCATCCCGGAACTCCACCGCGTCCAGCGCCGCCATGACCAGGCCGAGCGGGAACGCCTCCCACGGGGCGTAGCGCCGCCGTTCGGACACTTCGGGCCACACCTGCGGCCGGGCCTTCAGTGCTGCGAACTCGCGGCACCGCCCGTCGGTCTGGTCCAGTTGGCTCGCCGACAGCCGGATGACGTCGGGGCTGCCGCGCAGGCCGGGGTGGCCGATCCATGTCCCACGCGTCACGTCTGCTCCCACGGGTAGAGGACCGCCACACCGGTCAATCTAACCGTGCACGTGCAGAACTCAGGCCGGATCGGCTTATCCGAGCCCGGTGACCTCGGAGTGGGAGGTGAGGCTGGCGAGGTCGGCCGCCGCACGGCCGGCGGCCCAGCCCTCGCCGTCGCGAATCGAGCCCATCCGGTGTTGCTTGAGCTTCGGGAACATGGTCTCGACCGCCCGGTCCACGACCAGGTCCCGCGCGGCCAGCACGGGAAGCAGGTCCCTGCCGGACTCGGCCGAGGCCTGCCTGACCACCTCGCCGTTGGTCTCCTGAAGGCGTTCGCCGATGCGGCTCGCATAGGCGGCGAGGAACGACTGCCGGAACGTCCGGGTCCTGGATCTGCCGAGCCGGTCCTGGCGGGAACCGGCGTGCACGAGGGCCGTGGTCGCCTGCACGAGGAGGGAGGTGTAGAGCAGTTCGACGGCGTCCAGATCGGAGGGGAAGCCGAGCACGGCCGAGAAGCCCAGCTCCCGGTGCCAGATGGCGCGGCACCGGTTGGCGCTCGCCACGACGTCGAGCAGGACCGCCTTCGGAGCCTCGTAGGGGTTGTCCACCGGCAGGCGGCGGCCGCCCGGTCCGTCCGTGACACCGGTGTCGGCGGCCAGCAGCGCGTGGTCGATGCTGTGCCGGGTCATCAGTTCCTGGGCCCGCGAGCTCAGCGCCTCTGCCTCCTCGGGGAACTCGGTCGACTCGGCCTTGGCCAGCAGCGCCCGTACCCGGCCGAGCATCTTCTGGTCGACCGCGTGCGCCGGAGTGCGCACGGTCCGGCGCGCCGCGCCGGGGAGCGGGCCCAGCGGTGCGAGCCGGGGCAGGACGGTGAGCAGATGGAGCAGCTCGAGCGCGCAGGAGATCGTGACAGGCCGGGCGATCCTCCGCCGGGCCGACCATTCGCGCAGGTGGTCGTCGTCGTGCTCCCACCAGACCTGGGCGCCGAGCGCGGCGAGCTGCTGTTCCCACTGCTCGTCGAGGGTCACCGCGGAGTAGGCGCGCAGCTCGGCGGCGACCATGTCGGTGGTCAGGCCCGCATGCTCGGCGCCGAGTTCCCGCCCGGCGTGCCGGACCAGATCGGCGGGTTGCCAGCCACGCTTCCAGGCGTCCGTGACGCCGCGCTGCAGGGACATCGTCAGATGGCGGTCCGCGGCAGGGGTACCGGTGACCGACGGGTGCACGGTCAGCTCGTCCGCGCAGTGCTGGAAGGCCGGCTCGTCCCTGCGTTGCAGGGCGTGCACCGCCTCGGCGACGAGGTGTTCGACGGCCTTACCCATCCGAGTGCCCCTCAGCTCGTGGATCCTCCTACAGCTCTGAGACGCTATCCGGTCACGGGGAGTCCTTACTCCAG
>JAOPYM010000537.1 GCA_025964615.1 Actinomycetes bacterium
GATGGTCGGCGACCCTGACGGCTGGCCCGTCATCGTGCAGACCCGGGACTCCCAGGAAGACGACTGGTGGGAGTACCCGTGCTCGGCCGCTGAGCTGCTCGTCAAACTAACGACCGATCAGATCCAATGCCCGGTCTTCCCCGACTTCGCAGACAAGCCTCCCCATCCCTGGAAGACCAGCACCGGCTGAGCCCATCAGCAGCGTGCGGCCGTTGACAGCCGCGTCGGCCCCAGGTGGTGTCCGAAATCATCGACATCCACGGCCAGGAAGATCAACAGCTGGTGCCGCAACCCGAAGACAAACGGTGCCCCCGACCATCGACAAAGCCACACCGAGACCTTCAGCGGCGGCAAGGAAGACGGCGTCGTCATTGGTGCGTGCGGCGGGGTTGCTTATGGCTGGATGATCCGAGTTGGCTCCTGGGTTGCGGGCCGCAGCTCGCGCAGGTCGGGGATGTGGTTGTAGAGGGTCCCGACGGAGACGCCGAGGAGTTTGGCTATCGAGGTGACCGAGTGCTCGGGGTTGGGCAGCATGTCCCGGGCGGCGCGCAGGATGTCCTCATTCACGACCGAGGGCCGGCCGCCGGTGCGGCCGCGGGCCTTGGCGGCGGCCAGGCCCTCGTGGGTGCCGGCGACGATGAGTTCGCGGATGATTATGTGGACGCTCTTCGTGATGATGGTGGTTGGCTTGGCGCGGCCGCAGCTGCCTTCGTGGCGAGGCAGAAGGGGTGTCCGGCCGGGTCGAGCAGCACGCGGAATCGTTAGCCGGGCGGCGCGGCCGTGTGGACCTCCTCAGCGAGCCGCAGCGCCAGGCTCGCCGATAGCCGACCTTTCCAGATAGAGGTTTCTGGACGGTGTTCGTGCTGGTCGCTATCGTGTCCGAGAAAGTATACGTATCCGGACGCAGGCCTTGGAGGACGACATGGGACGCACGATCGCCTACTGCCGGGTCTCAGCCCGCGACCAGAACCCACAGCTCCAACTCGACGCCCTACTCGAGCACGGGTACGACGTGCTGTTCGAGGAAGCGATGTCGGGAAGGCGCGGGGTCGACCGGCCGAGGTGGCGGGCCTGCCTGTCCGAACTCGAGGCCGGCGACACCCTGGTGTTCTGGAAGTCCGACCGGTTCGGACGGTCCGCCGCACACGTGCTGACCGTCGTCACCGAGCTACGCGAGCGCGGCGTGAAGGTCGTCAGCCTGACGGAGAACTTCGACCTGGGCACCAAGGAGGGCCGGTTCATGTTCGCGGTCCTGGCGGCCGCCGCCGAATACGAGGCCGAGCTGCGCGCCGAACGCCAAACCGAGGGCATCGCGGCCGCCCGCCGGCGGGAAGAGTCCGGGCAGATGCTGCCCGGCAAGAAACGCATGGGCCGGCCCCGGGCCGTGGGTCCGGCCGAGCTCCGCCAGCTCCGCCAGATGGTCGAGGGCGGGATCAGCGTCACCGAAGCCGCCCGCACCCTGAAGATCTCCCGATCCACCGCCTACGGCGCACTGTCCACCGACCGCGTCGGCAACGAAGGCCAGGACGAGCGCCCAGACCACGAGCTCACCGCCGAACAGCCAGGTCAAGACGTGGACCGTGACGAGCTGTTCGACGTCATCGAGGACCTGCTGGAACTCACTCGCTGAGGCCGGGTCTGCGGATGCCGCGCTGACCGGTCTCCAGCTTGCTGATGGAGGCCTGGCTGCGGTGCGGCAACCGGGCGGCCTCTTGGTGCTGTCCAGGCAAATGACGTCGGTCTGCGGTGGCTTCTTCGCGTCCGGGGCGAACAACGAATGTGGTGCTGCCGGTAACGATGGGGGGTCTGGGACCACTTCCTGGTGACATGTACACCGGAACGGATGGGGGTAGGCGGTGACCGACGCCGAACGCTTCACCACCATGTACGACGGCTGTCGCCAGCGCGTGTGGGCCTATGTGGTCAGCCGGGCGGGCCGGCAGGTCGCGGACGATGTGGTGAGCGAGACGTTCGCCATCGCCTGGCGGCGTCTCGACGATGTGCCCGAGCCGTCGCTGCCTTGGCTGCTGGGGGTGGCCCGCAACGTCCTGCGCGACAACATCCGCGCGCAGGTACGCCGCGAGTCCTTCGCCGCCGAGCAGCGCAGCTGGGGCGAGCCTCGAGGGGTCGATATCGCCGAGAACGTGGCCGAACGGCTTGCGGTGCTCCGGGCGATGGCGCTCCTGGACGATGACGACAGGGAGATCCTGATCCTGGTCGCCTGGCAGGGGCTCGCCCCGAGGGATGCCGCCAAGGTCGTGGGTTGCACCTCGACCGCGCTGCGCGTACGGCTGCACCGGGCCCGCAAGCGGCTCACCGCGTTGATGGAGCATCCGGCCGAGCCGCCTGCTGAAGCGGTACGACCCGTACGCCGTCCGGTGCCGATCACCCGAGAGACAGTGACTGCCCGAAAGGAAGCGTCATGACACGTGACGTGCTGCGGCATCTCACCGAGGCCCGTCCAGAACACCTGGACCCGGGCGCCCCTATCCCGACCGGCACCCGCGAGAAGGAGCTGACCACGGCCATGGCTGGACTGAGAGAGCAGAACACAGAGACCCCCCGGCAGGCGCGCCGCGCCGTACGACCGCTCTGGGGGGTGGGATTGATCGCCGCGGCCGGAGTCACGGCCGCCGCAGTGGTGGTCGCCACGACCGGTACCGGCGGAAAGACCGTCGAGGGTCCCAGCGCGACGGTCGAGGGTCCCAGGGCGACGGCGCAGGCGCTACGGCTGCAGCTCGCCGCCTATACCGGCACCCAGCCGGTCGGTTTCAAGGTCAACACCGTGCCGGCGGGCTGGCACGTGACTTCGTCGAGCACGGCGGCGTTCATGGTCGCGCCGCCCGGGAAACTCCCGGGGGTGAAGAAGGTTCCCGCCGGCGGGCAACTGGTCAGCCTCGAGGGCCAAATCGTGGTCATGCTCCAGGGAATGTCTCGACTGCCCAGCGACTCGCCGGTGACGAAAGTCACTATCCACGGCAAGGAGGGCCAGCTGGGGTCCCCCAAGGGGGGGAACAGTGCTATGCAGGCCGTGTGGCTTATCTTCCCCGACGCCGCAGGCCACAAGATCCTGGTACAGGTCCCAAAGTCGGTGGGCCTCACTAACGACCAGATCGTGCGTTTCGCGCAAGGCATCAGCGTGACCAAGCACGCGGAGTCCACGGGCGGCTGATTCGCCGGCCGAAGGGCCGGGGCCGCACGGACGCTTCGACGGTCCGTTCGGCCCCGGTCCGGTCGGGACGGCTCAGGCGAAGCCGAGAGACCACCT